>CAYHDA010000008.1:0-19388 GCA_964355145.1 uncultured Mariniphaga sp.
CGGTTGTAATCATCGCCCAAAGCAATCATGTCATTAAACCTTTCCAAAAGGATTGTCTTATATTTTGGTGTCAGATCGCCACAACAGCTCTGATAGCATGCATTTTTTTGCAATGAAATCGATTCAGAATAAGTATTGCCCAAATCGAAGTTTGTCTTATTCTCATAATCTTTATCAACTTTTTTCAAACAGGCTTCAAATTCAAACAGGGATTTTTCTTTCAGCTTATTGAACTCTTCCAATTGTTCCTCAAACTTTCGGGTAACCAATTGTATTTTCTGAGCAAGCTGACTTTGTTCCTGAGTCATCTCGTACATTCCCATACTGTTCTTCCGAGCTGCCTTATATTTGTCCGGATTAGCCTGAGCATCGGCCATCATTTCAGCTGTCATTCCTTCAGCCCAGGCCTTTTGCCCGGCTTTACTCATTTTGCCCACTTTTTTGACTTCGTCAATAGACACATTCATGCTTTCCTTCAACATTTTATCTGCAATTGCCTTTTTTTCTTCCTTGCTCGCATTCTTCAACTTTTGAATATCGGCATCCGAAACAGAAACTCCCATTTGATTCCTCATGTTTTTGGCAGCCTGTTCATCCATGACTTTGGAGTTTTGTTTCGTTTCATTTTTCCGGCGGGTGATTTCCTCATCCAATTCAGCTTTTAGTTTGTCAATTTGTTTCAAGAATTGCTGCCTGACTTCCTTTTTACAAACTGAAATTGAAATAACAGGCATTTCTATGACCACCGATTCAGGTTTAAGTTGAGCATTTAGAACTAATCCAAAAAACATGAAAATAATTAGCGATATATTTTTTTTCATCACAAGATAATTTTAATAACAAAGCAGGGATAAAACGCAGCAAGAGGAGAATGGAAGAACATTAACCTCTTACTACGGGATATGAGTGTTACAATTTGATAAACTCAACCCTGCGGTTCAGGGCTTTATTAACGGGAGAGTCGTTTGGTGCAACAGCTTGGCTTTCGCCCATTCCGTCGGTAACTAACCTGTCGGCGTTTACGCCAAAAGAATTGGCCAGTTCAGCTTTAACGGAGGCAGCGCGGCGTTTCGATAAGTCAAGATTGGCTGCGTCAGCACCATCAGAATCAGTATGACCAAATATTTTAACTTTTACATCAGGAACTTCATTCAATATAGCTGCAATCTCTTTGAGCGTACCATACGATTCCGGTTTCACAATATCCTTATTCACATCAAAATAAATTCCGTAAGTAACCAGTTTACCTTCGGTCATCAGCTTATTACGGGTATCCGGGGCCCCAACAGCAATGCGGATATTGCTTATCATCGCGGCACCCTCCTCAAACCTGATCCTGTCGGGTTTTACGCAACCTGTGGGAAATGCTTTAGGTGAATCAAAGAGCTTATTTTGATCCTGGTACAGGCGAACTCTTGATTTCTGAACCCAGATAGCAATATGATATTTTTGATTCAATTTCTCTTTAAACTCTTCCCCTTCTTTAAGACCCCTTGTAGCCAAGTCATCACATTGATCCCCATAAAGCCATGTACCATAACCAGGTCTTCCGAAATATTCAACCGAAAACCAGTATCCTCCCTGCCCCGGAGCTGAACCGCTGTCCCAGGCTTTTACATTTTTAGCCTGCATGAGCAGCATAGTCCACCCGGCCATTCCGTTATTACTCTCGGGTCCGATTGTCGGAATTACATCATACTCAATGGTGTAATTTTCCGGTAATATCAATAAAGCATCGGTCCATACCGATTCCCGACAAGCAAATTTCATCCATTGCCCCGGAAACAGATTCGTTGTTACAACCTCAGCCGAACCATTGGTATTCCATAATGCAGGAAAATCACCTATGGCATCCTGGCTAAAATCTTCATAATAAACAACTTTTTGACCGGGAACAAAATCGTATTTGGAATAGGCAGCAAGCGATGGAGTTGAATTTGCTGCCGGCATTGCATCTTTAACCTGCGGGTTTTGTAAAGTGCTATCCTGTTCTTGCTGTTCAGATGCCTGATCCGTGGTTTTTTTCTTCTTGAAGAGACCTTTCACTCCGTCTCCGACAGCATTCAATCCTTTATTAATACCTTGATCTACTTCCTGGTTAGCTTTGTTGTTAGATTGATTCTTAATTTTCTTTCCAAGGTTAATCTGGGCATTGACGTTCATTAATGCCAAACAAAAAAATAACATAATTAAAATTAGTGTCGTTTTCATATCAGCTAAAATTAGAGTTATATAAATATAACGAAATTCGGGCTGATATTTTATGATGTCAGGACATAAAATTGACAAAATATGATCAGATAACTAATTTAAAGTGAATATTTTCGCCTAAAGTAACCTATTTATTCACCTTGAAAAGATTTATGTTATATTCGGCTGCTCCGAAGTCTTTTAATGATTTTTTTTGATTTTTTTTCCACACCTGTTTTTATCCAGCACTCCCTGAATTCATGGATAAAATCAACCAGTTGACGAGGTGCGTGTCCGGTAATTGACTGAAAAACATCATTGTTATAATTCATTTTCCCACCTCTGACAGCATTATACAGCAATGAGAGCGTAAGCACATAAAGAAGTTGCTTCTTCTCAAGTAATTTTTGCCTTACAAAGCGGATTGTTGATGGATGTGTGTACTTGATCTCGCGAGCCAATTCATTTGAAAAAAGCCTGGCTATCTGATAAAAATCGATCGGTTCCGGCCCGGTAATCTCATATGCCTGGTGCTCATGAACCGGATTCATCAACACAGCGGCAATTACTTCCGCTACATCCCGAACATCAATATAGTTGACAAGTCCATTTCCGCCAGGAATATTAATCCTGTCATGATCCTGTATATCATGACGATGAAACGATGAAAGATTTTGCATATAAAGCGAAGGACGGAGAATTGTTGTCGGTACAGACAGCTTTTTAACGTGGTTTTCGGTCCGGTGATTGGCAAAAATACGATTCCTTTCTGCTCCGACTATCGAAACAAAAACAATATGTTTGACCCCCGCTTTTTCAGCTTTTGTCAAAAACGGGAAAATATACTTTGAAACATCCGATACCTGATTAGGACGAATGAGTACAATTTGGGTGACTCCCTTTAAAATTTTATCATGACTTTCGGGTTCGTCAAATTCAAAATGACAGAAATTGCAATTTTCGATCCCTTCAATCTTTCTGGCCCTCTCGATATCTCTGACTGCGGCAACAATCTCAACACCTGGATAATTCTTACTTTCCAGCAACTTTAATGTGGCTAACCCCACATTGCCGGTGGCTCCGGTGATTAAAATTTTTTCCATATATAATGCAAAATCACTTATAAGAATTGGACGATTACATGAAATTCGGTAAACAAAAATAAAACTTTTCGTTTAAATCCACTCGTTAATTTAACATTTCATAATAAAATTGTAATATCTACCTTTATACTCAAAATCGGCGCAACTTAAAAAATAAGAATATGAAACAATGCATAGCGATAATCTTGTTCTTTTTTTGTGTAATTCAGATGAACGGGCAGTCAAAAGTAATGTCGCATCTGTTTAAGGATAAAGCGAAAGACCTTAGTCCCTATATTAGTCCGACATTCCAATTCAGTGAAATTGCATTGCAATACAGTACTATCGCGGGATTAGATGCCGGTGTTATTATCAACAAAAAAATCATTTTAGGATTGCTTTATCATTCGACGTTAAATGATCTCGTACTGCCTGCAGCGAAAGGTTCAGGCATATTGAAGATGAAAATGGAAGGTGTCCACTTTGAATACACCTTATGGCCTCTTCAAAAAATCCATCTCTCACTACCATTGTCGGCAGGAATCGGACAGTTAAAAATAACTGATTCAGAACTGTCAGTTCTAACAGGCAAATCCAGTTTCCTTTTTGCCGAACCGGGTTTGATTCTCGAAATAAATGTCTGGAAATATGCAAAACTGGGGATCGGCACCAGCTATCGCTACACAAGTCAGGTTCAATACGGCCCGATAACCTCAACCGACCTCAACGGATTTGTTGCGGCAGTTTCGGTAAAATTCGGGATGTTCAATTACGCTGAACGCGATATTGAATAAGATCAGTCTTCCTCGCGCGAAGGCCCAAAAATCTCCTCTATAATATCTTTATATTTGGCTTCGATAACCTTTCTTTTGAGTTTCAGTGTTTGTGATAATTCTCCTGATTGCGGAGTCCACGAATCGGCAACAAGCCTGAACCGCTTGATCTCTTCATGCTGGCCGAGTGCTTTATTGATCTCTTTCACTTCCTGCAGAAATACTGCCTGAACCTTAGGGTGGCTGATCGCTTCAATATTATCACGGAATAGAATTTGATGCCCGGCACACCAGTCATGTAAATATTCAAAATTAGGCGAAATCAATGCACTGGCAAATTTTTCATGATCGCCGATGACAATAACCTGCTCAATAAATATCGATTCCTTTAACTTATTTTCAATCATTTGAGGTGCGATATATTTCCCACCCGTAAGTTTGAAAATTTCTTTTTTGCGGTCTGTAATTTTCAGGTATTTCCCCTCATCCAGAATGCCGATATCACCTGTATGAAACCATCCGTCCTTATCGATCACCTCCGCAGTAAGCTCAGGTTGCTTGTAATACCCTATCATCAGATTCGGACCCCTGGTAAGTATCTCACCATCTTGGGCAATCTTTACTTCTACACCCGGCAAAACGGGACCGTTGGTTCCTACTTTTAATTCGCGTGTTACTAAATTTCCTACTGCCACTACAGGAGAAGTCTCAGTAAGCCCATATCCTTCAAGAACATATATCTTCGCTGCACTAAAAACCCTTGCAATGCGCGGCTGTAAAGCTGCTCCGCCTGATACAACAATCTGCAGATTACCTCCTAATCCAGCCCGCCATTTCGAATAGATCAGTTTATCGGCGATTGCCAGTTTCAATCGAAACCAGAGACTCATTTTCATATTATGCTCATAGCTGCGTCCCAAATCGACAGCCCAGAAAAAAAGTGTTTTTTTGATGCCTTTCAACTGCTTTCCCTTAGTCATAATGCTATTGTAAACCCTTTCGAGCAAACGTGGCACGCCACAGAATATATGGGGCTGAACCTCTTTTATAGCAGGCATGATCTGGGCCAGAGATTCCACATAATACATTCCTATCCCTTTGTACAGAAAATTATAATTGACAATTCGTTCGAAAATATGACAAAGCGGTAAAAAAGAAATCGCTTTATGAGCGGATCCCAAATCAAAATTCTTAGCATGAGCGGTGAAATTTGAAACCAGATTCCGGTGTGAAAGCATCACACCTTTCGGAATACCTGTTGTTCCGGAAGTGTAGATCATGGTGACCATCTCCTCCTCTCCTATCGACTCCATAATCTGATGAAGCGTCAACGAAAGTGATTGTTCGCGCTCCTTTCCGAGCGTGTATAAATATTCAATGTTGGTGGCTCCTTCGACCTGATTAAAGGTAAACATCTGCTCGACACTTTCGACAGTACCGACCATTGGACTTAACTTTTTATAAAGTTTATCGTCTGAGACAAAAATAAAGCGGGTTTCAGCATGGCTGAAAATATATTGGTATTCTTCCTCGCTGATAGTAGGATAAACAGGAACATGAACGGCACCTGTCATTGCAAGTGCCATATCGACGAAACTCCATTCCGGCCGGTTCCCGGAGACTGTGGCCACACGATCCCCCTTTTTTAATCCCAAAGCGAGTAATCCTAAAGCGAGTAACTCTGTTTGACGGGCAAATTGAACGGTACTAAAGGGAACCCATTCGTTATCGTATTTGCCGCATACGGCATCAGCGCGGGGATAGTTTTTCAGGCAATGTTCGAGAATATCGAAGGTGCGTTTGATAGTCATGGCAGTTACATTTTTTGTAAAAGTAAAAAATGTTGGAAAAAAAACAATTATTTTTTGGAATTCTTAAAAAATTCCGAAAAGGAAAGTATTTATTTACACAGCCACCCGATAGGTTATGAAACTAAAACAACATAAAAAAACCCGGCAGGTCTTGGAAATCTGCCGGGTTTAAATTTATTATCAACAATTTTTTATTTCGTAATCTCTTTGAATTTATTTTCTTTCTTTCTGGCCACAAAAGCCATAATGCCGACTAATCCGAATACTACGACTAAAACGATTGGGAACTGCAGCCCTTCACCGCTTCCATAAGAATGCAACCCCGACAGGTAATAATTTACTCCGAGATAAGTCATTAAAACGGAGAGTAATCCCAGAACGGAAGCCAGATTGAAAGCATACCACCCCCTGAAACCAGGTATAAGCCTCATATGTGATATAAAACCATACAACAGCACACTGATCAGCGACCAGGTCTCTTTGGCGTCCCAGCCCCAATAACGGCCCCAGGATTCGTTCGCCCATATTCCTCCAAGAAAGGTGCCGATTGTAAGAAAATAAAGTCCCAGAATAATAGCCGCCTCGTTAATAAATGTCAATTGTTCAATTGTCAGGATGATCCGACCACGGTTTGACTCATTTTGAGATGCAGCCATAAGCAGATTAACCACGCCAATAATCGCTCCGACTCCTAAGAAGCCATAGCTGGCGGTAATAATTGCTACATGTATTGCCAGCCAATAGGATTTCAATACCGGCACAAGATTCGTTATTTCAGGGTTGAGCCAGCTCATTTGTGCGACAAACAGGGTAAGACCGGAAAGAATGGCGGCAGCGGCTAGCACCATTGGATTGCGGCGGGCAAAAATCAAACCAGCCAGCATTACTGCCCATGCAATGTAGATCATCGACTCATAACCATTGCTCCATGGCATATGACCCGACACATAACCCCTCACAATCAGTCCGGCGACGTGAGCAAGAAAACCGATGAATAAACCAATAACAGTATAATTGACAGCTTTTCTTTGTAATGGTTTTCCTGAAAAAAGGGAATGGAAGAAGAAACCAAGCAATACAATACCAAGTACAACGTACCAACCGGAAAGATCTTTAAAAATATTGACATGGTTGTACAGAATTTCAAGTTGTTGCTTTGTCTTTCCGGGAATAAGTGCCGAACCGTACATTTGCTGATATCCGATAATCCCTTCTGCGGACTTGATTCCACTTTCCTGGTTACCATTCTGCAAAGCCATTAAAAAATCCGGGAAAAGACGGACAACACGCACTGAGTCAACACCAAAAGAAGAAGGAAAATGTGCAACAGGGGTGTACCATGTCTGGTCGGCCCGATTAGGAGATGGGAAAAAGCGAAACATGTCACCATGATAAACCTGATAAACAACATTCAGCCGGTCATCTACTTTGATCACATTATTATCGTAAGTGGTCCGCTCTGCAGGCTTCCTCCCAAATGCCGACTGTATTTCATTGGCTAATTTATAGTTTCCCTGTTGGTCGAAGAAATCGTTAAATGAAGCTTTTCCCCCAGTTCTACCCAATTTTGCCTCTATTTTATCATCAGAGATAGCAATCATCTCAACTTGTTGCCATTCCTGAGGCCTGACAGACATTCCAAGAACAATCTGCTCAGGAACCTGTCCTGCAATATTTTCTGAGCGCGAAACCTTCATAACGACTTCATATGCCAATGTACTGAAAGGTTTTATTCGTCCATCGTGCCCCTGAACCCACACCTTGGCAAATGCTTTTGCAATTTCGGGTGAGACAGGCTGTGGTTCGGCAGCAGATGCCGAAAAATTGCTACTCAAAAGGAATAATAAAATTATTGAAGTCCCCGTGGATGCTTTTTTCATTAATCCGTAGAAATAACTCTTTGAATTGAATATCGACAACAGAATCCCCAGAAACAGCAAGAAATAACCGGCATAGGTGATGGTTGTACCGGCCAGATCCTTATTGACTGAAAGAATTGTTCCTTTTTCATCCATATCATACGACGACTGATAGAAGCGATAGCCCCTGTGTTTCAATACATTATTCATAAATACTTTAGAATCTTTTTTTAATCCCAATTCAGGATCTGAAAGTGTAATATGACTTTCGTACGACGAAGGACTATTTGATCCGGGATATCTTTCAAGGACAAAATCGTTTAATTTTATAGAGAAAGGCAATATAGTTTCTTCAGGTCCTATCCAAATTTTGTAATTAACCCCTTCGAAGGTTCCGGCGTATTTTAAGGACTCATTTTGTGCTGAGGTCCAAAGCGTCACTAATTGCTGTTTTTGATTATCGGTCAACTGAATGACAAGTGCATTTTCACCTGTTGCAGTTCCGTTACCTGAGGCAGCGACTGCCTTTGCTGCAGGCAAAAATCTTTTCAATACAAGAGTGGTACTGCCTGTGCGGTAAATTACTTTTGGAGAGCATGGCATTTCGCTTCCCGGGGCAATGAAAAGAGCATCATTCCCTTGCATATCCATACTTTTAATAGAATCTTTGGATGTAAACCTAAGTGAATCGCCTTTGAAAGTAAAACGGATATCTGACTCAGCATTAAACCCAATTCTGGCTCCATTTGCATTGATCACCTGTCCCACATGAAGCAATTCGGTCTGCATACCCCCATTCTGAGCGTATACAAGTTCGATGATCGGTTCTCCCTGAGGGTCAGCCTCTAAAGTCCTTTGCGCATCCATAAAATAGTCAACCGCCTTAATTTCAATTGATTTACCTCCAATTTTTATTGCATCTGAAAACTTATTTGCAGATAGTGAAGCTGCGCTGGCCGGTTTTGAAAATCCTTGCTGAACACCCTGAAAATCGGCAATAATATTGAATTTCGAATCGGCGGAGACGATAGTATTTGCACTTTCACCTTCACGAATATGCATAACGCCCTCCTTCCCAATATAGCGGGTTACTCCGGCGCCGAGAATAATTAAAATAAAAGAGATGTGGAATATACCCATCGGCAATTTCTGAAGCCGATACATTTTATATTTAATAAAATTGGAAAGCATATTAACTGAAAGCAATAACATGATCAGTTCAAGCCACCATGAGTTATAAACAAGCGCGCGGGCAGCTTCAACACCATAGGAATTCTCTGCAAAAGTTGCGAACGCCAACGCAAATGCAAAGAGCAACAGCAGAAAACCGGCTGTGGCAACCGAAAAAAGGAAATTAAAAAAATTCTTCATGAGAATAAATATTTAGAGTGCGAATACATAGATAAAAAACAAAAGCCAGTATTGTTCAATGGCTTTTATACTAAATTAAAATATGACTATTTTATAAATCTTCGTGCATCTTTTAACAGATCTGGAATTCCTGCCGGCTCTTTACCACCTGCCGTCGCATAAAAGGGCTGACCTCCACCACTTCCACTGACTGCTTTTGCCAGATCCCGAATAATAGAACCGGCATTTAAACCGTGCTCTTTGACGAGGTTTTCAGAGATCATTATCTGAACATTGGCTTTACCGTCAATTTCAGCAGCGAGTACTAAAAATAGATTTTTGACTTCCCCTTTAAGCTGAAAGGCAATATCCTTTATTATTGCTGCATTTTCAACTTTTAACTGATGTGCCAAAAAATTGATGCCACCCACAGGCTCAATTAAAAGCAGTAGTTCCTTCTTTAATTTTCCGGCAAATTCTCTCTCGAAGAGTTCAACCTGTCTGGCAAGTAATTGATGTTTAACAAATAATTCTTCGGCGGCAGATTTAAGGTCAGCCGGGTTATTGAATAAGGTGGCAACTTCCTTTAGCGTTTTTAAATGATTGCCAACATATTCTTCAGCTTTCTCCGCTGTAATCGCCTCTATTCGGCGAACACCGGCCGATATTGATCCTTCTGAAAGAATCACAAACTGCCCGATTGATCCTGTAGCCTCAACATGAGTACCACCGCACAGCTCGACCGAATCGCCAAAACGGATTACACGTACATGATCTCCATATTTTTCACCGAATAAAGCGATTGCCCCCATAGACTCTGCCTCTGCAATAGGAACTTCACGACGTTCATCCCGCTTTTCATTGGCTCTGATAAGTTGATTGACCCGTTGTTGAATGCGTGCCAACTCCTCATCTGTGACTTTTTGAAAATGGTTGAAGTCAAAACGAAGTGAATCAGGCGTTACAAGTGAGCCTTTTTGTTCGATATGTGTCCCAAGAACTTCGCGTAATGCATGATCCAGAAGATGAGTTGCAGTGTGATTATTTTCTGTAAGTCTGCGGTTTTTTAAATTAACTACAGCTGTAAAAATTGCTTCCGGGTCAACAGGAAGCGTTTTTGCCAGATGAACCGTGAGGTCATTCTCCTTTACAG
Organism: uncultured Mariniphaga sp.; assembly: GCA_964355145.1. GTDB lineage: Bacteria > Bacteroidota > Bacteroidia > Bacteroidales > Prolixibacteraceae > JAAFHB01. The sequence goes on from CAYHDA010000008.1 coordinate 10,219, forward strand.
TATCAAAGATCACGACCTTATTACCATCGGATTCTATCGTTCCTGAATCACCGGCCTGACCTCCTGATTCTGCATAAAAAGGAGTAGTATTGAAAACTAACTGGTAATATTCCCCCTTTTTACCTTTAACTTTACGGTAGCGCTTAATCTTCACTTTCGCCTCAAGGGTGTCATACCCGACAAAACCGTCACCTTCCGCTTGTTGCAGATCAATCCAGTCGCCGGTTTCAAGTTGCGTTGCACTGCGGGAACGATTTTTCTGCGCTTCCATGGCCAGTTCAAACTCTTCGCGGTTTACTGTTAATCCCTGCTCACGAAGTATCAGCTCGGTAAGATCAAGCGGAAATCCGAAAGTATCGTAAAGTTCAAAAGCAACATTACCATTTACTTCCAATCCGTTCTTCTTTTTTGTGCCGTCAATAATGGTATCAAGCAGCTTAATTCCCGTTTCAAGGGTACGCAGGAACGAATCCTCCTCTTCGCGGATCACATTCACGACAAGCTCCTGCTGTTTAATCAGTTCCGGGAAAGCTTCCCCCATCGTTTCGGCTAAAACTTTAACTAATTGATGGATAAATGGCTTTCTGAAATCGAGAAAGGTATATCCATAACGCACTGCCCGTCGCAGAATACGACGGATGACATAACCGGCCTTATTATTAGAAGGCAGCTGACCGTCGGTAATTGCAAAAGAGATGGCCCTGACATGATCGGCTATTACGCGCATGGCGATATCCGATTTTTCGTCTGTACCGTATTTTTTGCCGGCGAGGTAGCCAATCTGAGTGATTACATTTTGAAAGACATCAGTGTCGTAATTCGATTGTTTTCCCTGAATTACCATACACAACCGTTCGAAGCCCATACCTGTATCAACATGTTTTGCCGGAAGTTCCTCAAGCTGGCCATTCGCTTTACGGTTAAACTGGATAAAAACAAGGTTCCAGATTTCGATAACCTGAGGATGACCTTCGTTGACGAGGTCACGACCGTCAATCTTTGCCTTTTCGCTGTCATTACGGATGTCAACATGAATTTCGGAGCATGGACCACAAGGGCCCGAATCACCCATTTCCCAAAAGTTATCTTTTTTGTTTCCCTTCAGGATGCGATCTTCAGGCAGGTATTTAAGCCAAAAACCGTAAGCTTCTGAATCCATCGGAACACCATCCTTTTCGTCACCCTCAAAAATTGTAACATACAATTTGTCGACAGGAATTTTATAGGTTCCAACCAGCAATTCCCATGCCCAGTCTATTGCTTCCTGCTTAAAATAATCACCAAATGACCAGTTGCCCAGCATCTCAAACATGGTATGATGGTAGGTGTCGTGCCCTACCTCTTCAAGGTCATTGTGTTTGCCTGAAACCCTCAGACACTTCTGTGTATCAGCGATTCTATGACTTTTCGAAGTTGAATTGCCAAGGAAAATATCTTTAAACTGGTTCATTCCGGCATTGGTGAACATCAGGGTTGGATCATTTTTAACAACCATTGGCGCTGATTGAACAATCGCATGCGCTTTGGAAGCAAAAAAATCGAGAAATGTTTGACGTATCTGTTTTGAATTCATAAATTTCTATTAAACGTTGCAAAATTAGATTATTTCGCTAATTTTGGCCATATTGAAATGAAATAAATGTATTAATAGATGGGTAAAACCAATTACAGATTTAATCCTGACACATTAAGCTTTGATAAAATCGAGCGCAACATCAAAACATTGGTGCGGCGTGTTCTTGGATATTTATCAACCGGCCTGGTCTCCGGGATTATCTTTTTCTTTATTTTTCTCCAGTTTTTTGATCCTCCGCAGACAAAAAAACTTAGGCGGCAAAATGAACAGTTACTTTCGCAATACAACCTGATGAATAAGGATTTCGAGAAAATTTCCAAAGTATTGGAGGACATTCAGAATCGGGATGATAATATCTACAGAGTTATTTTTGAAGCAGAGCCTATTCCTTCAACGGTTAGGATGGCCGGTTTCGGTGGAGCTAACCGGTATTCAAAACTTGAGGAGATGGATAATTCAGCTTTGATTATCAATACCACCCGAAAACTTGACATTCTTTCCAAACAAGTCTTTGTTCAGTCCAAATCATATGACGAAGTAGCCCGAATGGCAATGAATAAAGAAAAAATGATTGCAAGTATGCCTTCAATTATGCCGGTTTCAAACAAAGATCTTAAACAAACTGCATCAGGCTGGGGTATGCGGATGCACCCAATCTATAAAATACTGCGGTTCCACTTTGGTATGGATTTTACAGCCGCAATCGGAACCGACGTTTTTGCCACCGGTATTGGAGTAATAAAATCGGCTTCACGTGAACCCGGGTATGGGAATACTATTGTTGTCGATCACGGATTTGGATATGAGACTTATTATGCCCATTTAAGCAGGATAAATGTTAAGGCAGGGCAAAAGGTAAACCGTGGAGATGTTATTGGACTCGTTGGAAGCACGGGAACTTCAACTGCTCCTCACCTTCATTACGAAGTCAGCAAAAACGGACAGAAAGTAAATCCTCAAAATTATTATTTCCAAGACCTTACACCTCTTGAATACGAGAAGATGATCGCCATCTCATCCAATATGGGACAGAGTTTCGACTAAAAAGAAATTACTATGGCATTCAGGGAACCAAAATCAGAGAAACATTATTACGCCATAGGCGAGGTCGCAGCGAAGTTTGGACTCGCTCCATCGACCTTACGCTTTTGGGAGAAGAGCTTCGATACCATCAAACCTTTTAAAAATAAAAAAGGAGACCGTTTTTACACTCAGGAGGATATTGATCATCTGTCGCTTATCAACCATTTAGTTAAAGAACGCGGTATGACGCTCAAGGGAGCTAAAACGAAAATCAAAGAGAATAAGACAGAGACCGAAAGCACCTTTGAAATAGTAAAAAAATTACAGGAAATCAAAAGCTATTTGTTGGAAATCCGGGAAGCTTTGTGATCCGCTTCATCCCCCAAACCTTTTTTTATTTGCTTCATAAACAGTTAATTAATCATGATCATCAGGGAAATCATCAGTTATCTTGAATCCGTTGCTCCTCCGGCCTATCAGGAATCGTATGACAATTCAGGACTAATTATCGGCGATCCGGAAACAGCTGTTACCTCTGCATTAATCACATTGGATATAACAGAAGCTGTTATTGATGAAGCAATTGAGGCAGGATGCGAACTTATTATCGCGCATCATCCTATACTTTTCAAAGGGATTAAAAGACTAAACGGGAATTCGTTTGTTGAGCGTTGCGTAATTAAGGCAGTCAAAAACGATATTGCCATATATGCTGCCCATACCAATCTCGATAATATAACAGGTGGCGTTAACTCAAAAATCTGCGAAAAAATAGGGTTAACGAACGTAAATATCCTTGTTCCGGCAAAAGAACAACTTTTCAAGCTGGTTACTTTTATCCCGAATGATCATCTGGAAACCGTTCGGGAGGCCGTTTTTGCAGCCGGCGCAGGAGCTATAGGAAGATATGACAAATGCAGCTTCAGTGCAGATGGAACGGGAACTTTTCGCGGAGGGGAAGCAAGTAATCCGTATGTGGGAGAGCCGGGAGAGTTTCACTTTGAAGAAGAAGTCCGGTTCGAAACGATTCTGCCCAGACACTTGAAAAATAAAATAATTCAGGCTTTACTAAATGCTCATCCGTACGAAGAGGTGGCTTATGACATATATCCACTCGAAAATACCCTTCAGGAAATTGGGGCTGGGATGATTGGAGAACTCCCCGGCGCTGAAAATGAGATTGATTTCCTGTCCCGATTACTCGAAATATTCGGCTGCACAGCAATCCGGCACACCTATTTGCTGGGCAAAGCCGTGAAAAAAGTAGCTGTTTGCGGAGGGTCAGGCAGTTTCCTTCTTTCGGCAGCTATTGCTGCCGGAGCCGACATCTTCGTTACAGCAGATATGAAGTATCATGATTTTTTTGATGCCGAGGAAAAAATCGTTGTCGCCGATATTGGACACTATGAAAGCGAACAATTCACGAAGGAGCTTTTTTATGAAATACTTATAAAAAAATTTCCTAACTTTGCACTCCGTTTATCGGAAGTAAAAACAAACCCTGTATTGTATCTTTGTCAGAGGTAAAAAATCGTAAATTTCAGAATATGTCAGTAAATACTATCAAATCGGCCGAAGGAAAAGAGGTTTCTATCCAGGAGAAACTAAAAATGCTCTATGAACTTCAAACAGTTGCATCAGAGATAGATAAGATCAATACATTGCGTGGCGAACTCCCATTGGAAGTTCAGGATCTGGAAGACGAAATTGTTGGTTTAAAGACACGTCTTGCAAATTACGGTGAAGAAATAAAAACCCTGAACTTTGCTATCGGGAACAAAAAAACTGAGATAAAAGATTCGAAAGCCAAGATCGATAAATATAAAGAGCAGCAGGAAAACGTACGTAACAATCGCGAATTCGACTCTCTTTCGAAAGAAATCGAATTTCAGACACTTGAAATTGAGCTCTCCGAGAAAAAAATACGTGAATTCACATTGGATATTAAATCCAAAACAGAAGCTGTTGATTCCTCTGAAAAATTGCTTAAGGAACGCGAAGAAGACCTTATCAGAAAAAAGAAGGAATTACAGGAAATTACTGCTGAGACTGCTGTTGAAGAGGAGAAATTAAAAAGCAAAGTGACTAAAATTGAAAGTCTTATTGAAGATCGTTTAGTAATGGCATTTAACCGCATCCGTAAAAATGCACGTAACGGCCTCTCCGTTGTTACAGTACAGCGCGATGCATGCGGCGGTTGTTTCAATAAAATTCCACCACAAAGACAACTGGATATCGCATCAAGAAAGAAAATTATTGTTTGCGAATATTGCGGAAGAATTCTGGTTGACAAAGATATTGCCACTCCAATTGAAGAGACAGAACATCCTGCTTAAGGAACTGCCGGATTTTATAAAATTTAGCTTAATGCCCTCTGAATTTCAGGGGGCATTTTTTTATATCGGTACTGTAACCGGTTTAACCGATTGAACCAATTATCAACAGCTAAGTTCGATAACAAACGGAATTATCCGATTATCATCCGATAACTTCGCTAACTGTTCAATATCTTTGAATTACTACTTTCTTTTTTATTCATTTCAAAGATTTAAAACTATGAATTCATTGCGAAACAGTGCCCGGCTCATCGGCCACTTGGGTGACAATCCCAAAATGACAAAATTAAGCCCCGAAAAATCGGTTGCGAATTTTTCAGTCGCAACAAACGAAAATTTTCGCGATCACGACGGAAATAAAAAGTCAGAAACCACCTGGCATAAAATAGTGGCTTGGGGAAAACAGGCAGAATTTGCCGAAAAGTATTTAAAAAAGGGATCGGAAATTGCTGTCGAAGGGAAAATGACCAATCGTTCCTATGACGATAAAAATGGTGAGACGCACTATATCTCTGAGATTATTGCGAATGACATTTTGATTCTCGATAAAAAAGCGGAGAATTAACCCTGAATTACCAGACAGAAATGACGAATAAAGCTTTCATCCGACAATGGTGAAGGCTTTTATCACTGGGGAAAAGTCTGAAAAGAGGTCGTTATTTAATGGATTGAAAGACAATATTTTGAACGAAATCTCCCTTGAAAATTATTGCGGGTCTCACTCGGCCTGTTTCATCGAGAAAGCAATTCGTTTCCGGGGAATATCAACTTCAAGCACTTTAACTTTTACGTGCTGGTGCAACTTCACTATTTCACCAGGATCGCTGATATATTTATTGGCCAGTTCACTGATATGAACCAATCCGTCCTGTTTTACACCAACATCCACAAAGGCGCCAAATCTGGTAATATTAGTAACAATTCCGGGAAGAATCATCCCGATCTGCAAGTCCTTCATTGCGTAAACACCATCAGAAAATTCAAAAACTTTAATTCCTGACCGAGGATCGAGGCCCGGCTTTGCCAATTCTGCAAGGATGTCATTTAATGTAGGCAAACCCACCTCTTCACTCAGATATTTTTCAGCTGCAATTTCTGATCTCAGTTTTTCCCTTCCAATCAGCTCTTCAACTTTACACTTTTTGTCGGATGCAATCTTTCCAACAAGGGCATACCTTTCGGGATGGACAGCTGAATTATCGAGCGGATTTGTACCACCCGGAATCCGAAGAAATCCTGCGCATTGCTCAAATGCTTTCGGACCCATCCTGGGAACCTTCTTAAGGTCTGTCCGCGACGAAAAAGGACCATTTTCCCGGCGATAATCCACAATATTCTGTGCCAGTAACGGCCCAAGTCCGGAAACAAAATTCAGCAGATGACTGCTTGCTGTATTCACATTTACTCCAACAAGATTGACACATGATTCGACCACCGTATCCAGTCCTTTCTGCAACAGCTTCTGATCTACATCATGCTGATACTGACCCACCCCAATGGATTTCGCCTCAATTTTCACCAGCTCTGCCAGAGGATCCATGAGGCGGCGGCCAATTGAGACAGATCCGCGCACTGTAACATCAAACTGTGGAAACTCATCGCGTGCCACTTTTGAAGCCGAATAGATAGAAGCCCCATCCTCGCTGACCATAAAGACCTGCAAGGGGCGGTCAAAACTTATTTTTTTAATGAATGCCTCAGTCTCCCGGCTTGCTGTACCATCTCCGATAGCAATTGCTTCAATTTTATAGGTACTTACCAGTGCCGAAACTTTTCGTATCGACTGGCTCACCTCCGACTGTGGCTGATGCGGATAAATTGTTTCGTTATGCAACTGGTTTCCCTGAGCATCAAGACAAACTAACTTGCAACCACTTTTATAACCCGGATCAAGTGCAAGAACGCGTTTTTGTCCGAGTGGCGCGGCAAGCAGCAGCTGCCTGAGGTTTTCTGCAAATACACGGATTGCTTCGGCATCGGCTTGACCTTTCGATGAACCGAAGAATTCCGTTTCTATGGCGGGGGCGAGTAATCTTTTATAGCTGTCTTTGATGGCCAAAGCCACCTGAACGCCACTGTCATTTCGGCTTTTAACAAAATAATTTTCCAATAAAAAAATTGCTTTCTCTTCGTCCGGACCTACGCTCAGCTTTAGAAATCCCTCCTTTTCACCTCTGCGCATTGCAAGTAAACGATGTGATGGACAGCGCTTAAGAGGTTCAAAAGAATCGAAATAATCCCGGAATTTTATTCCCTCCTCCTCTTTCCCTTTTACAACGCGCGATGAGATAACGGCCTCACGTGAAAAAAGGTTCCGAATACTGTTTCTGGCGTGTTGATCTTCATTGATCCATTCTGCTATAATATCTCTTGCTCCGGCGAGTGCCTCACCAACATCGGGGACTGAATCGTTTAAAAAGCGGATCGCACAATTCTCCGGATCCTTTTCAGACTGTTTCAAGATGAGCTTTGCGAGAGGTTCTAAACCTTTTTCGCGGGCCACCGAAGCACGTGTACGCCTTTTGGGCTTATAAGGAAGGTAGATATCCTCTAGCTCATTCAGGTCATAACATTGCTCAATTCGAGACTGTAATTCAGGGGTAAGCAGCTCCTGCTCACCGATAGTCTTCAAGATGGTCACCTTTCGCTTGTCGAGCTCTTCTAGCTGCTCCTTTGCGTCCCTGATATTTCCAATCGCCACCTCATCCAGACTGCCGGTCATTTCTTTCCGGTAGCGCGAAATAAACGGCACGGTTGCACCCTCGTCGAGCAGTGTAATCGTATTGGCTATTTGCCTGATAGTTATACCGAGCCGTTCGGCAATCAACTGATGGTTTTTCTGAACTGTCATAATGGCAAAAATAATAAGAATCCTGAAAAGGGAGAGTAAGCCTTTTTTAAAATCAGGAGGTTTGAGTATTTTTATATTAGTTCAAATTAGTGTATGTTTGATAGCACTAAATATCAATATTATGGATCAGCGCATTAAAAATTTAATTATTGGTTTAGCCGTCATTCTTTTTGGATTTTTGGTCTACTATTATAGTTACATCGTCACATATATCCTCATTGCAGCCGTACTTTCATTGATTGGTCGTCCGCTGGTTAGAAAATTTCAGCAGATCAAAATCCGTAAATTTCACATCGGCAAATCGGGTGCTGCTTCTCTCACATTACTCACACTCTGGATTGGATTAATCAGTTTTTTCGGGTTTCTGATTCCTTTGGTCGTTTCAGAAGTCGACCAGCTGTCCTCCATCAATATGCAAGAGGTCATTACCTATCTGAATAAGGCACTGGCTCAATTAAAAATCAATTTTCCGCAGTTCGCACCTAATATTCCAATCGACGGGAATGTTGAAACTTATCTTGAAGCTCAGCTTAAGGGTCTGTTAAATGTGGATGAGGTGAGCCGTGTATTTGGATCGTTAGCTACGGTGCTGGGAAATATCTTTATGATGATGTTTTCAGTATCATTTATCCTGTTCTTTTTTCTGAAAGAGGAAAAGCTGTTCCGAAACTGGATCCTTGTAATTGCTCCGGTAAATTACGAATCACGTGTTTCGAAGGTAATGGATAAAGTGGGCGACCTTTTAAAGAGATATCTTGTTGGAATATTGTTTCAGATCGTTGCTGTAATGATACTGTCAATTCTCGGATTTACCATTGCCGGGCTGGGATTTGGCCACGCCGTAGTTGTTGGGGTTTTTGCCGGAATACTTAACGTTATTCCGTATATAGGTCCATGGATTGCTGCAATATTCGGACTTGTCGTTGCAGTGGCCAACAATCTCAATTCAAATTTCACTGAAGTCACCCTTCCGCTTATGTTTTGGATTATTATTGTCGTGATGATTGTTCAGTTTGTCGATAATATGATTTTCCAGACGGTTATTTATTCAAATAGCATTAAAGCTCATGCGCTCGAAATTTTTTTCGTGATTCTAATGGCAGGAGGTATGGCAGGAATACCGGGAATGATTTTGGCTATACCGGTTTATACTGTTCTCAGGGTGATTGCCGGGGAGTTTCTGTCGGAATTTAAGATAGTTCAACAGCTCACACCAAAAGAGGAGGAGGCGAATTAGACTATATTCCGGTTCCACCAGGTCAGGCGATTTGGAAATCGCCTGACCCGGTGGTATGGAAAGGGTCGCGGGATTTGTTATCGCGCTAAATAAAAACAAATGGGCGATAGACTCAATTGAGGCGATTCGGAAATCGCCTGACACGGT
>CAYHDA010000008.1:19488-35370 GCA_964355145.1 uncultured Mariniphaga sp.
GGAAATCGCCTGACACGGTATGGAAAGGGTCACATCAGGAAATCAGCGCATTAAACACAAGGAAAAGAAACACAATCAGCGCGTATGAATTGATAAGTATGAACGCCTTATGGATTGTTTTTGAATTTTTTTCACCAAAGAGAAATCGATGAAACAACATTATAAATACAAAATTCATGCCCACCAGAACGATAATGAATAGTGGTTTGAAGCTAAACCCAAAAAAAGGAAACAGCATTAAAAAAAGCGATGTGATCACCCCCCAATAGAAGACGACCGTTTTGATCTGGCCTTCGTTAAGCATTTTTGAAATGGAGGAAAATCCCGCTAATTCGTACTCTTTTCCATATTTGATCATTAAAAGCCAGAAATGAGGAATTTGCCAGAGAAAAACGAAGATCGCGATAAAGATGGCATTGAGGTGAAAGACATAAAAACCGGCAGAGGTCCAGCCCATCAGCGGGGGTACGGCACCTACAACAGCTCCCGGAATGATTGCCAGCCAGGTACGGGTCTTTAACGGGGTATAAATCAGGTTGTAGAACACAATATTGGAAAGACCCAGCACCATCGGAAGCCAGCCATTCAAACTGAGCAGCAGCGCTCCGCCAAGCAATAGCAAAGCTGAGATAAGAGATGCAGATCGTAATGAAATTTCACCGGCAGGTATTGGTCTTTTTGAAGTTCTGGGCATCAGTGCATCGCGCTGGCATTCCTGAACCTGATTAAGCACTGTGGTACCGGCGGCCAGAAAGAAAACTCCGGCAAAAAGAAAGAGTACTGAAACCGTCGGGGTACTGCCGGTAAGGAAATAGCCTGTAGTTGCTGAAAAAGTGACCATCAAAGACAGCCGGATTCTTGTCAGCCTGACTAACACCCCAAATTTTTGTTGCAAGTTATTTTTTCCCACCTTCTTTTCTGAAATAATCAACAATTTTGTCAAGGTCTTCTCCCTTGAATATATCTTTATAGGGTTGCATCAGTCCTTTATTGAATCCCTTAACAACTTCTGCATTAGGATTGGTAATTGACAATTTAATATAGTCGTCAAATGCTTCTATCTCCTTTTCGCCCTGATCCGTAAGCACGGTTCTTTTAGCTCCGTATAAATCCTTAAATGAAGGACCAACGATTTTTGTGCCATCGAGCGAATGACAGGTAAGACAAGCATTTGCTTTGAGAAGGGCAAGACCGGCATCATCAGGAGTAGTGCCAGTCGCTTTCAGTTCCGCAATCCATTTGTTAAAATCAAGACTATCAAGGACAACTACTTTCGCGGTCATAGCGGAGTGAGCCAAACCACAATATTCTGTGCAAAAAATATCAAATTTGCCTTTCGATATTGGCTTGAACCACAAATAGTTATCATACCCGGGAATTACATCCTCCTTTACTCTGAAGGCCGGAATAAATAAACTATGATTGACATCTGCCGAAAAGAGATTCATTTTTACATTCCGGTTAAGAGGCACGACAAGGTCATTTGAAATTTTTCCTTCGCCATAGTCAAAGCTCCATGCCCACATTCGTCCGATAGCTTTAATTTGCATAGCATCGGCGGGAACTTTACGCATAGGAGCAAAGCCTACCCATCCGTAATAAAACATCATCAGAACAAGAATAAGCGGAATTACCGTCCAAATTACTTCCAGTTTGGTATTACCTGTAAATTGCTGCGGATTTTTAACCTTTTTCCGTGAAAAATGGATCAGGATATAAAACATGAGGACAGTGATTCCGATCGTAAATATGAAGGAGACAGTAAAGATAAAAATAAAAGCCCTGTCAACCCCTTCGGCTAAATTGGATGCTCCAGAGAACATTGTTGTCATAGTGCGGAAAATTATCTAAAATAATAATCAATAAATGTGATCACAATTATTATAGCGAACAGGAGGAAGACGCCTCCCACCATCAAACGCAAAATAAGATTTTCAAATTTGAGGTGCATAAAATACGTCAAAACAATGGTGGTTTTGATCGATGCAAGTAATAGTGCGATTGCCACTGTAAAGGCTCCCAAATGGATTTTAATTACCAAAATTGAGGTCATTGTAAGAATCAGCAGAACAAGCAACACTTTCCAATTTAGTGCATAACTAGTAATATGACTTTCTTCGTGGTTCTTCATTCGAATAAATCGTTGTAATTCAGTTAATAATCATTTTAATATTACTCTAATATCATTTTAATAGCATTATGATATCATATATATCTCCTTTTGATATCTGCCGCCTGGCATTAATCAATCTTTCTAAGCTAAGTAATCAGGTATAGCAGCGGGAACAGAAAAATCCAGATTAAATCGACTAAATGCCAGTAGAGCGCTCCATTTTCGTGCAATAAAAAATGTTCCTGATTTATTTTACCGGATTTCACTCTCAGCATGATAATCGTCAATAAAATCCCTCCGACTACCACGTGAAACAGATGCAGTCCGGTCATCAGGAAATAGAGACCAAAAAACATTATCTCACCGTGAGGAAGGTTTCTCATTACTTCGGAGCCGGGATAAAGATGGAGCTCAAATTTATGCCCATATTCGAAATATTTATTCAACATAAATACTCCGGCAAGGAGTAAAGTAATAAATATCAGGCCTATCGCCAGATTTGGCTGATTCTTTTGTATGGCAGTCAGTGACATTGCCACCGTCATACTGCTTACGAGCAGCACCACAGTATTGGTTGCTCCAATAAAGGCATTGAGTTCGAGTGCAGCATGATGAAAATCTTCACCGTATTTCGAACGCATCACTGCATAGACGATAAAAAGCCCGCCAAACAAGAAGAGTTCTGTAAAAAGGAATAACCACATCCCCATCTTGCCGGTATCGCTATCAATAAATTCGCTGTGTTCAGTTGTCGACATATATCTTACAGTTTTACGGGGTCAGTTAATTTGTATGTGGATGATCAAAAACATAAGGCTCACGTGTAACAACAGGTACTTCGTCAAAATTTTCGTGAGGCGGCGGTGACGGAATCTGCCATTCAAGTGTGACGCCATGCCACGGATTCGCGGGGGCTATTTTACCACGGCGGACATGGTAAATAAGGTTGGAGATCATCCCGATCAGACCTATAAAAAGAATTGCGGCGCCGATGGTGGAGATGGTTTGTCCCAATTGAAATTTCGGATCATAATCGAAATAACGACGTGGCATTCCCTGGAGTCCGATAATGAACATCGGGAAATACAACAAGTTGAATCCTGTGAATAGAAATCCCCAGGCGATGTTAGCCCATTTGATGCTATACATTCTCCCATATATTTTCGGATACCAGTAATGCATTCCTGCAAAAAATCCAAATCCCATTCCTCCAAAAATAATATAGTGGAAATGTGCCACTACAAAATCGGTGTTATGTGTGTGAACATCGGTAGCCACTGCGCCGAGGGTAAGTCCCGTAAAACCACCAATAGTGAAGAGAAAGATAAATGAAATAGCATAAAGCAAGGGAGGCTGGAGATCTACTGATCCTCCATACATCGTTGACAACCAATTGAATACCTTGATTGCGCTTGGAATGGCTACCAGGAAAGTAAGGAGAGAGAAAAACCAGCGTGATTCGTAACTCATTCCGGATGTGAACATGTGATGACCCCACACAAAATAACCGACAAGGGCAATTGCCAGACTTGAAAATACGATAGGCAGGTAACCGAAGACAGGTTTCTGGCTAAAGGTTGGGAATATTTCAGTTACCACACCCATCGCCGGCAAAATCATTACATAAACTGCAGGATGAGAGTAGATCCAGAAAAGATGCTGGTATAAAACGGGGTCGCCGCCAAGCGATGGATCGAAAAATCCGATATGCAACGTCCGTTCCGCAATCACCATCAGCAGAGTAATGCCAACAACAGGAGTCGCAAGCAGCTGAATCCATGCAGTAGCATAAAGTGACCAAGGGAAAAGCGGCATTCGGAACCATGTCATTCCGGGTGCACGCATGCGATGAATTGTAACGATAAAATTCAAGCCCGTGAGGATGGAGGCAAAACCGAGTATAAAAGCGGCAGTCAATGCGATCACAACATTTGAAGATGCTTCAGCACTGTAGGGGACGTAAAATGTCCAGCCGGTATCGGGTGAATGGCCGTTCGCGAACTGAGAATAAAGACCCAGACATGCGCCGGTGATGTAAACATACCATGAAAAGAGATTAAGCTTTGGAAATGCCACATCCTTTGCACCGATCATTATAGGAAGCAAAATATTCCCAAAAACAGCCGCAAGTCCGGGTATCACAACGATAAAGATCATGATAATACCATGTAGCGTAAACATAGCATTATAGGTCTGAGCCGTCATAATCGTTGCGCCTGGAGCGACTTTCTCGATCTTCATTAGAAGACCTAAAACTGCCGCAGTACAAAAGAAGATAGTAATTGCGTAAAGGTAAAGGAGCCCGATTCGTTTATGGTCGGTTGAACTTAACCACGACCACAGACCGGTCTGATGATTAAGATAATTTAAAGGGGGAGTTGGTGATGGACTGTTCATTCTTTGATATCTTTAATTGATTTTTTTCTGGAAGAAATTAATAAGTAGGCCCCAAAAAACAGCCCGATAATAAGTGTAAATGCACCAATTAAACGGGTGATTTGCAAGGTATAAGATCGGCTTTGGGGATCATAGGCAAAACAATAATCGAGTAATTTCGAACTGGTAGGCCGTACCAATCCAGTTTGCGCCTCAATTACTGCCATCTTCACATCGAAAGGAAGATAGGTAATACCATACAAATAACGGGTTATTTTTCCTTGAGGGCTAAGCATAATGATTGTTGAAGGATGGGCAAAATCAAGGCCTGTAGGTTTGAATCTAAAGCCCACCGCTTCGGTTATTTTCTGAATACTACCCAATTCTCCGGTCAGATAAAACCAGCTTGCCCTGTATTTTTCCTGTATTTTCTGAACAAAATTGAGTTTTTTAATCCTCGCTTTCTCTGGTGTATCTTTCGTATTAAAACTGATGGTGATGATGTCGAAGTCTTTTCCAAGTGACAAATCTATTCTGCTGACCACATCGGCAACTCCATCAAGCAACGGACTGCAAAGTCCGGGGCAATCAAAATAAACGAAAGACAGAATCGTCGGTTTATTAATCAGACTTCCGAGTGCGACCGTGTCGTTTTTTTCATTAATAAATCTCAGATCAAGCGGAATTGTGTCTCCAAGCTTCTCAACAATACCGATTTCAACCTCCCGGTTAATGGGCAGCTGAGCATAAGCATTGAATAACAGCGCACTAAACACAAAAATCAACAATAATCGTTTCATTTCTATTTTATATTATCAAATATTATTCCTTTTCTCTTTCCGAAACCATCCCGGAAATCATTAGTGCTCCCCCCAGTAATGAGGTATCTTTTAACAATTCAATCAGAGCAAACTGCCATTTTTCAACATTAAATAGTGCCGGAATATGTATTGTCAGGATAAAAATCAGCAAAAGAACGGCTAAGAGAATTGTAGCCACTTTCACATATTTATTCAGAATAATACTTAGACTTGCCATAATCAGAAATAATCCAGTCAAAATAATAGTATAAGGACCCAGCGGAATGAATGAGGAGACTTCTCCGATATAAAAATTAAAGAAAAGAATATGATTCAATCCGAAAATTGCAAATGGTATTGCGAAAAGTATTCGCCCGATTGCTGATAGATTCTTCATATTTTACTGATCAATAATTAAATAACACATCAATTGGCGACTTCCTGATCTTTTCCGGTTCCTGCCTTGTAAATCGCTCTGATTTGCAGAAAAACGTATATAATGAATCCCCATGCTCCCAGTACGGCGATTGTATAAGCCAGAAGTAACCAGACCGGTGTTTTTTGTACAACATTCCACATTGCCCTTTGTTCATTCAGCGGAGGGCGATAAGTCGGAACTCCAATTGACAGTTTACTGTCGGCCTTAACTTCTCCAAAGGCTGCTTCATCTGACAACTTCACCACCAGCTCAACAAATCCGGTTGAGTCCCCCGGAAGATCTTTCGGAAAATTGAAAAGAGCTTTCCCCAAAGCGTCAGTATTGCGGGGCTCATCGATTATTAGATTACCAAAATATCGCTTTGCAAATAATTTCACCTCGGCTCCGGCAACGGGTTGAATCGATTTTTCCTTCATTCCCGTCAAGAGTACCTGAACCTGATTCGTCTCTTTAAGCCATGATACCACCATCTTAGCGTTTGGGATAGCTACACCGGCTCCACCTTTATCTGCAGCAATTACCTGTACATATCTATCATTATAACTCCTGATATACGAGATAACACGCCATATGTCTGTTGTTGAGAGGGTATTTTTAAATGACGGCATCAACCCACGTCCTTGACTAAGCTTAAATTGCAATCCTCCATCTGAGTTGCTTTGCATTTTGTCAGATGCGGGATCAGGTGGAATGGGAACAAGTTTAATAACATTGTTTTTACCAGGGTCACCATGGCAGGATTTGCAATTCGTATTATACAACTCTGCTCCTGCTTTACGCGTAGAATCGGAGAAAGCAAAAGGACTGTTTTTAGCCATATTCTCAGCCGGAACAGACCATTCCTGTGCAGACAAACGCAATGTGAGCGACACAATCATTACCAGAGATAAATATCTTTTAAACATAGGTTTTATATTATCAGTTATTCTTGATATTTTCATCTTTTTCGGTTTGTTCTTCTGCCATTTCCCATATCGGAATAACGGGGAAGAATTTCACCAGCACAGTTATAATCATGACGGACAGCAGGATAGTCCCTATTGTAATGGCGCTTTCAACAATAGTAGGATGATAAACCATCCAGGCATCGGGCACATACTGCTTAGGCAGAAACGGATGATCCTGTGTAGGAACGACAATCAAATACCTTTTAAACCATGCCGCGATCAACACAAAGATTGAGATAATCAGCATCGCAAAAGGTTTTCTGAAAAATCTGAAGAGCAAAAGGATAATTGGAATAATAAGGCCCAATAACTGAACGCTCCAAAACATAGTAGCATATTCGCCAACAAAAAGCTCGTGAAGATGAATGGCATCCGCCGTTTTCATTTTAAAGGCAGGAACAAGAAATTCGTTAATATTAAAATATAAATACACGATTGATACAAGCACGAGAAGCTTGCCCATCATGTCGAAATGGTGTTCGGTAAGGTATTTATCGAGTTTGTAATTTGTTCTCACAAAATACATCAGAATCACTACGGCCGCTGAGCCTGCAACAAAAGCCCCGGTAAGAAAGTAAGGGCCAAAAATTGAACTGTCCCAACCGGGCCTTAGTGTCACTGCAAACAGCCATGAAGTTACGGTATGAATTGCAAACGCAGTCGGGATGATCAGAATTAATAAAATTCTGACCGCTTTCAAAAGTATTTTATATTGCAGCGGGGTATGATTCCAGTTTACTGAAAGGATTTCATACGTTTTTTGAAGCCAGGAAGGAGTATGTCCAATGCGTCCTTTGCTGATTGCGAGATCTGGAATTAGCGGAAGAAAATACAGCAATGCACTAATAACCATATAAGTAGTAACAACTGTAACATCCCAGATAATTGGGGATTGTATCCGGCCATACAAAAACACATAGGGAAGTCTTTCCGGGCGCCCCATGTCTGATACAATTACAAGACCGGCAATTGCAGCAAATGCGACAGCGATAATCTCCGCTATTCTGGCAATTGGTTTCACCCATTTAAAACCGATCAGTCCTAACACTGAACTGATCAGCATACCGACAAGGCTGGTGGCCACAAAAAACACAAAATTAGCTATGTACATTCCCCAACTTACATAATCACGAAGTCCGGTAACAATTAAACCCTTGTCCCACTGAATGTAATAAGCATAGATACAAGCTGAAAGTCCCATTCCCAGAAATCCCATCCAGATCAAAAAACCTTGGGTAATGCCCACTGGTCTTAGAATATCAGCTGCAATAGAATCGAGTTTTTTGTTGTGCAAAAAATCGGTATTTACTTCTGATGCCATAGTTTAGTATTTATTTTATAATTTATCATCTTTAAATTCAAAAAGTCTGTTTTTGGGAGGAAGGTAATAAACGCGTGGTTTAGTACCTAATTCGGGCATCAGCTGATAGCCCGCATTAACCTTCAGCAACTCACTAAGACGATAAGTTTCTTTAGTGGTACCATTGGTAACGGCATCCTGATTTTCGTCGCCAAAATAATAAACGCCATTGGGACAGGCAGAAACGCAATATGGAAGTTTTCCTTCACGAAGCCGGTCTGAACTGAAAAGGCACTTGGAAATCGTCCCTTTTCGCTGAGGAACATTCAACTCAATATTATAAGGCTGTCCTTTATCGCTTTCAGCCATAAGCGGTTCTTCCCAATGGAATAACCGTGCAGAATACGGACAAGCGGCAATACAAAAGCGACAACCAATACACCGTTCATTGTCAATCAGTACAATTCCATCCTGCCGTTTGAATGTTGCATCCACCGGACAAACTGCCACGCAAGGCGGATTATCACAATGCTGGCAAGGTTTAGGCATAAAATAAGGTGCAGTATCCTGCGACTCCTGCATAACCAGCGTATTGATATGGTACTCGTAAGGCCTTAAATGGTGCGCATCCTGACAAGCTGAGATACACTTGCGTGCATTGCGGCATTTTGCCAGATCGATAACCATTACAAACCGATGTCCCTTCAAACCTTCACGACCCTGCTTCTGTAATTCGTTCAGATCAACTTTAAGATCCTTGATCTGATCCCGCGGAACTTCCACGAGCCGGTTATCAGAAGTAAGCACTTTCACAAAATCATGACCTGGCTTGGATTCTTCATATTTAAACCCGGAATAAATGGCAGCTCCGCCGGTAACAGCAGTAGCACCAATCAATCCGATATTTTTGAAAAAATTACGCCGGGAATTTCCGTTATCCTTTACCTGGTCAGCGGGATCATGGCCAGTATGCTTAATGTCATTACTCATAAATGATATTTTTAATCTGTTGATTTACAGTTTTGAGCGAAGGGTATCGAGTGGAATAGGCTGAATGGCTGCAAGCTCATATCCTGATGCGGTTATTTTTTCTTTCATTTGAATAGTATCGGCTACGCCAGACTCGAAAGCTACATAAGCTTTCCCATCCTTAAAGTTGGCTTTAACCTGCTTCACCCCTTTTATACTGCTAATTCCGGTTTGAATGGTTTGTTCGCAACCTGTGCATGTCATCCCTTTGATGGATAATTCGACAGCCAAAATTTTCACGTTTTCCACGTTGAGTGATTTCACTTCAGGCACATTTTTTTTTGTATTGGAATTGTTACAGCCCAAAGCTAAAAAAAGACAAATAATAATCAGGAATTTCATTTTCAAAATCATTAGTAACGTAAATTATAGATCAATATAGTAACCAAACAAGGTCATTCAATAACTTAATAACAAAATAACGGACGTTAAAAATATCGTCCGAAATCCCCAAAAAAACTTGCGATAAAACTACAAATATATTTTAATATTATAACCAAAAATCAGGCAACTTATCACAAGAAACTACTTGTCAGATATTTGAAAGATTAATCCGTTATTAACCGTTGCTAAACAATCTTAAATCTAAAGTAATTGACAAACTGATTTGAGAAGAATATTGAAATAATATTCCCTGTCTGAATTCAAGACACCGCGTACAATTCAAGACACCGCGTACAGGTAACAATTTATTGGGAGGAAAAGTTCATTCAGCAGAACGGTTTAATATTAACTTTAATTCATACCATATATTCTTTTTTTATTAGCCAGAAATGAATAACATTGCGATATTTAAGGATAGAAGATGAAAAAATTAGTACAGTTTTATGTTGACGGCTTTAAGGCGATGACCTTAGGGCGGACCTTATGGATCATTATTCTGATAAAGCTTTTTATCCTTTTCTTCGTGCTGAGGCCCTTTTTTTTTCCTAATTATCTGCAAAAAAATTTCAGTACCGATCCTGAGCGCAGCCTAAAAGTCATTGAGAATTTCACTAAAAATAAATAATCAGCATGAATGAAATAGTTGATTTATCACTTCTTGACTGGTCCAGAGGTCAATTTGCCCTGACTGCTCTATACCATTGGTTATTTGTCCCCCTAACCCTTGGAATTACATTCATCCTTGCCATAATGGAGACAATCTATTACAAGACAGGAGATCCTGAATGGAAGAAAATCACCAGATTTTGGATGAAACTTTTCGGGATTAATTTTGCAATCGGAGTTGCGACAGGAATAATCCTGGAGTTCCAGTTCGGCACCAACTGGTCCTATTATTCGTGGTTTGTGGGAGATATCTTCGGAGCTCCACTTGCGATTGAAGGAATTATGGCCTTTTTCATGGAGTCCACCTTTATTGCCATAATGTTTTTTGGCTGGGATAAAGTGAGTAAACGGTTTCACCTGACAGCAACCTGGCTTACTGCAATTGGCGCAAACTTATCAGCATTATGGATACTTGTAGCCAATGCCTGGATGCAAAATCCTGTAGGTATGCAATTTAATCCTGATACAGCCCGAAATGAGATGGTTAATTTCTGGGACGTATTTCTTTCACCGATGGCCATTAATAAATTCCTCCATACGATTTCTTCCGGCTTTGTTTTGGCAGGCATCTTTATAATAGGTGTATCGGCATGGTTTATTCTGAAAAAAAGAGAGATCCCGTTTGCAAAAAAAAGCATGCTCGTTGCAGCTATATTCGGATTTTTAAGTTCATTGTTTCTGGTCACAACCGGTGATGGCTCTGCGAGACTTGTCGCTCAAAATCAACCTATGAAACTGGCTGCAATGGAGGGCCTTTATCAGGGAAAGAATGGCGTTGGACTGGTTGCATTCGGAATTTTCTCTCCGACTCAAACTGATCCTGAAAATAATAAGCTAAGTGACTTTTTATTTAAAATTGAAATCCCCAATGCCCTCTCTTATATGATCCACCTCGATGCCAATGCCTTTGTACCCGGTGTTAAAGATTTGATAAATGGCAACGGGAAAGAGAAAATTTTATCTGCCGCAGACAAAATTTCACGAGGTAAAATGGCATTGGAGACCCTGCGCAATTATAAAAACGCGATTGCTGAAAAGCGAACAGATGAAGCATTGCAACTGAGGGAGAAATTTATGTCGAAAGACTTTCAGGAAAATTATTTCAATTACTTTGGATATGGCTTTATTAAAAATTCCAATGATTTAATTCCCGGAATTCAACTGGTATTCTACAGTTTCCATATTATGGTAATATTGGGAAGCTGGTTTTTGATCTTTTTTATCCTGACCATCTATTTTATTACCAAAGGGGAACTGACAAAACAACGATTATTCCTGAAAATAGCAATTCTCACCATTCCACTGGTCTACCTTGCCCAAATGGCCGGCTGGACCGTAGCCGAAGTGGGTCGCCAGCCTTGGGTTGTTCAGGACCTTCTGCCGGCTGTAGCGGCTGTATCAACAATTACTACGGGAACAGTCGTAGTAACATTTTGGCTTTTTGCAGTGATCTTCACGCTCTTACTGATTGCTGAAATCAAAATAATGATGCAACAAATTAAAATCGGACCAAATGAAGGAGGACATTGATTATGTTTGAACAATTAAGTCATTTAACCCTCCAGCAGTATTGGTGGGCGATTATCTCTCTTTTGGGGGCTATGCTGGTTCTGCTCTTGTTCGTTCAGGGAGGACAATCTCTAATTTATGAAATCAGCAAAAACAGCACGGAAAGAACTCTGATTATAAATACGCTGGGACGCAAATGGGAATTCACCTTTACGACACTTGTCACCTTTGGCGGTGCTTTTTTTGCCTCGTTCCCATTATTTTATGCGACAAGTTTTGGTGGCGCCTACTGGGCCTGGATGGCATTGCTTTTTTGCTTTATACTTCAGGCTGTGTCGTACGAATTCAGAAGTAAACCAAAAAATTTTCTGGGGAAGAAAACATTCGATTCCTTTCTGTTTGTTAACGGCATATTGGCACCCATTCTGATTGGAACAGTCGTCGGCACTTTTTTTAACGGTGCAGAATTTTCAATCAGCAATATGAAGGTTTCTTCATGGCACCATCCGGCCCTTGGGCTGGAGGCAATACTAAACATTAACAACACTTCACTTGGCCTGGCCGTTTTGTTCCTTTCCAGATTACTAGCACTGCTTTACTTTATGAACTCAATCGAAAATGATCTTTTATTTGCACGATCAAAAAAGCAACTTTTATATAATACAATACCTTTCCTAATCTTTTTCCTGTTTTTCGTTGTTCGCCTTTTACTAAAAGACGGATATGCTTATAACCCGGAAACAATGACGGTTTCGATGGAACATTTTAAATATTTCAATAATCTGATTCAGATGCCAATTGTGCTGATACTGTTAACCGGAGGGATTTTAAGCGTTCTGTGGGGAATAATCTCCTCATTAGTTAAAAGTTATTCCAAAGGAATCTGGTGGTCAGGTGCCGGCACAGTTTTAGCCGTTTTCGCACTCTTACTGATTGCCGGTTATAATAACACTTGCTATTACCCATCAAATTTTGAATTGCAATCATCACTGAATATTGAAAACAGTTCGTCCTCATATTTTACGCTAACAGTGATGAGTTATGTCTCATTGGCTATTCCATTTGTTATTGCATATATATGGTATGCCTGGAAAGCTATTAACACAATAAAAATCACCGAAAGCGAAGTTACAGGCGATACGGAAGGACATATTTATTAACAAATAATACATAAATCATGAATTACTTCATCCAAATAATCTGGTTGCTTTGTTGGCCGACACTGATCTCAATCAGCTATTTAACAGCAAATTGGGCAGTAAAGAAGTATAGAAAGGAGCTGGAAGAATAAGCTCATTTCAAAAATCAGAAGGTATTTATCAAAAAAAAATACTAATATTGGCAGACTAAATTAACCTGTCCTACTTATGCTTATAGAGGATAAAATACTGTATAATGAGATCAAAAATCGTAATCTGAAAGTTTACGAGGCATTGTTCAGTAATTATTATCCACAACTTGTACGATTCTCTGAGGGCTATATCTATGACAAACAAGCTTGTGAAGACATTGTACAAAATCTCTTCATCTATTTTTGGGAGAATGCCGAGCGAATCAACCTCGATGTCTCCATAAAGGCCTATTTTTTCGAATCCGTCAGAAACCGCTGTATCAACCATCTTCGTGATCTGCATATTCATGACAAACATAATTTACTTTATGTTGAGGCACAGCTAAATCAGGAAAATTACACTGAAATAGAAGATCCCGAAATCATTTCTCAGATCAACACTGCCTTAGCCCAATTACCGCCACAGATGGCCGAGATTCTTAAATTAAAATACCTTGAGGGAAAAAAACTCAAAGAGATAGCCGAGATCAATCACATCACCGAAAATACCGTTAAGACTCAATTGCAACGGGGAAAAGATAAGCTACGCAAGATCCTGATTAAAAACAGCACGTTGAAGTTTTTCCTCTAGAAGGGTCGCGGGATTTGCAATCGCGGTAAATGAAAACACATAAGTGATAGACTCAATTAAGGCGATTCGGAAATCGCCTTACCCGGGATGGCCCGATGGTGAGATTTGGAAATCGCCCGACCCGGTATCGAAATGGGTTCTGCGATTTATAATCGCAGAAAAAATAAAAAACAAAAGGGCGATAGACGCAACTTAGGCGATTCGGAAATCGCCTTACCCGGGATGACCCGATGGTGAGATTTGGAAATCGCCTGACCCGGTATGGAAAAAAATTAAAAATCACTTGACCAGGTTGGTCCGGAGAAGCTGCCCGGCCAAAGTTTCCATTCCGAAACCAAGCCCGCAACAACCGGATTATTCAATGTGTAGGCTATGGCATTTTGCATATGCCGTTCATTTCGAATTGTAGTATCGAAACTTTCTTTCTGCCATAAACTTCCTTGTCTGTTCTCAAGTTTATTAATCCGGTTAGCTGAAAATCGTTTTACGGATTGCATCAGATCCTGAAGATAGACAGCTTTCCCATCTCTGTCCTTTTCGAGTAATACAAAAACCCAATGCACATGATTGCTCATGATTGTAAAAGCACAATTATTTATCTTGCTGCCTTCCCAGAATTTTAGTGAACTGATAATAACTTCATTATTTTGAGGCTTTGTCAAATTAATGAGCGGATATCGTTTTGCATCTAAAAGATTATCGCAGGCTTTATTATATTTTCGTATGACAGCGTCGTACTCCTTTATTAGGATCTTAATCCCGGGTGATTTGGGTTTCCCTAATTCCGATTCTTGTACAGGAATTGTCGTTCTATAAAAATTACTTTCAATTTCCATTGAAAAAACAGAATCCGCCAGACCTAAACATGTCATTTGAGATTTAAGAATTTCCAGTTTTTGAGTATAAACCCTAAGAGCTTTGGAAGGAACTGCATCCTTTAGACACCATGTTACAAAATACGCTTGGCCAGCCTGCTGGAAATGTGGCAAATAGTGCCGATAAAATTCTTTCTTTTCCATAGTGCATTTATTATACCTACAGCAATTTACAACAAATAAGTGATTTCTATGTATCGATATTGTGATTTGGAATCACGGAAAATAAAAAAAAGGGCGAATGATACAACTGAGGCGATTTGGAAATCGCCCAACCCGGTATGACCCGATTGTGAGATTCGGAAATCGCGCAAAAATAAAGACCTAAAAGTGATAGACCTAAACAAGGCGATTCGGAAATCGCCTGACCCGACCTGACCCGGTATATTTTGTAATTTTTTAACATTTATTTAATATTTGTCACCCTTTTTGTTTTTTAATGTGTCTTGAAACTAAATCAAATAAATTATGAATAAAGAACAAACGATAATCGATTTTGAGATTATCTGGAAAAAGATAAATCTTTCATTAACAACTAAGGAAGAAGCTATTCTTTCTCAGTGGCTTAATGAGGATTCATCGCACCAAAAATTTCTTGCTGACGCTGTCCGATATCATAGGAACGGTTCAGATTTTGCAGATTTGAAAGCAGTATCTGCAAAAGCATGGGATAATCTATCCATCAAAGGATCAAAAAGCAATAATCGTCAATCCATCCGGGTAATCTCTGCAGCAGCTGCTGTAATAGCCCTTTTTGTGGTTATCACCTATTTTATGCCCGTAAATAAGGAAGAAATTAATGCCCTGGCATTTAGTAAAGCAGAACTAATACAACCAGGCTCCAATCAGGCGACTTTGAAGCTGGCCGACGGCACAATTCACGATCTATCCGCAAAACAATCTTTAGTATTAAGCGAAGGGGGTTCTGAAATAAAAAGTGAGGGATCCAAACTGCAATATACTCAAAAGAAAGGGGTTAAAGAGGAGATAAAATACAATACGCTGAGCATACCACGGGGGGGCGAATTCTTTCTCGAGCTTGCTGATGGAACAAAAGTCTGGCTGAATTCGGAATCAGTATTGCGCTATCCCGTCCAGTTTAGTGGTAAGGAACGTAAAGTCGAACTTTCGGGTGAAGCCTTTTTTGAAGTTACAAGGAATGAAAAAGTCCCTTTTCTTGTAGAAACAGGAGAGCAAACGGTAAAAGTACTTGGCACTGAGTTTAACATCTCCTCCTACAATGAAAATCCAATGGTCTACACAACATTGGTCAAAGGAAGTGTAGAAGTCTTTGCCAACATGCTGCCCGATATCAAACAGATATTATCGCCAAACGAACAAAGCACAATCAGCAAAGGGAACGGTCAACTTTCGAAAATTGCTGTTAACACCTACAAATACATAGCATGGAAAGATGGCCGGTTTGTTTTTGATGATCAGCCTCTTGGCGAAATTATGAAGACATTGTCCAAATGGTATGACATAGATGTGGTCTTCGCAAACGACGAGCTCAGGAATTTTA
>CAYHDA010000009.1:0-4817 GCA_964355145.1 uncultured Mariniphaga sp.
AGGCACAGTAATAAATTTTCTGCCCCAGGTTTGCATTGGAGGCATTTGCTCGTAGAGGTGATCCCATGCACTCGTTGACGCAACCGGGATAGTTGTAGAATATGAACCGGAAAAAAGAGCTATAGGTTTATCACTTTTAATGTAACTGCCGGTCAGGTCACCCTGACCTGTTAAATTTGAAAGGTTTGCAGATTGTACCTGATACAACTCTCCCTTACTGAGTGTGATTTGAATGGGTACATTGGCAGGTTTTAGTTTATCTGTCACCTTACTTGGAATAATATTCACAAGCGTGTTGTCTTCAGAAGCGACAATTAAAAACTCACTATTCTTACCTGTCGCATTTCCATTTGAATTAATATTAACATGAGGATCATAACACATCGTATAATATTCACTTCCTAAAGAAACCGTAGGAAAAATCATTGCGATTTCTGAAGAATTAGAGCTGTAATTAAGTGCGTAAACATTCAATGGATTATCTGATACTAAATGTATCGCTTTCTTCTCAAATGGGGTTTTTTCAGATCCAATTGCTTCAACCAGCTTCCAGTCAATCAAAATTTTTACGGGAATATTGGGTTTTACTGTCCCATCTAAAGGAGAAGGTAAGACATATGGTATAGTAGAATTTCCGATGAAAATCTTGTAGTTGCAATTAAAGCTTGAAGTAACTGTGATTTCGTTATAATGCTTAGAATCATAGGTTCTGCCCTCCATAAAACCAAACCAGAAGTCTGTCCCTTCTGTTGATTTTCGGCACGATTCATTTTGCCCAAAAACAAAAATAACACTGTTAAATAGGATAAAAAGAGTTAGTTTAATCAATCGCATTACATACGGAATTTGGCGTCGAAATTAGCTGTTTTTGGATAAAAAAACAACATTTTACTTTTATATGTAAAATAGCCGGATTTGTTTAATACGTTTGAGACGGCAATAAAATATTAAATTTTCTCCGGATTTTTTAGAGTGATATCTGACACTACACCGACTCAAATCGTGTTCACCCTACTTTTTAGCGTCAAAAAATTCAATTTTTAATTTGTCTCACTTCCAAATCACCAAATAATTCAATAAACAAGAGTAACTGTTCCTGTTTGCCGGTGACGCCGTCCCAGAAAATCAGTAAAATCAAGAATCCAGACATAAGCTCCGGCGGGAGCAAAAGAAGAATCATGCATTTGTCCGTTCCATCCTTTGATTTCATTCCGGGTCTCAAAAACAATATCGTTCCACCTGCTCATGATCACAAGATGATAACCCTCCACAGCAATTCCATCAGAACCAAGCTTATATTCGCGGTCGATCGCTTCAGGTGCATTAGGTGAGAATGCATTGGGCGGAAAAATCCGGTCAAATGCAACGAGAATCTGATGAGTGACAGTATCTGAGCAAAGCTGATCGTTAAAAACCTCCAATAAAACGTTCCGGTAACCGGTGACACTATAATCGTGAGTAGCATCTCTCTGGCCGGACGTGAGTCCATCACCAAAATTCCATACATAAGTGCTCGCGCCTATGCTTTCATTTGAAAAATTTATCGTAGGCTTATCATTATAAACAATTTTATTATCCATGCTAAAAAGGGCTGTAGGTTTAGGATAGGCCCAGACCAGTTCCTTTCGGCTCAGTGTGTCAGAACACCCGGTTATTGATGATAATGCAGTAAGAATTATGTTATATTTATGATTCGGCACTTCATAGCTATGCACTACCTGATCGCCGGTTCCCGTTGTACCATCCCCAAAATCCCAGCTGTAATTTAACTGGTCAACAGCGTCTTTAACCGTACCTTTGAACTGGGATTCGAACGGAGTGCATCCTGCGTTTAGGGAAACATCGACCGAAAAGGCGGGTTTTCGCTTGGCCAAAACTGAAGCCGTATCGCTGTGGCAGCCATATTTCGAAACTACATTTAACCGGATATTAGCCTGAGGATTGTCGATCAGATTAAAAATAAGCGGTCCTTGTGTTGAATTAGGATTTTGTATAATTTCATTAGCAGTAAATTCTGACAGATTCCAGAAATAAGTATCCAATTGCCCTCCTGTACCGGCATATGATATGGAATGATTTTCTTTTTCGAGGCACACAGCCGGAAGTGTTGTAAAACCAACCGTTGGAATTGGCGCTACATAAACCATGCTGTCAATTTTAACCTGATTAGTACACCCTTTACTGGTTGTAACTTTTAACATTACCGGATAATAGCCCTCGTTTTGGTAAGTATTAGAAGGATCAGCTTTCGATCCGTTTAAGATATTTCCATCACCAAAATTCCAGTCATATGTAACTGTTTCGGTATTTTGGGCCACGAATTTGGTCGTAAACGGCTCACATCCGAGACTATCCAGCACCTTCATCTGAAGATTCGGAATAACTTTAATATCCCTGAGCGTTTTATCATTTGGGCAACCCTGGTCGGTAACAGTCAATTTTAAATCGCGTGTAGCACGGTTAATTCCCAGCGGAACGATATAGGCGTCAACACCGATGCCATGAACAATGGTATCCCCTCCAAAAACCCAGGCAAAATCAGATGCAGCCCCCGCATCTCCCGAATATTTAACATTTAAATTATAATTATAACAAGTTGTGGAATCAATCGAGAAGTCGATAGTTGGAGTTTTGCGGAATCCCAATCTTATCACAGAATCAGAGAAGCAGGAAAATTCATCCGTTGCCTTTATTTTTAGGTTGTATGTCCCAAAATCAGGAACAGCAACATTGAGATTATTAAAAATATAATTATCAGTAAGCCGTTGAGCCATAAAGCTTCCTTTATCTGCAGAAATATCAAGAAGTGCCAACTTTTGCCCGCAAATCAAGGTATCAAGTCTTGACAAATCCAATTTGGGTTTATTTGTGAAGGAAATATTGATCGTATCTTTGGCCTTACAACCATATAAATTAATTGCCTCAACAGAATATTTCCCCGGATTTGAAGCGGTTATCTTTTGATCTTTCGGATTTAGCAGAGGAGTGCTCCAGGAATATGCGGAATACGAACCTTGCAAACCCGCATCCAGTAAAATCGTAGCAGGATTACAAATGGTGGTATCATTCCCCAGATTAACAACCGGCTTACTCACCTGTAACTGAACGCTGTCTTGTAAAACACACCCATCAACGGTTGAAACTTTTACATTATACCAGCCACTGTTGGCAATTTGTATTGCAGATGTTGTCTCTCCTGTACTCCACAAATAATTATCAAAGGCATTTCCGGCATTCAGCGTCAGTGAATCGGCACCATCGCAACGAATCAGTAATTTATCCCCGCTGGCGTTAATATTGCTTCCCAAATCCAGAACGATGTCAAGGTTGAAACCCACACCGTAACCATAGGCTTCTACTCCTCCAAAACCATAAACGTATGCAATAAAACCTTTCCCTGGCTCGGTTGATTCGATGAAATGATCCCCTTTTGCAATACTAACCTGTGCATAGGAATAACCGGTACTACTCAGTGACACAAATGGCACGACTAAATTATCAAGCTTAATTTTACCAACAACATCATCTTTTACAACAACATTGATAAAGAATTTGCTGTTAATCTTTGCTGATTCATAAGCTACAAAAGCTACTTTCTCACGAGTCTGGTTTACAGGACTAACAATTACCATGAAAGGATCACCATCCCCGTTTGTATAGGTTTTGTCGACAGTGTTAGAGTTACTGAATTGCGCCAGAAGTACCGGTTTGTCGCTCTCAATAAGAGAGGGTTCGTTGTAAAACAGCATAAACTCATAAAACGCTCCTTTATTCAATACAACCGGAGATTTATTTCCAATTCTCACAGTGGTATTATCTTCAGCGGCCATAATCCGGTAAGTATCCTCGTGACGTGTTTTAAGAGGAACTGTAATAAATTTTCTGCCCCAGGTTTGCAATGGCGGCATCTGTTCATACAAATGATCCCAGGCTGAGACACTGGCATCTGCAGGAACAGTGGTAGATAACGAACCGGAATAAAGTGCAACAGGCTTGTTGCTGGTAATATAACTTCCTGTCAGATCTCCCTGACCCGGATAAAGCGGAACAGGCAGATTCTCAGATTGAACCTGGTAAACTTCACCTTTGTTGAGTGTAACCGAAAAAGTAGTATTCGCGGGTTTTCCTTTATCAGTAACTTTACTCGGAGTGATCTGAATAAGCGTGTTGTCCTGAGAAGCGACAAGAAGAAATTCACTGTTTCTTCCACTACCTGTATTGATACCGTTTCCATTTATATGGGGATAGTAACACATGGTATAATATTCGCTTCCGAGTGAAACAGAAGGAAAAATCAAAGCAACTTCTGATGAAGCATCACTCCAGTTAAGGGCATAAACGTTAAGCGGTTTATCCGAGACCAAGTGAATTGCCCTTTCCTGGATACTCTCGGACCCCGTCGCTTCTACCAAATGCCAGTCTATCATTTTTTTAAGAGGAATATTCGGCGATACTGTTCCGGCAAAAGATGGAGTGCTGGATTTCCCAATAAAAATCTGATAATTACAGGTGTAGCTTGATGTAAGTGTAATCTCGTTATAGTGACCAGTCTGGTAATTTCGCCCCTCCATAAAACCAAACCAAAAATCAGTTCCCTCAGTAGATTTTACACATGGATCAGTAAGCCCGAAGACATTTGTCACACCAAATAAAAGGAATAATACAGTTAGTCGGGTCAAGCTCATTGTTCCATAAATTTAGGGTTGAATTTAGCTGATTTTATGTAAAAAACAATTTTCAATATACCAGTGTTACCGTACCTGTTTGACGATGTTTCCGCCCAAGAAAATCGGTGAAATTCAGAATCCAGACATACG
>CAYHDA010000009.1:4917-33429 GCA_964355145.1 uncultured Mariniphaga sp.
ATTTGAAAGAGATTCGGCAGGAGTCCAGGCATAAGTGGCTGCAACCGGACTTTGCACAGCCTGATTCAGTACAATACTCGTTCCTTCACAAATCGCAGAAATAGCACTGCTATTAAAAAGCATTGTATTGACCTGCAAATCCACTGTAGCAGACAAATTTAATATAGGATCATCAGAATATCCTCCAAATTCAATTAAATACCCTTGTGGTGTATCATTTAAACCGTTACCTCCCTTGTCTGGAAGGTCATTCCATCTCAATTGAGCGGTTGACTGCCCCGAAGAGAATAAAATATGTGCATAATCTTCGTTATTCCCGGAGTCATTTGGTTCATTAGTATTCCAATTATTAAAACGCCCCAGATAGGGTCCTGTACCAGGCACTCCCATAAGGTAACTTGCCCCTTTCCCACTCCAAAACAACCTGCCTGTTCCATTGTCTTCCAATGCTTCCGGTCCGGTGACCCAGCGCCATTCACCTTCGATTCTGACATCAGAAGCTCCGATCCATCCAACTCCCTTTGTTTTGATTTTGATAAAATCATTTTCAACCTGACTTGTGATGGTTGCCAGATAACCTCTCAAGCCATAATACATCATAGCATTCGACTCGGCATCGGCTTTTGCACCTTGCCACGAAATAAGAGAGGCATTAACAAAACGGTAAAAATGACCGGTTGCCGGAAGATAATCCACATCATTCAATGAGATCGTTATTTTTCGAAAATTCGGGGAGGGTCTGCTACTTGCATTACGATAGATGATTGTGCGAATTGCATCGACGTATTCCTGAACAGATGCACCGCCTGTCAGTTCAAGTGTCCCTGGAGTTGGCTGGCTTTGCTTTAATTTCCCAACATAGATCAGTTCGTCTTCGCCTGGAATATAACCCTCGCTAAACGATATTTTCATCCCCAGAATATTGGGAATCCCTTCGATAGTCAGATCTTTTGCTATTAAAACTGATTCGGTACAAAATTGAACCGGTGAACTATTATTTAATTTAATGGTGAAAGGATCAGCTCCTTTTGCATCAAAAATTAACAGACTAAATATCAGAAATATAAACTGTTGAATATTCAATTACTTTTAGTTTTTCTTATTTATGATAAATACAGGATTCCTCAATTTACAGCTTTTAAAAATTATTTAAATGCTCAGTAAATGAGCATTACCGTCCCGGTTTGACGATGTTTCCGCCCAAGAAAATCGGTGAAATTCAGAATCCAGACATACGCTCCCGCAGGAGCAAAACCACCGTTTTTCATTCGGCCATCCCATCCTTTAATTTCCTCGTTTACCTCAAAAAGAATGTCATTCCAACGGCTTAGTATGGTGAAATGGTACCCTTGCGGGTTAATTCCTTCTGAAGTAAGCTTAAAGATCCGGTCTGTTTCATTTCGTGCATTTGGAGAAAATCCGTTGGGCGGAAACAAGCGGTCAAACGCAACAAGCAGATTCTGAGAAACAGTGTCTGTACAAAGATCAGTATTTGAAACCTCCAGCATTATTTTCTGGTGACCCATCTTCACAAAATGGTAGGACAAGTTCTGCAACGAAGAGGTGGATCCATCGCCAAAATCCCACAACCAGCCCGTTGCCCCTTTGCTCGTGTCGGTAAACTTAACATCCGGTTTGTCGTTGTAAACGACTTTATTATCCATCGTAAACGCTGCAATGGGTTTGGGATAGGTTCGTAGAAAATTGTTATTTGTCAATGTATTCGAACATCCGGTTACCGAAGACTTCCCCGTCAGGGTAATATTATATTTTTGATCAGGCTGATCGAACCGGTAAGACACCGGTGACCCTGCCCCGGCTGATCCGTTACCAAAATCCCAGTTAAAGAAAATATTATCAATTGCGTCCGGAATAGCAGCAGATAACTGCGGTTCAAAAGGGACACATCCTGCGGCAGCATCGGACTGTATGGAAAAATCGGGTTTCCGCTTTAACAGAATTGTTGCAGAAACACTTTCACAACCAAATTCTGAAATCACTTTTAATTCAACCAATACCGTGGGTTGAGTCTTCAAATCAAAACCTAACGGGCCTTGGGTCAGTAACGGATTGGTGATGATCTCAGATGGATCAAAATGGGTCAGATCCCAATAATATTTGTCATTAATATTTCCTGAACCTGAATAAGAAATTTCATTCAGTCCCGGGTTAAGACAATCTCCGGCAGAAAGGGTAAAACCTGCTGTCGGAATCGGTGCAACATGAACAATGCTGTCAATCTTTACCTCATTGGTGCAACCCTGGCCACTCGCAACAACGGTAGTAACTTTGAGTTTCACATCATAAAAACCGGCGTTCAGAAAGTTGTGAAAGGGATGATTGTCTGATCTTACGATTGGTGTACCATCACCAAAATCCCAGTCATAAACTACCACTTCCGTATTCTCAGCAATAAATTCAGCATTAAAAGGTGCGCATCCAAGATTGTCAATTATATGCATATCCAGATTCGGAATAACTTTTATATCTCTCTGAATGAAAGAATTGGAACAGCCATCCTGAGTAACCGTCAATGCAAGGTCACGCTGGGAACGATTGATGCCCAAGGGCACCACCAGCGAACTAAGGCCGGTCTCATTTGCAATCGTATCTCCGCCAAATTCCCATATAAAACCGGCAGTTGCAACCGTCGCATCTCCCACATAACTCACATTCAGATTATACCCCGAGCAGGTTTTATCATCTATCGTGAAATTGACTGTCGGAGTTTTATTAAATGCCAGATCAAAATTTGTTTTAACCGGACAGTAGGCATGAATAGCGGTATAGACCATCGGATAAATACCAAAATCGGGTACTGCTACGGCCAGTCCTGAAACAGCAGCACGGTTACCAACACTTTCCAAAGAATAATCTGCGGCATTTGTGGTGATGTTTAGCAGAGTTGCTTTCGTACCGCCGCAACTCAGTTTCTCAAGTCGGGCAAGATCAATCACAGGATAATCATGGACAATAACTTTTGATACACTGGTTCCGGCACATCCTTTGTCGGTCGAAATGGTGACTGTATATTCGCCTGATGTTTCAACAGTAATTGTCCGGGTTGTCGCTCCGCCATTCCAGCTATAGGTCTGAAAAGCACCCGGATCGAGCGTAAGATTATCTCCTTTGCAGATGTTCTCCTCCACCTTGAGCAGCGAAACCGGCTTTGGGTTTACAGGTACCGTAAAACTTGCCGTATTACTGCAAATTCCACGCAATCCAGTAACCGTATAGGTTGTAGTAATTAAAGGAGTGGCTGCCGGGTTCGCGATGGAGGCATTTGAAAGAGATTCGGCAGGAGTCCAGGCATAAGTGGCTGCAACCGGACTTTGCTCAGGCTGATTCAGTACAATACTCGTTCCTTCACAAATCGCAGAAATGGCACTGTTATTAAAAAGCATTGTATTGACTTGCAAATCAACAGTAGCGCTAAGTTCCAAGACCGGTTCTCCGGGGTATCCGCCATATTCAATCAAATAGCCTTTAGAAGCATAATCACCCGATCCTCCTGAATTTGGCAAATCATTCCATTTATAGGAGGCGCCAGGATTTGATGGGAAAACAGTAATATGTGCATAATTTTCAACACCATTGACATTATTTGGTTCGCCGGAATTCCAATTAGTGTACGCATTCTGGTAAGATCCGCTACTTGCAGTATAAAACCTGCGACCTAATCCACTGTCTTCCAAACCTTCCGGACCGGTAACCCATCGCCATTGTCCTTCTGTACCGGCATCGGAGGCACCTATCCATCCTACTCCCTGAGTTTTAATTTTAATAAAATCGTTTTCTGCCTGACTGGTAACAGTGGCAAGATAGCCCCTCAAACCGTAGTACATCATGGCATCTGATTTTGCTTCTGATTCTGCGGCCGTCCACGAGAGTCCCGGCCTGGAAACAAAGCGGTAGAAATGTCCGGTTGCAGGAAGATAATCCACGTCATTTAATGAGATGGTTATTTTTCGAATACCGAGGGTTGGAACGCTTTTGGTGTTTTGGTAGGTAATGGAACGGATGGCATCGACATAATCCTGAATAATTGAGCTTCCTGTAAGTTCAAGTGTGCCTGGTGTAGGTTGACTTTGCATTAATTTCCCGGTGTAGATCAGCACATCCTCACCGGCATTATATCCTCCGTTAAAAGAAATTTTCATCCCAAGAATATTGGGTGATCCTTCGATAGTCAAATTTTTTGCGATGATAACCTGATCAGTACAAAACTGAACAGGCGCACCATCATTTAATTTAATGGTGAGGGGATCCGCTCCTTTTGCATAAACGGCAAAAAGGTGAAGGAGCACCAATATGAAAAGTTGGATTTTCAATTATATTATTGTGATCAGCATTGGATTTATCAATGATTTTCAATGTGACAACGTTCTCCAAAAATAGTACTTCCAATTCTGACCATTGTACTTCCATGAGCTACGGCTTGTAGATAATCGTGCGACATCCCCATGGATATTTGGCAAAAGTTATTGTTCCCGCCGAAGAAAAGCATCCTTAATTTTTGAAAAATCTGGTGCAGGAGGTCAAATTCTGAACTTACCTGCTCTGCATCATCCGTATAGGTCGCCATTCCCATTACGCCTGAAATAGCAACATTTTGCAAATCAGACAACTCAACAGGTGTAAACAGCTGATCGGCGGTTTCGGGAGCAAAACCAAATTTACTTTCTTCGCTTGCCACATGAAATTGAAGAAGGCAGGGAATCACCCTTCCGGCTTTAAGCGCTTCGTCGTTGATGGTCTTCAAAATTTTCAGACTATCCACCGAATGGATCATTGCAATAAACGGAGCGATCATTCGCACTTTATTTGACTGCAGATGACCAATAAAGTGCCATTGTATATCTTTTGGCAACGACTCCTGCTTGCGGACAAGTTCCTGTACTTTATTCTCTCCAAAGATCCTTTGTCCTGCCTGATATGCCTCCATAATTTCTTCGTTGCTTTTTGTTTTTGAAACAGCAACAAGCTGAACACCAACAGGCAAACTGGTGCGAATTTGATTTAGGTTAGATTCAATTGTCATTTTTCTGAATTTTCATTCAAATGTAGCAAAAAGTGTACATATACTGAATAAGTGTACTAATGAAATTCGTCACTGGGAATGAATCCTTTCCTACTATTTTTTTACCTTTACGCCCAAACAAAATTGGTTTGAACCATTTACAACCGCATGAAGAGATACCTTTTTTTACTGCTGATAACCGGTTATTCAATTACTTCATTTGGACAATCGAAGAATTTTATAAATGAGCTCTATATCGGGGTAAAAGGGGGAGAGACTTTTTCAAAGGTGCGGTTTTATCCGAATGTAATTGAATCATTTCAGCAAGGAAATACCGGAGGCCTAATGTTCCGGCTTATTTCTGAAC
Organism: uncultured Mariniphaga sp.; assembly: GCA_964355145.1. GTDB lineage: Bacteria > Bacteroidota > Bacteroidia > Bacteroidales > Prolixibacteraceae > JAAFHB01. Next base: position 10,305 of record CAYHDA010000009.1, read on the forward strand.
CCCATATTGGATTTCAGCTGGAGGTCAATTATACCCAAAAAGGATGGAAAGAGGATTCAATTGGTTATTCCCGACAATTAGACTATGTGAATATACCTATTATGACCCATGTAAATATTGGGAATAAAGCCTTCCGGTTTACACTTAATCTAGGTCCGGAAATTGCTTTTAAGATTTCTGAAAAGGAACATTTCAATACAGCAACTATTATTGCACCCGGAGAGGTGGGTTATCGCGAATATTTTGGCAAATCAACGGAAAGTCAGTTCGATTTTCTTTTTACTGCGGGCATTGGGATGGAGTATCATCTTAAAAGCGGAGGCGCTATTGCCCTCGAAGGGCGAGCCTTTTATAGCCTTCCCAATCTTTTTAATCCAGACAATTATTCCTACAAAATATCTCAAAGCAATGGCGCTCAGGTGACCCTGGCCTATCTGTTTCAATTCAGAAAAAAGAAAAGGGAAATAAATTGAAAGATTAACTTACTTCAGGCAACCATCTTTCCAATAAATCACGACAGTTTAATACCTTTTCGAGCAAATCGTCAGGAGTATAAAAATAATGATTCGATGCCTCGAAGCCCAATCGCGAATCGCTGCTTTGCAGAATATACATTCGCTTAGCAAGAACAATTTCATTTCGCAAAATAGCATCCAACTCCCTTATAATCAATCGTCTCGCATTGCGCTCCTTTTTTGAGGACAAACTATCTCTTAGTGAAATAAAATTCGCCTGGTTAGCAGCGCTCCGGCAATGGATGGCAACTGTTTCTGCAACATTGCATTCCTGTTTAAGCGCAACGCTTTCCTTCTTCGGAAGAGTCATATCTTTGATTTTTTCTCGTAATTGAACCAGTCCCTGATCGAAGCCATCTGCTATTTTAATTAACTGGGCTATGAATACACTCACGGGATATGCACCTGTCCAGGCAGTTACATCATCATAAGGAATACCAACCATGGTCGCACTATAGCCGGTAGGTTTCTCCCACAGAAGGTTTGCCGGACCAGCTTGCATTGGAGCAGTATACAAACCGGAGCCGAAAGGAAACTCACTGAAAGCAATGCTGTATTGTTGCCATGCTTGTACAACAGCAGCACCTGCAATTCCATAGCGTCGCTTTGCAACCTTTTCCATGGCCTGCAAGGGAGAAAATGACGGATTATTCCCAATTGCGGCAACAACTTCGAGGTTTGGCGAAGGATAGCCACCCAATGTCCAGCCCAGCATCAACCCGTTTACCTGAGCTTTCCTAAGATTTGCAGCGTGCTGCGCCACATTTTCCAATGCCGGAATATAAGGCACTGCAGCAATTTCCCAGGTATTACCAGCCTGAATTTTAGCAATGGTTTTCAATCCCCTTTTGCGTGCAAGCTCCCAGTGACGCTGAGCGCGAGGTCCCGGGCCAATTGCCGAAATAGAATATTCTCCGATTTTACTCTTAATTCCTCCTCTTTCAATCGGCAGATCCCATTCACTGACACTCATTAACGCAACTTCAGATGGCAGTGCAGGAATAATCCCGTCTGCCCATCCATCGTGCCAACCCCAGTCCCAGATAATTAACTGAGGCATTTTCCCTGATAATTTTCCTCCCGACTTTTGCTCAAAATTTCGGATGCCTTTTTCAATGCCATTCTGATAGATCGTATTTAATTCTGCAATTACATCAGCCGGTGTATGATTACTGCAACGCGGACAGCCTGCACCCTTTCCGTGAGACCAGCAATTGGTTGGATTTTCGGAGGCAGTGATAGAGAAAAAACCCGCCAGATCGGGAATAGCTCCTGTGATAATTGCCAGAGAGTCTGTTAAATACTTTTGTACATCGGGATGACTGGTGCACAATGAAGCCTGTTCGCCGACAATAACCCCTTTAAGTTCGGGGTGATAATCAAAAAATGAAAGCGGCAGAGTTCGCGGCTCGTTAAGATAGAGGTAAATTCCAATTCCTTGTTTTTTAGCACGGATAACTAATTTCTTCAGATTTTCAAGACGCTGTTCCCAGTTATTACTCAGCGATGAGTCCCATGGAAAAGGTGTAATTTTTGAAAGAACAATATGGATCCAGGTACTGTCCATTCCAGATGCAACCATCCTGGCAAGAAACCCATCCGGCAACGGGTCGATCGACGGATCAAGCAACGGATCACCAAAAAGCGCAAAATACGAATAACCAAAGCGGGGAGAAAATCCGGCAACTGCCATATTTGCATCAGCATCTTTCGGCTCAGGTGGCGCTGACAATTCATCAATAAAATGGAATAAAGGTTCTTTAACCGGAGGAATTCCATCCGGAAATTCTTTATTCAAATTCTTTATTATCCATTCTGAATCACTCTGTTTACCTGTTAGGGCAGAATATAAAACCGGCTGGCAAAAAGGTTTAAGACTTCCAAGTTTAATATAGAAGAAATCATCTTCCTGCAAGGTAAATGTAAGCTTCTCATCTGTCCAGTCTAAAAGTTCCAGCAACTGCTCTCTGGGTAATAAATGCCAGTTACACCTGATAATTGTGAGGTAGCTGCGCTGTTGCTGGTCGGCAGAAACAGGATTTGGCACTGACAGCCCCATTCCCTTTCCAATGGCCAATACATCATCTTTAACGGCTTTCACAACTTTTGCAAGTCGATCTATCGGAACAAGGTGCCAGTTCCGCCATATAAAAGCATGAAGGGTATTCGGGAAATGACGAAATATCAAAGCCCGTTTAGCAACAGAATTAACGCCTGAATTTGCAAAACCAATCTTCCAATCGAACAGTAATCCACTCATTAGGAAGGTACCGGAAGCCAAAAATTTCCTGCGGGAAAAAATGCCCGAATGAATATCATTCATAAGTTAGTATTTTATAAAAACAGAAAGGAAAGTTTTTTCAAAAATAATTTCTGTAAAGCTAAGCGTATTCTTTTTTATCTCTATTTTTGAATAAAAAAATTATCTGCAAATGAAAAACTTACTTATTCTAGGGCTTTTGTTCATTTCCAGTGTTGGAGTTGCTCAAAAGAAGCAATCGTTATTTAATGGGAAGAATCTGAATGGATGGACGATTTATGTTAATGATTCCACCATTAATCCAAAGAATTATTTTTATGCAAAAAATGAAATGATTGAGACTGTTGGTATACCCATGGGTTATATCCGCACTAACAAAAAATATTCAAATTATCGGCTGCACATTGAATGGTGTTATCCTGAAAAACCAACAAACAGCGGTGTTTTTTTACATACCAACGGGGACGATAAACTTTGGCCTGCGCACTACCAGTGTCAGCTCAAGCATGGCAGTGCCGGTGATTTTATCGTGCATGGTGTTGGTAAAAGCGCAACAATTAGAGACACCATTTACGTTTCAACCGAAAAAGTAAAGCCAATCGCGGCTAAAATGCACGACTCCAACGAGAAACCAGCCGGTGAATGGAACAGTTATGACATCACCTGCAAAGGAACCACCATTGAAGTAAAAGTAAACGGAGTACTTCAGAACGAGGCAATCAAATGTTCAATGACCGAAGGATTTATCGGCTTGCAGGCCGAAGGTTCAAAAATCCGGTTCCGCAATTTATGGATCGAAAAAATTAATGTGAAAGAAGCAATTCAGTAAGGTTATTTGCCGCCTTCAGGTTCTCAAAGTCGGCCGGTAACATCTTATGGTCAATGTATTCGTTGTACAGCCATGGATCACCTACGGTTAATACATAACCTTTTCCAAAATTGGTTTCGGATATATAAACCTGGTTGTCATCCGTCAGGACGGCCTTGGATGCTCCGCTCAGACCCAACGAGCAGACCTCTTTCATATAGATTTTATTTACTCCTTTAAACAAGGGATGATTGGGCAAATTTGTCTCTGCAGCCATATCATACTGTTTTCCTGTGACGGGATTGAGGGTGACAGGATTAAAATGGATACCAAATTCTTTTCCCAGTTGATTCAGATGCGTAAATTCACAGTTGGGCTTGTCATTGGCTAAAATCAAAAGAACGCCACCTTTGATTACCCAATTCGAAATAGCCTTGATATCATCCGGCATCAAATAATTGGGTTTTGAATTCTCTGAAGTAGTATCAGGATCAACAATGATGTAAACATCAATACCCTGCAGGCTTTTCTCGTCGGCTTTTGTGCTGATCGTTTTCAATACAGCTCCTTTTTGCTTAAACAAGTCTCCTAACTGAGAGAAACCACTGTTTTCTGTATCCTCCCAGGTATAATGAAAAACCCGTCCTGATAAAGGTTTAGTTTCATGATTATACCAATTGTCGAGAGCAACAGTTTTTTGAGAAAAGCCGTTAGCGAATATTGCACTGAAAAATAAAATCAAAACACCTTTCAGCAATAAAAAAACTTTATTCATTTGAAAAAAAATTATTTTAAATGGTCCTATTCCAACTCATGCACAACCAGTCCGGATCTTAGTTTAGGTTCAAACCAGGTTGTTTTGGGTGGCATTATATTCCCCGAATCAGCAATGTCAATCAATTGCTTCATGGAAACCGGATAGAGCGCAAATGCGGCTTTCATGTCACCTGAATCAACGCGGGACTTTAATTCACCCAAACCACGAATCCCACCAACAAAATCAACACGTTTATCGGTTCTAAGATCTTTGATCCCAAGTACTTTATCGAGAATGAGATTCGAAAGAATTGTTACATCAAGTACACCGATCGGGTCGTTATCGTTATATCTGCCAGGTTTGGTCACTAATTGATACCACTCACCTTCAAGATACATGCTGAAAGTATGCAGCTGATCAGGCTTATAAATTTCCGGACCTGTCTTAAGGACATCAAAATTTTCGCCAATTTTCTCCAGCAGTTGAAAGGCCGAGAGACCATTCAGGTCTTTAACGGTGCGATTATAATCTATAATTTTCAGCTGATTATCGGGGAAATGGACGGCAAGGAAAAAATTATACTCCTCATCGCCGGTATGATCGGGATTTTTCGCCCGTTTCTCTTTGCCTACCAAAGCGGCAGCTGCGGTGCGGTGATGACCGTCGGCAACATACGTTGCAGGAATAGCAGCGAAGAGTTTCACAATCTGTTCAATTGTCGCATCCTGATCAACAAGCCAGAAATGATGACCAAAACCATCTTCTGCCACAAAATCGTACACAGGGGATTGGGTTGATACAATCTGGTCAACAATTTCATCCAGTTCTTTTACTGCAGGATAGGCAAAAAACACTGGTTCCATATTGGCATTGGTAATCCGGACATGCTTCATGCGGTCTTCCTCTTTGTCATTGCGCGTAAGTTCATGTTTGCGAATCACACCATTAAGATAATCATCCACTGAAGCACAACCCACAATACCAAATTGGGTTCTGCCCTCCATGGTCTGTGCATAAATATACAATGAAGCTTTGGCATCTTTCACCAGCCAACCTTGCTTACGCCAGAGATCAAGATTCTCGGCTGCTCTTTGATAAACCGGTGCGGTATGTTCATCGGTTCCTGACGGAAAATCAATTTCAGGCTTGATAATATGCAAAAGCGTGTAAGGATTTCCCGTCGCCTCAAGACGGGCTTCTTCTGAATTTAGCACATCATAAGGACGTGAGGCAACTTTTGAAGCCAGCTCAGCGGGAGGTCTGAGACCTTTGAAGGGTTTTAAAACTGCCATATTTTAGTTTTGTGCTTCAAATTCCTGCATTGCGTTTACAAGCACTGCCACACTTTCGATTGGCATTGCATTGTAGATGGAGGCTCTAAATCCGCCAACGCTGCGATGTCCTTCGATACCAAGAATATTGAGTTCTTTTGCTTTGGCAAGAAATCCCTTTTCAAGTTCCTCATACCCGGGGGCCATTACAAATGTGACGTTCATACGAGAACGATCCTCAGGATCAGGAACAGGACAAACAAACATTTTATTCCGGTCGATTTCATCGTATAGCAGTTTTGCTTTAGCGATATTCTTGACTTCCATCGCTTTGATGCCGCCATTTTCCTTCAACCATAATAAAGTCTGAAGTGCCGCAAAAACCGGAAGGCAAGGTGGTGTATTGAACATCGATTCTTTTTCGATATGTGTCATATAATTAATCATCGTAGGTATTGGCTTTCCGGTCATACCCAGTGCAGCTTTCCGAACGATAACGAGTGTTACTCCGGCTGGAGCGAGGTTTTTCTGCGCTCCGGCATAGATAAGATCATATTTCGAAATGTCGATCGGACGACTGAAAATATCGGACGACATATCGGCAACCAATGGCACGGGAGAATCAATATCTTTGTATATCTGGGTTCCAAAAATTGTATTATTCGAAGTAATATGAAGATAATCGATATCTGAAGGAATATTTACATTTTTAGGAATATAGTTGTAGTTTTTGTCCTTGGAGGAAGCCACTTCAACCACTTCTCCGAAAAATTTTGCCTCTTTAATCGCATTTGCAGCCCAGACACCCGTATTGTAATAACCTGCTTTTTTGATCAGCAGATTATAAGGAACCATAAAGAACTGAGAACTTGCACCACCCTGAAGAAAAAGCACTTCGTAACCTTCCGGCACTTCAAGTAATTCTTTAACAAGCGAAATCGCCTGATCCATAACTGCAACAAACTCTTTACTTCGGTGCGATACTTCCATTACAGAAAGAGATGTACCTGCAAAGTTAAGTATTGCTTCGGCGGTTTTCTGAATAGTAAATTCAGGAAGAATTGATGGGCCTGCGTAAAAATTATGCTTTTTCATGGAGTGAAAATTTTAAGGGGGTAAGATTTATAACTTGTGATTAATAAAAAATTGTCAATGAAAAGTGTTCTCCGTCAGCTGACGGATCAATCATCTTTCTATTTAATTAACTGCATTTTACGAAAATTGATTCAGAACTTTAAATCATTCCTTTTTCTTTCATTGACAAAATTAACACATTTGTCCGAAAAAGGATAAAGTTCAATTAAAAATATGGTGTACTTAATGAATTATTAACATGACAATTAAGCCTGTATGAAAGGCATCTTTACTACCTTTGCCTTTAATTGTTTATTGCGTACAAGGATATAAATCTCAGTACCGGATGCACAGTATTCGCTGTTGATATAGCCCATTCCGATTCCCCTCTCAAGCACCGGAGACTGTGTACCCGAAGTCACAATTCCGATAACAACTCCTTCCGCATTTACAATTTCATAACCGTGTCGGGGAATTCCCCTGTCAATCATTTCAAAACCTTTTAATCTGCGGCCAACTCCTTCATTTTTTTGACGGAGAAAAAGTGCTTTATCAATAAATTCCTTGGTATCAGTAAACTTTGTTATCCAGCCAAGTCCTGCCTCTATTGGAGATGTTGTATCATCGATGTCGTTTCCATACAGACAAAATCCCATTTCAAGCCGAAGTGTATCACGGGCACCAAGCCCAATAGGTTCAATACCTTCATCGGAGCCTGCTTTAAATATTGCTTCCCAAATCTGTTCAGCAAATTCATTGTAAAAATAGAGTTCAAATCCTCCGGCACCAGTATATCCTGTTGCTGAAATAATTACATCATTTACCCCCGCAAAACTGCCTGTTTTGAATGTGTAATATTTAATTGAAGAAAGATCAGTATCAGTTAACTTTTGCAAAATTTGTGCAGCTTTTGGACCTTGCACAGCCAATTGGCAAATTTTATCGGAAGCATTTTCCAATATTACATCCATATTATTTTGTGACACCAGCCATTCCCAGTCTTTTTGGATATTCGACGCGTTCACAACCAGCATATATTTCTGTGGTTCAAAGTAATAGACAAGTAAATCGTCAACAATACCACCTTGCCCATTCGGAAAGCAAGAATACTGAGCATTGCCAATCTGCAGAACGGAAGCGTCATTAGAAGTTACTTTTTGGATAAACTGTAATGCTTCAGGTCCTTTTACCCAAATTTCGCCCATGTGCGACACATCGAAAACCCCGGCGCCATTGCGAACGGTCATATGTTCATCTTTGATTCCCGAGTATTCAACCGGCATTTCAAATCCTGCAAACGAGACAATTTTAGCATTATAGCGTTTGTGTATTTCGTAAAACGGAGTTCTGATCATCTGATTTTGGTTTTATTTTTTAAAGGTGTAAAATTAAATATTTCGAAATGACTAAATGCAGAAAAATTAACTTCAAAATGAATAATTTATACTAATTTTGATTTCGAAAGAAATATTAATTTGAAATTTTAAACCGATAATGGCATATACCAATTTAAAATATCTGAGAACAATTACAGAAGGCGATACTGCATCTATACGCGAGATCATCCTTCTCTTCCTTGAGCAAGTTCCTGAATTCATCCAAAATCTAAAAAAATACCTTGAAGAAAAACGGTATATTGAACTTGGAAACGAAGCCCATAAAGCAAAATCTTCCGTAATGATCCTTGGAATGGAGGAGCTTGGACATGATTTAAAAGTGCTCCAGCTTGCTACAATAAGCAAAACCGGAGTAGAAAATTATGCCAAACACGTTAAAAGATTTGAAGAAGAGTGTCTGATTGCCGTTAAGGAACTGGAACAAGCTCTTATTGAAATGTCATAAAAACAAACTATTTAGGGATCATTTTCAATTTCTTCTCCGCAAATCCATAAGTAGCCTTTGCAACATCTGCAACGCTTTTTGATGTAAGGGAGGATGCGATAACGTGTGATCCGGCATCCGGAAAAGCTTGTTCCTGCTTCATGGAATGAGGTGTACTAATATGTTCGAACATCTCCAAACCAGCTTTAACCTCGACTGTCTCATCCTGATGCTGCTCGTCTTTATAGTAATATCCCAAAAATAACGGGCATTTCACTTTTGCAAATACTTCGTCTGTCATAGTTACATCAAGCAGCTGCTGAAGAAAAACCGGCCCTTCGGCTCTGTAGCTGCAGTACCAGTATTTACATTCTTCCCCATTTGGGTCGCCTTTTGTAACTCTGAATTTTCCGCCAAAATTCATCCTGGCGATTTGCAAACCCCATGGCCTGGACAATAAAACAGATGCTTTCTGTTTTATCCGGACATTAGGTGAGTAAAGAATCAGTCCATAAACCTTTTCGGGAAAGTCCGCAGCAAGCTTAAGAGCCAAAGTTCCTCCGGTTGAAGTTCCCATAATAATCACCTTTTGTCCTAATTGTCCTGCAATCATTAATGCCTGTTTTGCAGACTCATAAAGCCGGTAAGGGGTCATATCGATCAATGGATTTTCGGTGAGCAAACCATGAGCAGCAAGACGGGCGAGAAAAGCATTACAGCCATATCTTTTCGAAAAATCTTCGTTTACCGGAAATCCTTCCATCCTGCTGGCAGAGAAGCCATGCAGGTAGAGCAGAACATACTCTGTTGATGAGTGAACAGAATCGTTAGCCCAAATAATTTTGGCTTCGTTACCCTCCCGGACCTTTTCTGCCTGTTCCAAACCAGATACATATTGGCCAATATTATTTTCAATTACAGGAAAATCTGAATTTAATAGCGGCTCCGGCATTCGTGGCCCAAAAAAATAAGTCCCTGCAAGAAGAATTAGTATTCCGGCAATAATTTTTATGGTTCTCATTAATTAATTTTAAAGTTGGTTAATCCTGATAACAGCTGTTCTTTTACGACCATCCATCAGTATCTCCAGTTCCTGTTTAAACCTGACATGCTTAACATATTTCCCTTCCCAAATTATCTCCTGTTTTTTCAGCAGGTCAAGTTTAACGAAATCGGAACTATTAATATCAGGAACCGAAAAATAGCCAATGTTCATCGAAGTTACATTGTGAAAAAAATGAGATCCCAATGATGCATCGAGCGGGTAATTGGGTAATCCGATCTCAACGATAACTTTGGCGTTATTAATCTGAGCCCAGGTAACAGGTATTCCGGTATATTCATCTCTTGTCCCCCACCGACCGGGTCCGATAAGGAGATATTGCAAATCAGCGGCATTAAAGGCTTTATTTACTGACGCAATCTCATTGGCTATCTCGCGCGTTTTCGTCCGGTCGAAATTTTCAATATCTACATATACGACATCCGATATTCCTGAGATTCTTCCGTTTCCCATACCTTTTGTCGATAAAAGTAAAAGATTTGAGTAATCGATTTCGCCTAATTCTATCTCTACATCATCTTCCCGTCTTATCAATGGTTTGAGCTGAAGAAGATAAAAAGTAGGCCAGCCATTTTCCCCTGGATTCAAATCAAGAGCATATTCCATCTCAACAGGAGCTCCCATTGCCTGTTTGAAAAGTTTCATCAATAACATTAAGGTATCAGCCAGGGGTACATGTTGATACTCAAGAATATTCGCAAAGTTAATTACCCGAGGACCTCGGGCGGATATCCCAGGTGTAATATAATCATTTTCAGCAGAATAAGTTGATGCACAATGCTCCAGCACACCATCTTTCTCTGCTTCAGAAATTTTATACTTCCTGATTGCTGCCCTTTCACCTTCGAGAGTAAGATCGAAATTACTGTAATCCATATCGATAGCATAGAATTCGCGTTGCGAATCGCGTAACTGATCATGTATTGAATTGTTATTCAAAGCAGGGTATTTCGGACAAAATCTGAAAGCTTTTTCGCCATCCACAACTGCTTGTCCAAGACCAACAGCGATCACCGCGAAACCATCATCGGGCTCCATATAGGAATAGGGGTAGTAGTTAAATGATTGAGAGACTCCGCTGATGTCGGCATAAAACTTATGGTTGTGCTCATGACCAATAACAGGCTGAAGGATAACAGCCATTTTCTCCTCCTCAATCTTGTAATTTATCGCATTAAAATAAGCTCTTGCATTATCGCTGAATACGGATGCATAAACCAATTTAACTGCTGTCCGGAGCTGCTCAAAGCGAACATTTTCATCAGGATGGTTATTCGGAATCAGATAAGTGGCATATACTCCCGAAAATGGTCTGAGTAATGAATCTTCAAATAATCCGGAAGATCTGACAGCCAATGGCTGCTTCACCTGACGAATATATTGCAGCAGTCTCTCCCTCAAGGTGCTGCTGAGTGTTGCATTTATAAATGCTTCACTAACTTTATTGAAATCTGTCTGATGATAAGCCACATCATACAAATTATTCGCTTCCAGAAACTGATCAAATTCACTGGCACCAATTACTGATGTGGCAGGCATGCGAATATTAATTCCTGGCATCAGTGCCTTCATATCAATATTCTCCATCATATTGCACATAAAAGCCAGACCTCTGCCCTTTCCACCCAGTGATCCCAATCCCAATCTTACCAGATAACGATTACCATGAACCAACGACTGATCAAAATTTATAATTCGTCCACGGTTTCTCTTTTCATGCACATCAGCGAAAACGCTAAGACACATATCCCTGATTTTTGCAGGATCATCAAATTCATCAGTTTTATACGGAATAAGCCTTTCTGCGATATTTATTTCACCGCGCGCCATCAGCCATGTTGAAAAATCGTTGGATTTTCCGTGATAGACCAATGACTCGACAGGAACACGCAGCAACAAATTTTCAAATTCGTGAAGATTTTTGGCAACTCCAATCTCAATTCCTTCCCCGTTCCGAAAAACAAAATGGCCAAATCCAAGATTTGAATTAATAAATTCGTTGATGTCATGTGAGAGACTATCCGAATTTTTATTGATAAATCCTGCCTGAATATCCTGAGCTCTGGCAGCATTTGATACATCATGCGATTGCAATAATAAGGGGATCGGATAGCGAAGGTTTTGCTTTACAAATTTAAGCAGTTCAATTCCGGCATCCTCATCAAGAACTCCGTTTCGTGCGAATTTCACATCGGAAATCACGCATAAGAGGTACTCCTTATATTCATGAATTACCTCCAGAGCCGCTTCGTAGGTACTCACCAGCAACACCTTAGGACGAGCCCTGTATTTAAATATCTTATGAAGTTCATCAGTTGACTCATCCGACACCAATGCCTGAGTCTGAGTCATCACACTTGCGAACAGCAGTGGCAAATAGCGTGAATAATACTTTATTGAATCTTCCACCAACAAAATAATTCTCACACCACCTATTCGGGTATCTTTTGCGGCATTTTTTTTATCCTCAATGTATTTGATCATTGCAAGAAAAACATTCGAATTGCCGTTCCAAACAAATACGCGGTCGATGGCAGGAATCGATGTAGCAGCAATTTTAAAATACCGGACGTCACTATTATTGTTAACCAGTAGCAGTATGGGAATTCGTGGCTTTGCAGCATTAATCTCAGCAACAATTTTCAGCGGCATCTCCTTGTCAACACCGGCCATAATAATGACCAGATCAAAATGTCGGGTATTCAGAATTTTCAGTACATCCTCTTGTGTGTTAACACTTGTAAACCGGGGGGCAGCATACAAGTTTAGCTGGAGGTACTCACCAAAAATCTTATCAGAGAATTGACCTTCCCTTTCGATGGCGTAGGAATCATAGAGCGTGGCAAAAAGTAATACCTCTTTTACTTTATTTGGCATCAGCTCCTGAAAAATATCCCTGTCGGTCTTTCTTCGCTTATATATATCTGATATTGTGATATTTTCGAATTTTTCCATTAAATAATATTGTAAAAGCTTAACACTTTAAAGTTAATTAAAAAATGGATTAAAAGCAGAATAGAGGCCTTAGCCCCTATTCTACAAATAATTATTCTGTTTATTCAACAACCCACGTATTTCCGCTGCTTAGAAGATCGTCGATAGACTTTATTTTCGACTTGCTTTTTACCTGAGCAATCTGCTCTTCCATCATCTGATCATAGACAGGAGATACAACTGCTCGAATCACACCCATAGCGACGGGAAAGTCCGGCAATTTCATCCCAATGAGCTGCTGATGCAGGTAACCATCAGGATCGGTTACATCATGAATAAGAATATCTTCGCGGGTCACTCCATTTTCGCCAATGGTCGCCACTTTAAGTTTTGCTTTATCAAAGACCAATCCTTTGTCCTTCTGGTTTCCAAAAATCATTGGCTCGCCATGTTTCAGAAAGATCTGACGTTCTTCGCGCATTTTCGGATCTGATATTTCGGCATGAATTCCGTCATTAAAAATGACACAATTCTGCAAAACTTCTACTACCGAGGTACCTTCGTGCTTTGCAGCCTCTTCAAATACCTCTTGCGAGTGCTTGATATTATTATCAACAGCTCTTGCGAAGAATGTTCCTCCCGCACCCAGCACCAAATGTCCGGGAATGAAAGGGCTTTCAATCGTCCCTTGCGGAGAAGTTTTTGTAATTGCTCCCATATCTGATGTTGGAGAATACTGTCCTTTAGTAAGTCCGTAAATTTTATTATTGAACAGGATCAGATTGAAATTGATATTTCTGCGAATGGAATGGATAAAATGATTTCCTCCGATTGCCAATGCATCGCCGTCGCCGGTAATTTCCCAAACACAAAGTTTAGGATTTGCACATTTCACACCTGATGCTACAGCAGCAGCGCGACCATGAATAGTATGAAATCCAAAGGTACTCATGTAATAGGGAAATCTTGAAGAACAACCGATACCTGAAATCACAGCAAAATCCTCTTGTCTGATTCCCATTGTAGCCATCGCCTTCTGAATAGAATTCAATACGGCATGATCTCCGCAACCCGGGCACCAACGAACTTCATTTTCACTTTTAAAATCCCTTAATGTATATTCTAAAATTTCAGTCATTACTTTTCCTCCAGAAGCTTTTCAAAATTTTCAACTAATTCCTTAACTGTAAACGGCAGTCCCTGCACTTTGTTATATTGGTGATAAACAAATCCGGGTACTTTATCGCGCAGATAGGCAGCAAACTGACCAAGATTTAATTCGCAAACCACAATTTTTTTGAATCTGGCAAAAATATCCGCTGTATTGGCAGGTAAAGGTTTGATATAATTAAAATGGGCCAAACCGATCTTCACTCCCTGAGTTCTCATTTCCCGAACCGACCCTTCCGTATAACCAAAGGTTCCACCCCAGCCAACAACAAGCAATTCACCTTCCTGATCGCCATAAACTTCGAGCTCAGGTATCATTTCAACCACACGATTTACTTTTTCCTCACGGATTTCTACCATTCTCTGATGATTAGCCGGGTCATGACTGACATTTCCGGCAGCATCTTTCTCAAGTCCGCCTATACGATGCTGGTATCCATCCATTCCGGGAAAAGCCCATTCACGTGCCAGTGTTATTTCGTCGCGTGAATAAGGTTTAAAAGTTGAAGGATCTTTAGCAATCCGAGGTGTAATGGATGGTAATTCGCTGAATTTTGGTATTTTCCAGGGTTCAGAACCATTTCCAAGGAATCCGTCAGTCAACAAAACTACCGGGACCATTCGTTCCAGAGCTATTTTAGCAGAGATATAGGCAAAATGGAAACAATCTGAAGGAGTTGATGCTGCAATCACAACCACGGGGCTCTCGCCGTTACGGCCATATAAAGTCTGTAGCAGATCCGATTGTTCTGTTTTTGTAGGGAGGCCTGTTGAAGGTCCGCCACGTTGAACATTTACAACAACAAGAGGCAATTCAGCCATTACGCCTAAGCCCAAAGCTTCAGACTTAAGGGCAAAACCCGGGCCTGAAGTAGTTGTAACAGCCAGTTTCCCAGCAAATGAAGCACCCAGTGCAGTACATATCCCTGCTATTTCATCTTCAGCCTGAAAACTTTTTACGCCAAGATCCTTACGGTCAGCCAGAGCCTGAAGTATTTCTGTTGCCGGGGTGATAGGATAAGAGCCAATAAACAAATCCAGTCCTGCTTTATGAGAGGCTGCAAGAAGTCCCCATGCTGTGGCCAGATTACCATTGATATTCCGGTAAGTTCCCTTTTCAATTTCAGCGGGATGAACTACATACCGGGGTGTCAGATGCTCAAGTGTCAATCCGTAATTCCAGCCGGCATGCAATACCCTAAGGTTTGTCTCAACCACTATTGCACTCTTGGCGAATTTCTTTTTGATGAATTTCTCGATATAATCCAAAGGTTTACTGAATACCCAGCAAATTAAACCAAGTGCAAACATATTCTTACTGCGAAGAATACTCTTATTGTCGACATCAAGATCCTTTAATGCAGCCCTCGTCATACTGGTTATCGGAACCGGTACTTTAATGTAATCCTGAAGATTGCATTCGGTAAAAGGATCATCCGTTTTTAATTTTGCCTTATCAAAATTCTTTTGGGTAAAACTATCGCTGTCGTAAAAGATTGTCCCCCCCGGACTCATAAAACTCGCATTGGCTTTAACCGCGGCAGGATTCATCGCGACCAGCACATGTGCAAAATCTCCGGGAGTAGTGATTCTCCCTTTTCCAAATTGAACCTGAAATCCGGAAATACCTCCGATGGTTCCCTGTGGGGCTCTAATCTCTGACGGATAATCAGGGAAAGTGGAAATATCGTTCCCAAAAAGAGCCGAGGTATCCGAAAAAAGTGCTCCAGTCAGCTGCATTCCATCTCCGGAGTCACCCGAAAATCGGATTGCTACTTCCTCCAGTTCAATGACCTTTGTTTCAATCATGATAATAAAAAATAATAAATATTTGCTATTTTACTTATAAATAAATATAATATTGAATGTAATAATACTAATCTGTTAATAAAAAACGATATATTTCAATAAAATGAAAGAATAGCCAAACCGGTAAAAACAGGCTGGAACAGGCCCAAATATGCCCTCGTGAAATTCGGCGCATATTACTAATTTTGAACAACAAATTAAAATGATTTTGACATATGGCAATAATAAAATCACTTCGCGGGAAAACACCCGTTTTTGGGAAGGATTGTTTCCTTGCTGAAAACGCTGTAATTATTGGAGATACTACATTAGGAGAAAATTGCAGTATTTGGTATGGCGCGGTACTTCGTGGCGACGTTCATTTTATTAAAATCGGTGATAATGTTAATATTCAGGACAATGCAGTGATACACGCCACTTATGAAAAATCGCCGGCCACGATTGGGAATAATGTCACAATTGCACACGGTGCCATCGTTCACGGTTGCACCATACATGATAATGTTTTGATTGGAATGAATGCTGTTGTACTCGACGATGCAATAATTCACAGCAACTCAATTATAGCAGCAGGCGCAGTTGTTACAAAAGGAACTATTGTCGAATCGGGATCCGTATATGCCGGATCGCCCGCAAAAAAGATCAAAGCGATGAGTCCTGAATTGCTGGAAGGCGAAATTAACAGGATTGCCAATAATTATCGCACCTATTCTGATTGGTACAGAGAATTTGAAGAACCGAAGAATCCAGAGTAGATTCATCATAGTCCACCAAAAAATTTAAAACCCACTGATCGCACAGATAATCCGAAAATAAACCGGCTAAATCTGTACAATCAGTGGGAGAAATGAATAGGGCGATCTGCTGTAAAACAGTCTGGGTTATTTTCTGATTTTATGACCCCAGATTGCAAAATAAAGGATAAAAAGGTACCCTGGAATAAAAATCCAATAGGCACTTTGGAAGTTCGCAGTTGTTACCAATTCATTGGCACCTTTAAAGGTGTCAACCAACACACCAAAGATGAGGGGAATGACTGCTCCTCCGACGATGCCCATCACCAATAAGGAAGCACCTGTTTTAGTAAATTTACCTAAATCGGCAATTGCCAGCGGCCAGATGGCAGGCCACATTAAAGAGTTGGCAAATCCTATTGCCGCAAGACAATAAATTCCCAGGTTTCCGGGTAAAAAAATCAAAGCCAGTGATGCGCCAATGCCAATTATAGTAACAATTTTCAATGCAGTGGTTTGTGATATTATTTTAGGAATCAGTAAAACTCCAAAAATATATCCGATCATCAGACCAATAGGGACATACTTTGAATAACCGGTTAAATCGGCATCAGGAAAGACAGA
Source organism: uncultured Mariniphaga sp. (assembly GCA_964355145.1). Classification (GTDB taxonomy): domain Bacteria; phylum Bacteroidota; class Bacteroidia; order Bacteroidales; family Prolixibacteraceae; genus JAAFHB01. The sequence goes on from CAYHDA010000009.1 coordinate 27,145, forward strand.
TTTTGCAAAATCAAGCATTGATGCCATTGGCAAAGTTTCAACACCAACATATATAAACAATGTCGCAACACCTAAAAGCAAGTGCGGAAACTGCATAATACTGGTTTTATTTCCGGTAATTGAGGATGATGCTTCCTGATCAGTTTCATCTTCACCTTCAGCCTTTACCTCAGGCAGCGGAGCAAAATACATGAAAATACCCAAACCAGCCAGAATGCCGGCCACTAAATAAAACGGGAATGTTATATCCTCTAATTTGGCATTATTAATATCGAGAAATATTCCCAAAAAAAGCGGGCCCAACCACCAGGCAGCTTTATTCATTATTCCCATAAGGCACATCCGCATGGCAGCACTCTCTTTTGGACCAATAATAGTCACATAGGGATTGACAGCAGCCTGAAGAAGCGTATTACCTATACCTCCAATAAACAGAGCCAGCAAGAAAAATGGAAAGCTCTGATAATGAGCAGACGGGACAAACAAAACCATCCCAAAAGCCATTACAAAAAAGGCAATCAGCATTGTTGTTTTGTATCCGACCTTTTTAATAAGCATGCCCGAAGGAGCTCCGAAGATTACAAATGCCGAAAAAATTGCTGCAGTTACCAGATAAGACTGTGATGTTGTTATTGTAAACGCCTTTTTCAGAAACGGAATCAAAATACCGCTGATTCCAACACCGAAACCGATTACGAAAAACAGAATACCGAGGATTGCCAGTGGAATAAAATAATTACCACCTGATTTGAAGGTTTTTTGTGTTTGTGACATTGAATATTAGTTTTAGTTAAGAAATTTAACTTTGAGTTGAGCCAAAAATAACATTTTAAATTTATTCAATCGCAATACTCCACAAGTAAAAAAAAATCATTTTAATTTACATGTCTGAAGCCACTATAAATTCTTTTGATTAAAAAGGAATTTTAGATATTTTTGTCTGCTATCTGATTTGCCGGGGCAACCATCATTTAATTTGAATTACAAGCATGTTCACTAAACGCAAGCAAGGAAAAAATTACACATGCGAGTTCATTCCAATCTTATTTAGAAAATATATTTATCAATGAAACCAACATTAGTTATACTCGCTGCTGGCATGGGCAGCCGCTACGGCGGACTTAAACAACTCGATGAAGTGGGTCCGAACGGCGAAGCCATTATCGACTATTCACTCTATGATGCGATAAAAGCCGGCTTTGGGAAAGTTGTATTTGTTATACGGACAGATTTTGCAGCTGACTTTAAAGTAAGATTTGAACCAAAACTGAAGGGGCTGATTAATGTGGAATACGTCTATCAATCAGGCGATAAGATTCCCGCCGGTTGTGTCATTCATCCCGAAAGGGAAAAACCATGGGGAACCGGGCACGCCACACTGATGGCGGAGGAAGCTGTAAAAGAACCAATGGCTGTTATTAATGCGGATGATTTTTATGGTTATAAAGCTTATGAAGTGATGGCCGGTTTCCTTACATCATCGACCGACGATAATGAATATTCGATGGTGGGATACAATGTAGCCAATACCCTTTCGGATTTTGGGACGGTTTCGCGGGGAGTTTGCAATACAGACGAATCAGGCAATCTTACCACCGTTGTTGAACGGACAAAAATCAAAAGGGATCCAGACGGCATTTTCTACTACGAAGATGAAAATCGTTTTAAGCTTGAAGAAAACACGCCCGTTTCAATGAATTTCTGGGGACTTAAACCCAATGTATTTAAATACCTGAAAGAAGGATTCAAAGATTTCCTGGATCAGCATGGAAATGAATTAAAATCAGAATATTATATCCCCTTGCTAATCAATGACAACATCATTAAAGGAACGATTCGGACCAAGGTCCTGCAATGCGATTCACCTTGGTTTGGAGTAACTTACAGGGAAGACAAACCCTTGACGGAGAAACGAATTAAGGAGTTGATCGAACTGGGTGATTACCCTCAGGATCTTTGGAAATAAGATTTCACCACTTTAAATTGTCCATATCTATCAAAACCAAATAACCTTAATCTATGAATGAGCCACGATTTTCAGAATTAGTCAGCAAATTTGACATTAAATTAAATATCAATGATATAACACCATTTGGAACTGGTCATATCAATGATACTTATCTTGTAAGAACCTCCCCTGCCGAGGCTCCTGATTACATCCTCCAACGAAAAAACCATAAAATTTTCAAGAATGTTCCCGGTATGATGAATAATATCGTGATCAGCACCAACCATATCCGTAATAAATTAACAGCGGCAGGAGTAGCCGAGGTTCATCGCAAAGTAATGACCTATTTTGCGGCCAAAGATGGAGAAATGTTTGTGAACGATTCAGAAGGAAATTTCTGGACACTATTTCTTTTCATCTCCGATTGTCGGGTAGTTGAGAATATCCAGGAGCCTGAACAGGCTTTTAGTGCAGCACGCGCTTTTGGCCATTTTCAGCTGCAACTTGCTGATCTGCCTGGCGAAAGTCTGATTGAAACAATCCCCAATTTTCATAATGGAATATCCCGATTAAATGATTTTCAATCCGCAATTTTAAAAGATGCAGCCGGAAGAGTCAGTGAAAATCAAGTATTCATAAATGAAATACTGGACAGATCAGCCGAAATGACCTCCCTGCAAAGATGGCTTGACGACAAGTCACTTCCGCTTAGAATCACTCATAACGACACAAAAATTAACAATATCCTTTTTGATCAGGATAATAATACATTGTGCGTAATTGATTTGGACACGGTTATGCCAGGCTCTGCACTTTACGATTTTGGTGATGCCATTCGCACTCTTGGAAATACAGCGCCCGAAGATGAACCTGATATTGCCAAGATAGCTTTTAACAAGGACATTTATGAAGCATTTGCAAAAGGCTATCTGTCAGAAGCAAAAACATTCCTTACCCAAAAGGAAACCGATAATCTTGCCTTTTCGTGCCGTTATATGGCATGGGAACAAGCGATGCGCTTTTTTACGGATTACCTGAATGGAGATACTTATTACAAAACGGACTATCCCGGACATAATCTGGTCAGGACAAAAGCTCAGCTTCGGTATCTGGAAGTTCTGGAGACCAATAAAGACGTGATGGAAGCAATTGTAAATGCAGGTTAGCAGCGGGAAATTAAATATTTTTCAGAATACTCCAAATTAAGAAGTGCAAAAACAGGAATAATATAGCCTGTAGCACGGTGAATACCTGTGAAATTTTGAGTATCATTATAGCTCATACAACTGATTATGAAGACAATTTTTCCCATTCTCCTGATGTTTTTAACCGGACTTACCGCAAACGCTCAAAACAATACGGCCAAAACTTTTGAAAGTGATGCCTTTGAAACTACAAACGGTCATCTCACAATCACGTTTATTGGTCACGCAACCTTGATGATTGAGGCTGGAAATCAGGTTATTCATGTCGATCCGGTCTCACGTGAAGCAGATTATTCACTTCTTCCAAAGGGAGATCTGATTCTGATCACCCATGAGCATGGCGATCATCTTGATAAAAAAGCAATAACAATGGTCGCCAAATCAGACACAAAAATACTCTGCAGCCAAAGTTGCAAAGGATTAATTGACAATGCATCAGTTCTTGTAAACGGAGAGAAACAAACGGTTGGCGGCTGGGATATCGAAGCGGTTCCTGCCTATAATATCATCAACAAGCGGCCGGATGGACTCGCCTATCACCCCAAAGGGAATGGCAACGGATACATCATCACGTACGGCGGAAAGAGGCTCTACATTGCGGGAGATACCGAAAACATTCCTGAAATGGGCGACTTGAAAAATATAGCCGTTGCCTTCCTTCCGATGAACCTCCCTTATACAATGACACCTCAAATGACAGCTTTGGCAGCAAAAAGCTTTACACCCGCAATTCTTTACCCCTATCATTTCGGAGAAACCAATCCCAAGCTTTTAACTGACTTGCTGAAAGACACTCCGATAGAGGTCAGAATCCGAAAATTGAAATGAATTCATTTCATCAATTCCAATCTTAAATTAATCTCATCAAGATCCATACAACAATCAAGATTGCCGTAATCCTGTAATCTTTTCAAGGTCTCAATAATGGAATCATCGGTAAATTCAACAGATTCTTCACTGAACCTCCTTGCGTTCAACTCTTTTTTCAATTTGTCAAAATTACAGGTCGTTTCATTGTCGTAATCTGATTGCATGTTATACAATGTAGTAAAAACATCATAATCATCGTTATTCCAATACGACGGGGAAAGAATTTTTTTATGAATGGTGAAAGTACCTTCCATGTGATGTTTAAAACATTCCCACTCTTTTCTTTTTTCAATCGCTACATCTTCAGTCATTTTGTTAGTTTTTTAAATTAACGAATTAAACATTCAAATATTCGATTTTACTCTTGAAATTGAACAAAGTTATAAAAAAATTAACATAAAAAGGTTTAAAAAAGGATAAATATTTTAAGTTTTTAAGAAAAATAATTCTTGCAACCTTTATTAATTTTCGCCAGCTTTACTATCTCAACTTTATCATCAAACATCTGGAAATTATGACAAAGACAATTTTTTTGTTGATCGTATTATTTTCAATCTTTGCTGGAAAGATGGCCTTTTCGCAGGACACACTCGCAGTAAGAGGATTTTGTATTGGAGCGCCAAACCCGCCACAGACAGATGCCTTCGTCAGATTTATTGCTGACGAATTGGCTCCGAGAAAAGTAAATACTCTGATTCTGCGCATTGATTTTAATTATCAGTTCGAAAGTCATCCTGAATTGCGCGATTCAACAGCCCTGTCAAAAGCAGATGTGAAAAAATTAGTAGACGTATGCCGAAAAAATAAAATTCGAGTTATTCCGCAAATCAATCTTTTAGGACATCAGTCGTGGGCCTCCAAAATCAATAATCTTTTACGGGTTTACCCCGAATTCGATGAAACACCCCAGGTAAAAATTCCTGCGAAATATGTCTGGCCTAATGCCGATGGGTTATATTGCAAGAGTTATTGCCCGCTCCATCCTAAAGTGCATCAAATTGTCTTTGCGTTGGCGGATGAAATCTGCGATGCTTTTGAATCGGAAGCTTTCCACGCCGGTATGGACGAGGTATTTTATATTGGTGAAGATAAATGTCCCCGTTGTTCAGGAAAAGACAAGGCAGAATTATTCGCCGGAGAAGTCAATATCATTCGCAACCATCTGGCCCTTAAAAACCGAAAATTATGGATCTGGGGTGATCGCCTTATTGATGGTAAAACCACAGGAATGGGAATGTGGGAAGCCAGCATGAACAATACACATCGGGCCATAGATATGATTTACAAAGATATAATGATTTGCGACTGGCATTACGAACGTCCCGATCAAACTGCTATCTACTTCGCAACTAAAGGGTTCGAGGTCGTGACCTGCCCGTGGCGAATGCCGGAAATCGCGGTAAAACAAACTCAGGATATGTTCAGGTTCAGAGACTCGGTAACTCCGCAGATGAAAACAAGATTACAAGGTATGATGCAAACGGTATGGTCAGATGCCGGATCTTTTATGGATGAATATTATGGTCGCAAAACCGAAGCGAAGGCAGGTCTGAACACGCAAAGCAATTGTTTTAAAGCGCTGTTTGGAGAGATTCAAAAACAGAATAACAATTTGAATAAAAATATTCGCCCATAACCAGTTGCTGATTGCAGTCAGCCGATTGCAATGTTGATCTAAAAAAAACAAGCATGAATATTGAACAAAACCGCATCCTTTCTATTGATGTATTCCGGGCAATAACGATGTTTCTGATGATTTTTGTAAACGATTTATGGTCGTTGACAGATGTGCCGTATTGGCTGGAACATGCCAAAGCTGATCAGGATTTTCTGGGATTTTCGGATATCGTTTTTCCTTGTTTTCTTTTTATCGTTGGTATGTCGGTTCCATATGCAATGCGCAACCGAATAGCCAAGGGTGAAAACAAACTGCAGATACTTCTGCATATTGCCTTTCGCTCTATTGCACTGCTTGTGATGGGATTTTTTACCGTAAATATCTCTGATCTTAATGTTGAAGTTTCGGGTTTAAGCCGCGAAGGATTTCAGATTTTAATGGTGATTGGATTCTTTCTGATATGGAATGTCTATCCGAAATCTGACGGGTGGAAAAAACACCTGTTCACAGGAATGCAGCTGACCGGCATCTTAATCCTGATATCATTGTATTACCTCTTTAAAGGTGGTAAAGACGGTACAGATCCGATGACTCCCCAGTGGTGGGGAATACTGGGACTTATCGGCTGGACCTACCTTATTTCA
>CAYHDA010000010.1:0-1904 GCA_964355145.1 uncultured Mariniphaga sp.
TGCTCGGACACCGAATCGGTCGTTATCACCGAGAATAAGTCTGTCACGGCTGGTATTACCAATAACGCAGCAACCACCATTCTTACCTGCACCACTCCAACGGTTAAAGTCACTGCCAACGGAGGCGCAAGCTATTCCTGGTCAAATGGGTCAGTAGTTATTGGAACCACCGCGGAACTTTCCATCACTGCACCGGGAACTTATACCGTAACCGCGACTGCTGCCAATGGCTGCTCCGATACTAAATCGATCAGCATTACACAGCCATCAGCGCTGGCCACTGCTGTCACTGGGCAAAATAACGTTCTTTGCTTTGGCGGAGCAACCGGTAGTGCAACGGCATTGGCAACAGGCGGAACTTCGGTTTATCGTTACTCATGGAATACTACACCTGTCCAGACCACTGCAACAGCAACAAATCTTTCAGCAGGGAGCTACACTGTAACTGTAACTGATGCAAATGGCTGCGAGAAAAATGCTGTGGTCAATATTAGTGAGTCCCTGGAACCACTTAGTCTTACGCTAATTTCAAAGGGGGCTACTCGCCAGGGAAGCATTGACGGAACCAAGACTCTTATTGTTGTGGGCGGATCGATCAGATTGGCAGTTGCCGGGGGAACCGCTCCATTCTCATATACATGGACTGGACCTGGTTCTTTTGCTTCTAATTATCAGGATCTTACAGATCTTTCTGGTGGTACTTATAATGTCATAGTTACAGATGCAAATGGTTGTACTAAATCAATTTCGGCAATCATCGAAGTACAAATTATAATTGTTAAAGACGAAACATGCGAGATTTTTGTACCCAATGTTTTCACTCCAAATGCAGATGGTGTTCATGACTATTTCGAGATAAAGTGTCTGTATAATTATGCAAATGCTGAAATTCAGATATTTAATCGTAATGGCAATTTGTTATTCAAAAAGGATCATTATGGCAACCTTGATTTCTGGGGAAGTAAAGACCAGGCATTTTGGAGAGGTCGTTCGGATAATAAGCTGAATTTTATGGGCAGTGAACTACCTGTCGGAACCTATTATTACATCCTCAGACTTGGGAACGGAAAGGCTCTTACCGGTTTTATCTTCCTTGGGAGATAGCAAAATGACGAATAAATAAAAATTCAATTCAGAAACGATGTTAAATACTTCAAAAAAACTAATATGAAAATCCTGAATAAATTGAAAAAAGCATTATTGGCATTGCTGATTGTCACAGGACCTTTATGTTCTATCGCTCAGCAAGATCCGATGTATACCCAATATATTTTCAATCTGCAAACAGTTAATCCGGCTTATGTCGGGAGCTGGCAGACCATGGGTTTTACAGCCTTGACAAGAGAACAGTGGGTGGGAATTGCCGGACACCCCTCGACACAGACTTTTTCGTTTCAAACGCCATTTTCGAGTCAGAATGTTGGTGTCGGATTTAATGCAACAATTGATAAACTTGGTTCTGAACGCCGGTTAATGATCAATCTGGATTATTCTTATCGTGTCAGTCTGAGCGAAAATACCTCTTTGCGATTTGGATTTAAAGGGGGTTTTACTAATTACAATAATGATCTTAACATTTTGCAGGCTTATCCTGATGGAATTTCTGATCCTGTTCTTGCTGGGGTAATGGAGAACAAATTTATGCCTAATATTGGAATCGGACTATTTTTATCCTCCTCAAAGTACTATTTAAGTCTTTCATTACCTAAGCTTGTACAAAACAGCTTTAATGATAATCCAGGTAATTTTTCTAAAATGGCAGAAATCAGGGAATATTATTTCATGGGAGGAATGGTATTTAATTTGTCTGATAATATCAAGTTCAAGCCTACATTTATGACAAAAACAACTGTTGGAAGCCCGTTCCAGTATGATCTCTCAGCTAATTTTTTACTGGCAGAAAA
>CAYHDA010000010.1:2004-33284 GCA_964355145.1 uncultured Mariniphaga sp.
AGGATTATTCGATCAATCGACGGTAAAGATGTCTGAAATTAAAACCAATACTATTCGAAGCGATTTTGGCCCGGCAATAGTTGGAGATTCTGTCTATTTCACTTCATTTCATAATGAATTGACAATGAAATCATATAAGAAATTAAAAGACAAGGAATTTTATGATATTTATAAGGCTGGAATTGATGATTCCGGAAATGTGAAAGGAAAACGTGAGATTGTGAACGACTTTATTGCCAAATTCCATGACGGTCCGGTATCGTGGTGTTCCAAAACCGGCGAATTATTTGTGACACAGTCAAACTATAATAGTCCTTCAATAAAGTTTAAGCCATTTCGAAAAGAGAATATTAACCTTCGGATTGTTATTGCCAAGAAGTTTAATGATAAATGGGATGTCGTTGAGGAGTTTCCCTTTAATAATGCAAACTATTCGGCTGGACACCCTGCTATAAATGAAACTGGTGACACTCTTTACTTCGCAAGCGACATGCCAGGCGGTTTTGGTGCAACTGATATTTATAAATCTGTACGAAAAAACGGAAAGTGGAGTGAGCCTGAAAACCTTGGAGTTCAGATTAATACAATCGGGAAGGAGGAATTCCCATTTGTTACAGGCAAAAGTTATCCCGGGAGTTTTTTGATTTTTGCTTCAACAGGTCACAATAGTAATCGTGGATTCGATTTATTCTACCAGAAGCTAAATGATCCGGGCGATGCAGTTCATCAATTTTCGGAACCCATCAACAGTAATTACGATGATTTTGCAATTAATATACCTGAAAACAGATCGTATGGATTTATGACATCCAACCGGCCAGGTACCGGGAATGATGATATCTACAAAATTACAGTGAATAAATACATTGAATATATGCTGGAAATATTGGTCTTGGATGCCAGTACATTGAAACCTGTGCCTGAAGCCAAGGTCGATTTTTGCAATTCTAAAATTGTGAAGACCGGATCTGATGGGTTAGCTTCTTGTCTGTTTGAAAAAAGAACCGATTGCAATGTTTCTGCATCTGCCTTTGGTTATAAAGAAAAAAGTAAGATGATTACAATCCAAACTCCGAAGCAAGGGACAGTTCAAAGGGATACGATAATTTTAGAAATGAATGTAATTGAAAAGGTAGTATTGAAAAATATATACTATGACTTTGATAAGTGGAATATTTTACCCGAATCAGCTGCAGAACTTGACAGGCTGGTCTCATTTATGAAACAAAATCCCCAAATGAAAGTCGAATTAAATTCCCATACAGATTCAAGAGGAGCTGCAGTGTACAATTTGAAGTTGTCCCAGTTACGTTTCCAGGCAGCTGTTGATTATCTCGTTTTGAAGGGAATAGTACAATCGAAAATCACAGGTACAGGGTTTGGTGAAACACAGTTACTTAATAAGTGTTTCGATGGACAGAAATGTACCGCGGCTCAACATCGTGATAACAGAAGAACTGAAGTTTATATTCCGGGATTCGTACGAGAAGAACCTGTCAGACAAAATTAGGCAAATTACTCCTCAAACACTGTTTCTGAATTATTTCGGCGCGCGCGCCAGATGCTGACATTTAATTCAAATCCAATTAATAGAATCAATGAATTGAAATAAAAAGAGAGCATTACAACAACAAGGGTTCCGATTGAACCGTACAAGGTATTATACTTCCCAAAATTATTAATATAGTAAGAGAAACCTACTGTTGTAATGATTGTCAGGATGGTCGCCAGAGTTCCTCCGGCAGAAATAAACCGGAACTTTGCTTTACGAGCAGGTGCAAGGTAAAAAAGAAAGGCAAAACTAAAAAAGAATAATGCACATATAATCAGCCATTTACCTCCGAGTAGCAGGTAGTAAGTGAGGTCAGACTGTAGAAATCCACTGCTTACCAAAAACTTTGTAAGTGTCTGACTTAATGTGATAAGAGCAATGCTGAAAGTGGTCAGGAGTGTTAGTATAACAGCCAGGATTAAAGCAACAATCCGTTGGTTAATCCATGACCGGGTTTCGATGGCGTGAATTGTTCCGTTAAAGGCAGCGATGACAGAGACAATTCCATTGGTTGAAAAGAAAAATGCGGCGAGAAATCCGAATGAAAGTAGTCCTCCACGTGGCTGTGTAACAATATTTTCGATCGTTCCTCTGATTGCAACAAAGGCATTTTGAGGAAGTATACTTTGAAGTAAAATCAATAGCTGTTGCTGAAAATGCTCAATTGGAATATAGGGAATCAAAGTGAAAACGAAAATGATGGCAGGGAAAATCGCCAGAATAAAATTAAATGCGATTGCCGAAGCTCTAGTTGAGATTGCGCCGTCTACAATCCCTTTCCAAAAGAATATCGCTACATCATAGAGAGGTACTCCATCAAAAAAAGGGAGTTTTATTAATCTGCCTTTCCGCCTGATTAGTGCAATACGTTGCAGTACAAATTGTTTAAATGCTGTCCGAATTGACATTTGAAAATAAATTGCCGGTTATGAACTAATCTTTGTCGATCCAAAGTTGAACAATCTGAGCCTGGGTACCTTTTAGTTTTAGCAGAAAATAAACCCTGAAATTGCCATTTCCAGTTTGCATCTTTCCAATTGCATATGATGACTCATCGCCACCCTTATGAGTAATCTTGAAATCCAAAGGTTTATTGCTTGCGAAAAAATCTTTAAGAATTTGTTCAGCCTGCGCTTGAGAACAAACTAATTCACGGTCAAGTACCACTAATTCAATGTTTTCATAAAAATGAGCAGCTAAAAGTTTTGCATCGCCGGTTTTTAGTCCTTTAATGATTTGCTCTGGAATTTGCCCGAAAGATATTATCGGAAAGCATAAAAACCAAAGTACAAAAACCAAAACCAATCCCGATTTTTTGTTCACTACCATGATATTATTTTTGAATTGTCCCTCAAAAACCGTGCAAATTCTATTAAGACTGTTCAGAGGAATAATTTAATGTCAACATAAAGGTACAGTTTTATTATTAAAATCTGTAATCATTAAAAAATAGTATCGAAAAAATTGGATGCCATTTTTATCTAACCTAATATTGTATTCGTGAAAATACTTCTGCTTATAATAGGGAACACCGACAAGAAATACATGAAAGAGGGTATTGATGACTATGTCAAAAGACTCACTTTCTACTTGCCGTTTGAAATTAAGGTAATTCCTGATTTGAAAAATCGCAGTACACTTTCTGAAGATCTTCAGATGGAAAAGGAAGGTCTATTAATTCTTAATCAGGTTTTACCTGGCGATTTTTTAATCTTGCTTGATGAACGCGGAACCGAATTCACATCTTTGGAGTTTTCAAAATGGATTGAAAAGAAAATGATCGCGGGAATACGTCAGCTTGTTTTTGTAATCGGCGGTCCTTACGGTTTTTCAAAAATGGTCTATCAGAGATCTGATTTTAAGATCGCTATGTCACAACTTACTTTTTCACATCAGATGGTTCGGATGATTTTTGTCGAACAGGTTTACCGTGCAATGACAATTATCAGAAATGAGCCATATCATCATCAGTAATGATTATGAAACAATTCGCGGGCAGAAATAGCTACATCCTGATCGCCATTCCTATACTTCTGGTTTGGTTGCTTTGCGAGTTGTATTTTCTTAAGGAAAATAGCCGGATTCAGGAATCCGCACGTATCTATAAGATATTTGAAAAAAAGGAAAAAAAACTTGGCAATCTGTTAGATTCTGTTGCTTACCGTCTCTCTGCTAGCCCAATAGCAATGACAGACTGGTCGTTTCTACGGTTTTTTCAACACGATGACGAGAGTCTGGCAGTAGCTGTTTATAGTGGGAAATCATTGGTATTTTGGTCTTCTTCCTTAATCGCATTTCCCACAGATGACAATAATTTCAATAAATCAGAGGGATTAATTCATTTTCCTACAGGGTGGTATTATCATTTTTCACGTGCTGTCGGAGTAAACATGATTAGGGGTTTTCTTCTGATTAAGAGGGAGTTTCCTTACCGTAATCGCTATATTAGGAGCACTTTTGACAATGATTTCAGGCTTCCGGAAGATTATAGGGTGCAATCGGCACCCCAGCCGAATGCTATAAATATTGACAAACCAGATGGGAGTCACCTCTTCTCGCTTACTTCATCAAATGCTGGAATTCGCCTGACCAATAAGTCCGACTTTTTCGCATTCCTCTTTTTCGCATTTATTATTATGATTTTAGCGCAGTTGAACGTTTGGCTGAGATCCGGCAAACGTCTTCAGCCATTCTTAAAGCTAATTATCTCTGTCGTTATTTGTTCCTTTATTTATTTGATTATTAATGGATTGAAGTTGCCTTCATCCTTGTATCAGACGAATTTATTCTCCCCGCACGATTTTGCATATAGCGGCTCGCTTTCGTCTTTAGGAGAATTTATTCTGCTGTCGATCCTAATGTTCCAGATAGCTCAGGCATTTTTCTCACTTAATATCCTGGATAAACCGATGAGAAAGAGCTCTCTGTTAAGGATCTTTTCTTTTCTGTTCCCAGCCTTTTTCTTCGCTTTTTCAGTTTTATTATTGAAAGTGATGATCTTAAATTCCCGGATATCATTGGATTTTTTTAGTGACTTAAAATTCTCAAATATTAACCTGTTTGCATTTTTAGCCATTTCGCTGCAGGTAATCGGTTTTATTATTATTGTGTTTCGCCTTCGCTATAATTACTATAAGGATTTTGGAAGTTATCAATTTATTGCAGCTCTTCTCGTTTCAGGCGTAACAGCAGGGCTGATAGTGTCAATATTATTTATGGAGATCGACTGGGCTCCATTTATTTTTTATGCTTTCGTTGTCGTAATAATTTCTCGTTTTGATGTTGTGAAAATCAGAGCGAATAAATATACTTTTCTTTTATTAATCGCTTCTTTAAGTGCAGTTTATGTAAATTTATATGTGCAGGAATTAATTTCAGGAAAAAAAAATAAAGTCCTTGATTTGTGGGCCGTAAAATTGAGTTCAGAAAGAGATTCCGGAGCGGAGATATTTCTTTCCGAATTGGATAGCAAGCTTCAAAAGGACACTATTGTTCAGTCTCATCTGTCACCTCCTTACAAATCGCTCGAATTGTATTTTCAAAATAACTATTTTACAGGCTTTTGGCGTAATTATAATTTGCAGATAACTGTCTGCAGCCCCGATGACAGCGTTTTTAGTACAGATGAAAATCTAAAATATCCTTGCATTGATTTTTTCGATAATCTAAGAAAAACCAAGGGAATGTTGGTTTCAGGGAGTAATTTTTATTTTATGGACAGGGTAAACGGACGAATATCTTACTTGGGCCAACTTGATTTTGTGAATTTAGTAAAGGTTCCTGTCAAGGTTTTTATTGAACTTAATTCAAAGGTGATACCGGAAGGGAAAGGATATCCGGAACTTCTTCTTGACGAACATGCTTCCAGAGAGAGTCAGGACGGAGTTTTTTGCTATGCAAAATATTTTGATGGCGAACTTGTTGACCGGGGAGGTGATTATCAATACAGTATGAAGCTTCCTGCCAATATTAAAGGAAATGACGAATACATCAGGTATTCTAAAAACGGATACCGGCATTGCGCTTATTGCCGTAATCAGAACAGCTATGTGATAGCGAGTTATCCTGAGATGGAATTTTATCAACGAATCAGTACTTTCCCCTACTTGTTCCTGCTATTTTATTTAGTGGGATTTGTAATTTTGATTTTTCACGAGAAAAAGTTCCCCTTTCAGAGTAAGAAACTTGATTTCAGACAAAAAATTCAACTTACGTTAATTATTTCATTATTAGGAATCATAACTATTATTGGACTAGGTTTGATTTTCTATAATTCCAATAAACTGCTTAATACACTTCAGGATAATTTGAATGAGAAATTAAAGTCTGTCTCTTCTGAACTAAGTATGAGAATTGATCAGGAGACTGAGTTAAATGCGCCGATCCGTGATTTTATAAATGATCAGCTTATTGTACTCTCGGATATCATTAGGGCGGATATCAACCTTTACGATCTCAACGGAAGATTGTTTGCAACATCGCGAAGTGAGATGTATGACAGGGGACTTTTGTCCCGACGGATAGATCCAGAGGCTTTTAAAGCAATATCTGCAGAGCATAAAACTCTTTTTCTACATGATGAAAAGCTAGGAGAAATGAATTTTTTCTCTGCCTATTCCCCGGTATACAATCAGCATAACCGGCTAATCGGTTACCTGAATCTACCCTATTTTACCTGGCAGGAAGATTTTAAAAAACAGGTTTCCGACTTTATCGTGGCATTTTTCAATTTGTATATTTTATTGATAATAATTAGTTTAATAGTAGCAGTGTTTATAAGTCACAAATTAACTGCGCCATTGTTACAGATTGAGAAATACCTGAAAGGAATTCAATTAGGTAAGACGAACGCCAAGATTGAATATTCGGGAGAAGATGAGATTGGACGTCTTGCGAACGAATACAATAAAAAAGTGGACGAATTAGCGATAAGTGTTGAATTGCTTGCCCGATCTGAACGGGAATCGGCATGGCAGGAGATGGCCCGGCAGGTAGCTCACGAAATTAACAATCCTCTTACCCCGATGAAGTTGAGCATACAATATTTACAACGCATAAAAGAACAGAATTCGGAGAATTTCGACGATTATTTTTCCAGAGTTAGCAGAACGCTGGTTGAACAGATCGACGCATTATCTTTAATTGCCTCATCATTTTCTGATTTTGCCAAGATGCCCACGATTAATGACGAATTGATTGATTTGGATGAGAAATTAAGTGAAGTGGTTCTGCTGTTCGAAAATATGAATATGGTATCGGTTTCATTTAGCAATCCGGCAGAGGTGCCAGTCAGAGTAATAGTAGACAAAGATCAGTTGGGAAGAGCAGTTATCAATCTCATAAAGAATGGGATACAAGCTATTCCCAAAGACAGGAACGGAGTCGTGAAGGTCGGATTATCCAGTGATAAGGAATGGGCTTACATATCAGTGATGGACAATGGAGTCGGAATTCCTGCCGGGTTGCACGATAAACTATTTGAGCCCAGCTTTACCACTAAATCAGGTGGCATGGGATTGGGCCTTGCAATTGCAAAAAGAATAATTGAGAATTTCAAAGGCGAACTATCATATCAATCGATACGCGATGTTGAAACCACATTCATTATAAAGTTGCCGCTTTCTAATTCCCCATCTCTGCAAGAAATTTAATTCGGACCATCCTGATTTCTTCCACTTCATAATCATCACCAAATTCTACCAGTGCTTCTTCCAGTGAATCGGATTCCGCATCTTCTCTAAAATACCTGAAAATGTCTTCGATCTGATCCTCATCCATTACATCTTCAATGTAATAGTCTATATTGATTTTGGTTCCGGAATTGACAATCGCCTCCAGTTCAGTGAGTAACTCGCTAAGGCTCATTCCTTTGGCCTCTGCAATTTCGTTCAGCGCAAGTTTGCGGTCGATATTTTGAATAATATAGACTTTGTTTTTTGATTTGTTGGCGACCGATCGCACTACCATATCCTGAGCCCGTTCTATCCCTTTTTCTTCAACATATCGCTTGATTACTTCGACGAAAGGCTTACCGTACCTTTGGGCTTTTCCCTGACCAACGCCTATTATACCCTGTAATTCATCGATGGAGGTCGGATATTGGATCGACATATCTGAAAGTGAAGGATCCTGGAAAATAACAAATGGCGGCAGGTTTTGCTTTGCCGCTACCTTTTTGCGAAGATCTTTTAATATTGCAAATAACTCAGGATCTCCCGAGGCATTTCCACCTTGGGGAACGTCATCCGTATCCTCTTCCGATTCGTAGTCGTGGTTTTTAACAATCATAAAAGAACGTGGTGCGGCTAAAAATTCCTTGCCGGCTTCGTTCAGTTTTAATACTCCGTAATTTTCAATATCCTTATGAAGGAATCCTGCAATGATGCTCTGTCTTAGAACCGCATTCCATATTTTATCGTCATATTCATCCCCCTCACCAAAAATATCAAGCGTGTCGTGCGAAAATGATTTTACGGTAGCATTTTCAACACCGAGCAAAATATTGACAAGATGTTCACCTTTGCATTGTTCTTTTACCTCAATTACCGCTTTAAGGGCGATAATCACGAGGTCTCTGCCTTCAATCTGCTCTTTAGGATTAAGACAGTTATCGCAGAAACCGCAATTATCCGTTTCGTATTTTTCTCCGAAATAATGTAATAATATAGTACGACGACAAACCGATGATTCAGCAAATGCTACAGTATCCAATAAAAGCTGCTGTCCGATTTCCTGCTCTGCCACAGGTTTCCCCTGCATAAATTTCTCCAGCTTCTGTATATCTTTGTAACTGTAAAATGTGATGCATTTTCCCTCTCCGCCATCGCGGCCTGCCCGTCCGGTTTCCTGATAGTAGCCTTCTAAAGACTTGGGAATATCATAATGTATAACGAAGCGCACATCCGGTTTATCAATTCCCATTCCAAATGCAATCGTCGCAACAATCACATCCGATTCTTCCATCAGAAATTTATCCTGGTTGGCTGAACGGGTTGCAGAATCCATCCCGGCATGATAAGCCAATGCCTTTATCCCATTAACCTGAAGCAATTCGGCAATCTCTTCTACTTTTTTACGACTGAGACAATAAATAATTCCAGACTTGCCTGGATTATTCTTGATCATTCTGATTATTTGATCCTTGGCTTTCGCTTTAGGGCGTATTTCGTAGTACAGGTTTGGCCTGTTAAACGATGATTTAAAAACCTGGGCATTCTGCATCCCCAGATTCTTCTGAATATCGTGTTGAACCTTCGGCGTCGCAGTAGCAGTTAATGCCATAATCGGAGCTTGTCCTATTTCGTTGACTATAGGACGGATCCTTCTGTATTCCGGACGGAAATCATGCCCCCATTCCGATATACAATGTGCTTCATCGATGGCATAAAAAGATATTTTAATTCCTTTCAGAAACTCGATATTTTCCAGTTTAGTCAGTGATTCAGGCGCAACATATAAAAGCTTGGTATGACCCCTCGATATATCCTCTTTTACTTTTTGAATTGCAGTTTTTGTGAGTGATGAATTGAGGAAGTGGGCTACCCCATCTTCAGTACTGAAACTTCTGATGGCATCAACCTGATTTTTCATCAGTGCAATAAGGGGTGATATAACTATAGCCGTACCCTCCTGCATGAGTGCCGGCAACTGATAACAAAGGGACTTTCCGCCTCCTGTAGGCATCAGTACAAAAGTATCTTTTCTATCTAGTATGCTGTTGATTACCTCTTCTTGTTGCCCCTTGAACCGATCAAAGCCAAAGTACTTCTGAAGCTGGTCATTCAGTAAATTTTTATCCCTCATAATCGTGCGTCAATAGTTCTCTTTATCTATTTTAATTACTTCCACTAAGTTATTAATTATATCGCCTGATACAAGTACTTCATATAAAATCGTAAAAATTTAACATTGGGTGATTTTAGAATCGATTTTGTCATCATAAAATGGGTCAAAGAATCGTATATTTGTCGCTGAAATCTTTATGTTACATCTGTATATTCAAAATCTTTAAATCACAGTCAATGTCCATAATGGGAATACTCTCCGGGAAAGAGAAAAAAGAGTCAAAGTCAAAGAAAAATAATGAAGAGATGTCCTTTTTGGAACATCTTGAAGAATTACGGTGGCATCTCGTTCGTGCATCAGCTGCAATCGTATTTGGTGCCATATTTATTTTTATAAATGTGAAATTTATTATGGATGAGATACTTTTTGCACCTAAGTATCCCGGATTTTTTACCAACAGGGCATTTGCATGGATCGCCCTCAAATTTAATTCTCCCGATCTGGCCATAAATACTCAACCCTTTAATATCATTAATTATGACATGGCGGGTCAATTTTCGACACATCTTAGCATCGCATTGATAGGTGGTATTATTTTGTCAATTCCTTACATATTCTGGGAATTTTGGCGGTTTATTAAACCTGCGCTTTACGAGAAAGAGCGGAAGCACGCGACAGGTGCAGTTTTTTACAGCACTTTGTTGTTTATGTCCGGTATTTTATTTGGTTATTATCTGATTGTACCGCTTTCAACCCATTTCTTTGGTTCTTATCGGGTGAGCGCCGAAGTTGTGAATCAGATCAACCTGAACTCTTATATTAGTGCAGTCACCACAGTAATTCTTGGAAGTGGAATTGTTTTCGAACTTCCGATCGTTATCTATTTTTTAAGCAAGGTAGGATTGGTAAGTACGGCTTTTTTAAAAAAATACAGAAAGCACGCTTATATTCTTTTGCTCCTGCTGGCAGCAATCATTACGCCTCCCGATGTTTTTAGTATGCTTGTAGTTTCAGGTCCTTTGATTGCTCTTTATGAATTGGGCGTTGTTCTGTCCAAACGAGTTGAAAGAAAACGCGTTGACAAGGAACTTCTTGAAGCGTAATAAATTTAATGATCTGGAAAAATGAAGCTCATTGCAGAAAATTTAGTCAAAACATATCGAAGCAGAACAGTTGTAAAAGGAGTTTCGCTCGAATTGAATCAGGGCGAAATCGTGGGGTTATTAGGTCCCAACGGCGCAGGTAAAACGACCTCATTTTACATGATTGTAGGATTAATTAAGGCCAATGGAGGTCAGATTTTTCTCGATGATACCGATATCACCTCTTTCCCCGTTTATAAAAGAGCCCAATTGGGTATTGGATATCTTGCACAGGAAGCATCTGTATTCAGGCAAATGAGCGTCGAAGATAATATTCGTTCCATTCTGGAAATGAGTAAATTTTCAAAGGAATATCAACACGATAAACTAGAATCGTTACTTGACGAATTTGGTCTGCAACGCGTCCGGAAAAGTAAGGGAATTCAGCTCTCGGGAGGCGAGAGGCGGCGCACTGAGATCGCTCGTTGCCTTGCCATTAATCCTGCATTTATTCTTCTTGATGAGCCATTTGCTGGTGTTGACCCAATCGCAGTAGAAGATATTCAGCAAATTGTATTTCGTTTGAAGGATAAAAACATTGGAATTCTTATTACTGACCACAACGTTCATGAGACACTTTCAATTACCGACCGTTCTTATTTGTTATACGACGGACGGATTCTGAACAGTGGTTCTGCAGAAGAACTTGCTGCAGATGATGAAGTTCGCAGATTATACCTCGGACAGAATTTTGAGTTACGGCGACCTGTTGCACAGAAGAAACTGACATCTGATATTACCGATTCCGAATAATTTTTGATTAATTTATTTACGGGTTCCCCAAATAAAAAAAAACACTATATTTGCAGCGCTTAAAAATGCGGATGTGGCGTAATTGGTAGCCGCGCCAGACTTAGGATCTGGTGCCGAGAGGCGTGGGGGTTCGAGTCCCTTCATCCGCACAGCAACCCATTAAACCGCTTCTTTCCCGCAATGGAAATGAGGCGGTTTTTTAATTAAATTTCAGGGTAGGCCTTCGCTCCAAAAGCGGGCATACAGGATCATAAAGGAGGAAAATATGAAAATTTCGAAGACAAGTATCGATGATTTGAATCTGGTAGTCAGAATTGCAATTGAAAAGCAAGATTATGCTGCAACCGTCAATGAAACATTGAAAGATTACCGTAAAAAGGCCAATTTGCCAGGATTTCGTAAAGGAATGGTGCCAGCGGGCCTGATCAAAAAGATGTATGGAAAGGCTGCTCTGGCAGACGAAGTTAACAAATTGCTCAGCCATGAGCTCACCAAATATATTACTGATCAGAATCTTAACATTCTTGGTGAACCACTTCCCTCTGCAACAGAAAACCCAACCATGAATTTTGATAGCGATGACGATTTTGAATTCGTTTTTGATCTTGGTTTGATTCCCGAAATTAATGTTGATTTTGAAAAGATAGGAAAGTTGCCATTTTATGAAATAGAAGTGGATGATCAATTGATCGACAATCAAATTAATGATTATGCCAACCGCTTTGGGGAAAAAGTTGCGGCAGAAGTTGTTGGTGAAAAAGAAACCGTCATTGGCGATTTGGTACAGCTCGACGCTGAAGGAATTGTAATTGAAGGTGGTATTTCAGTACTTAATGTTCAGTTCGGAGTACAACTCATTAAAGATGAAAATGTTAAAGGTGTATTCCTTGGGGCAAAAGAAGGCGAAATTCTTAAATTTAATCCCAGGGTGGCATTGGCAAACGATCATGAAGTTGCTCACTTGTTAAAAATTAAAGAGGAAGAGATTGAATCTGCCGACAGCGATTTCAATTTCACAATAAATACAATCAATTCATTTGTTCCTGCAGAAATTGATGAGTCATTAATCAAGAAAATTTACGGAGAAGATACCGAAGTGACAACGGTTGCTGAATTGCGCCAAAGAATACAGACAGAGATGAAGGCAAATCTTCTGTACTCCAGCAATTATAGATTTCTTGTCGATGCAAAAGAGGCTATAACAAGCTATGTCGCCATGAAACTGCCTGAGGATTTTCTTAAAAGATGGCTGGTTGAAACCAATGAAAAAGTGACGATTGAACAGATCGAAGAAGAATTTAACAGTTTTCGAAAAGATCTGGAATGGACATTAATCAAAAGTAAACTGGTTAAAGAAAACGATTTAAGGGTTGATGAATCGGATATTGCAGCCATGGCCCGTGAAATGGCACTGATGCAGTTTCAGCAATATGGGATGTCAAATGTGCCTGATGAATATCTCGATAACTACGCAAATTCTATTCTTCAGAATAAAGAGCAGAAACAGAAAATGGCTGAGAAAAAAGTCGAAGATAAAGTTCTCGAACTTATTAAAGAGAGAGCTAGTCTTGATTTCAAGCAGGTTAGCCAAAAAGTATTTGACGATCTTTTCGAAAAATAACTACTCAATTGTAGTAATCGCAGTATTATTATAACTTTGCGGGACAATTCGTTTTTCAGGAAGTTGAAATTCTGAGACGAACGAATTGTTCTGGCAAAGTTTTTTATTTAAAAAAAATTGTACGATGAACGCTAAAAATGATGAATTCCGCAAATATGCGACGAAGCATTTAGGCATTAGTAGCCTGAATCTGCACCAATATGAATCGCTTTATGCAAATGCTTATATCTCCCCGACAATTATAGAAGAGCGGCAGCTAAACATTGCCCAAATGGATGTCTTTTCACGTTTAATGATGGATCGTATCATCTTTTTGGGTATTGCAATTGACGATTATGTAGCGAATATTATTCAGGCTCAATTACTTTTTCTTGAATCAGCTGATCCGGGTAAAGATATTCAGATTTATTTTAACTCACCCGGCGGCTCCGTACATGCCGGTCTGGGGATATATGATACCATGCAATATATAAATTGTGATGTGGCAACAATTTGTACCGGAATGGCGGCCTCTATGGCGGCTGTATTGATGACTGCCGGAACCAAGGGGAAGAGATCTGCTTTAAAACACTCCCGAATAATGATTCACCAGCCAATGGGTGGAGCACAGGGGCAAGCTTCAGATATACAGATTGTTGCAAAAGAAATTGCAAAGCTGAAAACTGAATTGTACCAGATTATTGCAAACCATTCGGGACAAACAATTGAAAAAGTAGAACTTGATTCTGATCGGGATTACTGGATGACCTCTCAGGAAGCTAAGGAGTACGGGATGATTGACGATATCCTGATCCGCGAGAAAAAGTAAATGAGGAATTTTCACCTCATTTTCACCAATTATTTTGTATAATGAAAAAGATGGATAAGTGTTCGTTTTGTGGCAGGGACAAGAAAGATGTTCATATTCTGATTGCCGGTATGGAAGGTCACATTTGTGAAAACTGTATCGAGCAGGCACATACCATAATCGACGAGGAATTTAAGAAAAATAAAAATTTCGATCTGACAGGAGTTGTACTGAAGAAACCCAAAGAGATTAAGGATTTTTTAGACCAGTACGTGATTGGGCAGGATGATGCCAAGAAAGTTTTATCTGTGGCTGTCTATAACCATTATAAACGCTTAAATCAGCGTACCGACGACGATGGTACTGAAATTGAGAAATCAAATATCATACTTGTTGGTCCTACAGGTACCGGTAAAACCATGTTGGCAAAGACTATTGCAAAAATGCTGCATGTACCCTTCACTATTGTCGATGCTACAGTATTAACCGAGGCAGGTTATGTAGGTGAAGATATCGAAAGTCTGCTTACCCGCTTGCTTCAGGTTGCAGACTATAATGTTCAGGCTGCCGAACGTGGCATCGTCTTTATTGACGAGATTGATAAAATTGCCAGGAAAGGAGATAATCCATCTATCACACGCGACGTTTCAGGAGAGGGTGTTCAGCAAGGACTTCTTAAACTTCTTGAAGGCTCAATTGTAAACGTCCCGCCACAAGGGGGCCGTAAACATCCTGAGCAGAAAATGATTCCCGTTGATACCAAGAATATTTTATTCATTTGCGGAGGTGCCTTTGAAGGTATCGACCGCAAAATAGGCCAGCGTCTGAATACCAAAGTTGTAGGCTATAAAGCCTCTATTGACGGAGGACAGGTTGACCGAAATAATCTATTGCAATATGTTTCACCTCAGGATCTCCGTTCTTTTGGACTTATTCCTGAAATTGTCGGACGTTTGCCGGTGCTTACTTACCTGATTCCTCTTGAGAGGGAGGCGCTAAGACGAATTTTAACTGAACCAAAGAACTCGATTATTAAGCAATACCAAAAATTGTTTAATATGGATGGAATAAAAATAACATTCTCAGACGAGGCTCTTTATCTCATTGTTGATAAGGCAATCGAGTTTAAGCTTGGCGCTCGTGGTCTTCGTGCCATTTGTGAAACAGTTATAATGGATGTGATGTTTGAAATGCCTTCCGGGTCGAAGACAGAAATCATTATTACTCCGGAATTTGCTAGTGAAAAGATCGATAAAGTGAATGCGATCAGGTTGCAGGCCAGTTAATTAGTAGTTATTGGGTATAAAAAAAGGACGTTTTGCATCTGCAAAACGTCCTTTTTTTATACTTGCAATATCATTCAGGTACCTTGTAAACAATTGACACAATGGCCATTCCTGCCCCAACTGAGGTAAGGATGATAACATCACCTTTTGAAATCTGATGATCTTCCATTTTGTCTTTTACAACAAGATCCAGCAGCGTCGGAACTGTTGCCGTCGATGAATTTCCAAATCGTTGTATAGTCATCGGCATCACATTCTTATCATATTCACGTTTGCCATAAAGTCTGAAAACCCTGCTTAGGATGGCTTCGTCCATTTTTTCGTTGGCCTGATGAATCAATACCTTACTTATGTCATCCAGATGAAGTCCCGCTTTATCCAGACTGTCTTTTACAACTCCCGGTACTGTGCTTAAGGCATAGGCATATACTTTAGATCCCAGCATTCTAAGATACTGACGATCTTTGGGTACACCAGGGTTTAAAGAAAATCCCATATTCAGCATATTGTGATCATTGTCCGAACGTGCAGAATGTGACAATATCCCAACAGGAACAGTACTCTCAACTGCTTCTACGATCACAGCGCCGGCCCCGTCCGAAAAAATCATCCTGTCACGGTCGTAGGGATCTGCTACCCTCGAAAGAACATCTGCTCCAATTACCAATCCCCGCTTAAATGTTCCGCTTCTGATGTAAGCATTGGCAATAATCATTGCCGTAGTCCATCCCGGGCAGCCTGACGTGACGTCATTTGCAAGGACATTTGGATTGTTAATACCAAGTTTTGTTTTTACCCGGTTAGCTAACGCCGGCGTAAGATCGGTTTGCATGATACCATCTATCATATCTCCGAAATTGTGAGCAACAAGAATAAATTCAAAAGTTTCGGGATCAATACCTGAAGTCTCTATCGCATCACGGGCAGCAAATGTCGCCAGATCGCTCGTTACTTCATTTGATTCGGCGTAACGGCGCTCTTCAATATTGGTGATTTCATAAAATTTACGGATAATTTCCTCATTCGGGGTGTCGAATACTTTGCCAGTCGCCGGGTCATAAAACTCAGCATTGAGAAAATAATCGTTGGGAATTATCTGGCCGGGAATATAAGATCCGGTTCCAACAATCACGGTATAAAGCTTCTTATCCATACTAAATTATTTACTATTCGTAAGCGTTTCGTTATAAATTTTTTTAAGTTGAAATGTGTTTCCGTCATAAACTCCATAAGTACACTCCTTAAACCAGTCTCCAAGAATAAACATTTTACTGTTTTCGGATAATTGAAAGTCAAGGGCAATATGTCTGTGTCCCACAACAAAATAATCAAAATGTCTTTCTTTCAGAGTTTTACGGGCAAAAACAATCTGATCTTCACGGTGTTCGCCTAAAAAGCCGAGCCCTGCCTCACCTCTGATCAACCGACTGTTTTTCGACCAGTAATGAGCAAAACGGAATGATAAATCAGGATGTATTTTAGCAAAGGCCCATTGGGTTAGCTTGTTATGAAAGAATTTAGAAAGCAACTGGTATTTTTTATCTGTTTTCCCAAGATCATCACCATGTGCCAGAAAGAACTTCTTTCCTAAAATATCAATTTCCAACGGTTTACGATGGATAATCATTCCCGTTTCACGGGGGAGATAATCAAAAACCCAGATATCATGGTTGCCTGTGAAAAAGTGTACCGGAATTCCACTGTCGCAAATTTCGGCAAGAGCCCCAAGCACGCGAACAAATCCCTGAGGAGCAACTTTGCGGTATTCAAACCAGAAATCAAAGATATCGCCAAGAAGAAAAATCATCGACGCATCTTTTTTGATCTGGTGCAGCCAGTTCACAAATACCAGTTCTCTCTCCTTGCCGTGCTTTAACGCCGGTGCCCCAAGATGTACATCTGAAGCAAAATATATTTTCTTCGACTGATCCAAACCAAATTAATATGCTAAATAAAATCTTTTTTCGTAGAGCAAAGATAGACCTAAAAAACAATTTTTCAAGTCAATACAAAAGCTGTATGCTATTTTAAATAAAAGACAATCATTATTTAATGATGAATTAATCAACAAAAGCAATAAATGTCAATTAGTGAGTTATTTAAAAATATTGCTTAAGGTCTGATTTAATGCAGGGCCCTTGAGGTTTCTTCCAATAATAGATCCTTCCTTATCGATCAGATAATTGAAAGGCAACTCTTGAACATTGTAGTTGGTTACAGCCTGAAAACTTCCTTTCATATCGCCGACATTAATACAGTTCAGATTATCCGCAGCAATGGCTTCAGTCCAGGCTGCTCTGTCATTGTCAATGCTGACCATGAAAATTTCGAACCCGCGGCCTTTAAATTTATGATAAAGCTCCGAAAGCACCGGGTTGACGATTCGCGAGGCCCGATCTTTGGCTGACCAAAAATGCAGTAATACATACTTACCATGTAACGACCATAAATCTCTTGGGTGGCCGTCCACATCGGGAAGGATGATATTGGGAGAGTTGACTGCATTGTTTTGTAAGGCGGCAGACAATTTTTTTGCGTTTTCTTCCTTAATGAATTGAAGCGTATTGTTATACAGCGCAATTACTTGTTCGTTTTTAGGATAGACCGAAAATAAAGCCGAGGCTGCAGTTTTCATCGTTTGCAAATCGTTGACAACAAAATTATTTTCATCCCATTTTTGGTAAAGTGCATATACCGATGCCAGTGAGAATGGATTTGTTTTAACAAAAGATGTAACATAATTTGAATGGTCAGTAGTTATACGGGCATAGAGAGTGTTCCACCCTTCAATTTTAGAAGCATAAAGCGGATCACTCTTGTGCGAATTGTAGAGAAGACGCAACGAATCAGCCTGAAACTTCGCTTTAATAAAACGGTTGTCCAGATCTTGTAAAATTTGAGATCCCGTCGATCCGATAACTTTATAATCGCTTGTGAAATTTTTATACGACCCTTTGATTGAAACATTTTCTGTTGAATCAACCAGCAGCGTTATAAAACTGTTTTTCGAAAGTTTTAAATGGTAAAATGCAGGCGAAGAGGTATTGCCTTTAAATTTGAAGACTCCTTCTTTATCCAGCCTGACAGAGTCAAAAGATAACTGAGTATTAATTAATATTTTGTTAAAATAGATCATTTTTCCCGCTCCGCCATCCAATTGTCCTGAAATGGTAAAGTTCGTCTTCTTTCCGCAGGCAGATACTACGAAAAATAAAATCAAAAAATAAAACGCTTTTTTCATTTGGAATTATATATTAGTCTTATATGTAATTACTTACAAGTTATTTAAAATTTATTAATTTGAGTCACTTCCTATTTTTAAGGCATGATTCATTACTAACAAAAGTATAAATTCCCCGTTAATACCAATCAATCAAATTGGTTTAGCAGCGCATTAATTACTCTTTGGCTGATGTAGAGGTCTTATACAATATTTTTTGACTATTTTTACATCCTGAAAATTTGGTTGCGTGCAAATTTATTACGATTTAGATAATTTCAAAGCTTTAAAGCCGGTGGTTACCATCGGAACTTTTGATGGTGTTCACCTGGGGCATCGCGAAGTCATCTCGGAACTTAAACGGATCAGCGTCCTTTCGAGGGGTGAATCGGTTGTTTTTACCTTTGAACCTCATCCTCGTTTAGTGATTGCACCTCTTGAAGATTCTTTGCGGTTGTTATCTACAACATCTGAAAAAATTAATCAGATGGAGCAGATCGGAGTCGATCACCTGGTTATTTACCCGTTTACAGCAGCGTTCTCAAAATTATCCTATAATGAGTTTGTTGAAAATATTCTTGTTCAACGGATGAATATTTCAAGTCTTGTTGTTGGATACGATCATCGCTTCGGTCAAGGACGCAAAGGTGATTTTCATTCACTGGAAACGCTTTCCAAATCTTTAAATTTCAAGGTTGAACAACTTTCACAGCTGCTTGTTGATAGCAAAGTTGTTAGTTCTACGAAAATAAGGATGGCCATCGGGAATGGCAACATCCCGAAAGCCAATCATTTTCTCGGATATCAGTATTCTCTGACCGGAAAAGTAATCGAAGGGAAACAACTTGGTCGTCAAATTGGATATCCGACAGCAAATATCGAAATTCCCGATCCCCATAAACTGGTTCCCGGCGATGGCGTTTATGCAGTAAAGGTCAAAACCGGCGGGGAAATTTATAAGGGAATGTTGAATATTGGTATCCGTCCAACATTCAACATTAATCCGGATCATAAAAGTATTGAAGTTCATATTTTTAATTTTGATGCTGATATTTACGGGGCTGATATTACCCTGATTTTTGTTGAAAAGATCCGTGACGAACAAAAATTTGCAGGCATTGATCAGCTAAAGGAACAATTACGCAAAGACCAGGCATTTGCTTTGAGCATTTTGTAGAAAAATTTGGGCAGTTTTAATTTTAGAATAAGATATTTCATAATTTAATAAACAGACAATGATTACTCAAAAAGAAGATTTTAAAGTTTCAGATATCACTCTGGCCGCTTTTGGACGAAAAAAGATTGAGATAGCAGAAAAAGAGATGCCGGGCTTAATGTCACTTCGTAAAAAATATGGAGTACAAAAACCATTAACCGGATCGCGGATTATGGGTTCTTTGCACATGACTATTCAAACCGCTGTATTGATTGAGACACTGGTTGAACTCGGTGCAAATGTAAGATGGTGCAGTTGCAATATATTTTCTACCCAGGATCATGCCGCAGCGGCAATAGCAGCAGCAGGGATTCCTGTCTTTGCATGGAAAGGTGAGTCTCTGTCTGAATATTGGTGGTGTACTGAACGTGCACTGGATTTTGGAGGAGGGAATGGCCCGATGTTAATCGTTGATGATGGTGGAGATGCTACAATGATGATTCATCGCGGTTATGAAGCAGAAGACAATGCAGGAGTTCTTGATGCACCGGTAAGTGCGGAGGATGAAATTGAATTGAATAAAATTCTAAAGCAAGTACTTGCTGCGGATTCAAATCGTTGGCATCGTCAGGCAAAAGAGATAAAAGGTGTTTCGGAAGAGACCACCACAGGTGTTCATCGTCTTTATCAGATGGTAGAACAAGGAAAATTGCTTTTCCCTGCTTTCAATGTGAACGATTCGGTTACAAAATCAAAATTCGACAACCTTTATGGCTGTCGTGAATCGCTGGCCGATGGTATTAAAAGAGCTACCGACGTTATGATTGCCGGTAAGGTGGCTGTAATTGCAGGATACGGTGATGTTGGAAAAGGATGCGCTCACTCAATGCGGACATATGGCGCAAGGGTAATTGTTACTGAAATTGATCCAATTTGTGCTTTACAGGCAGCTATGGAGGGTTTTGAGGTGAAAACCATGGATGATGCTGTATCTGAAGGTAATATTTTTGTCACTACAACCGGAAACCTTGATATCATTACCGGCGAACACATGGCTGCAATGAAAGATCAGGCTATTGTTTGCAATATTGGTCATTTTGATAACGAGATTCAGGTTTCCCGCCTTGAAAAATGGCCGGGAATCTCAAAACTCAATATTAAACCTCAGGTTGATAAATATATTTATGCCGATGGTCATGCGATATTCCTGCTTGCCGAAGGACGCCTTGTGAATCTGGGATGTGCTACAGGTCACCCATCATTCGTAATGAGTAACTCTTTTACAAACCAGACACTGGCTCAGCTTGAACTCTGGAAAAAGCAATATGAAATTGGAGTTTACAGGCTTCCGAAACACCTCGATGAAGAGGTTGCCAGACTTCATCTTGAACAGCTTGGAGTCAAACTCACTGTACTTACACCAGAACAGGCTGGCTACCTTGGCATATCCCCAGACGGTCCATACAAACCGGAACATTACAGATATTAATAGCCAAAGTAATTTGTTCTATAGCTTATAATTTATGAATGCCCCGGATTCGCTGATTATTAACGAATCCGGGGCATTTATTTTTGGGCCGGTAAAGCCTGATTTCAATCTAACCGTTCCATTTTTTTAGTTGGTAACGGTCAGACTTTCGAATCCTGTGGCGATATTGTAATTCTGCAGATAATGTGTCGCCGGTCCTTTAACAGGCTGTCCGCTTCCCATTAAATTAAACTGTGAACCGCATTTATTGCAGATACCAAAAAAGTCGCTGCTGTAAATCATAAACGGAGGCGATACGAGATTTTTCACAGGCTGAATCTCAACAATACCTGAAAAATCTTTTTCGTAAGGACAACAAGCATCGTAGGCAAAATACTGAGACAAATCCGGATTAACACACACGACTATAACTCCTTTATATCCATAGCGTTGGAATAAGATTGAATTTCCGGGGATCTTTAAGTGATTATAATTGATTAATGAAACGGGCAAGTTTATTTTTACATAAGGCAAGAATGAGTTCTGATCTTTCGAGCAATTTAGCGCTGATAAAATTATTATCATTGTTGCAGCAATTTTTGTGACACAGATGCCCTTTAACTTAAACATTTTATCTAATTTTATGAATTGCTAAGATAAGTAAAATGAATGTCAATTCCATAATGGTTCAATTTGCATCGGTCGGAGATTATCTATTTCTGATCATGATAGTGATTGCCTCAATTATTCAGGCAATTGCTCAGAATAAAAAGAAAAAAGCTTTGGAGGAACTGACTCGGGTTCCGAAGGAGCAAAAGCCGGGTCAGTTTGCTGATATGATGGAAAAAAGTTCTGAAAAAATGACAGGATACGAAAAACCTCTGGATAATATCTTTGATTCGATTGAAAGGATTTTAGTTCCTGAGCTTGCCGATGAAAAATATATCTGGGGTGAAGATTATTCACAAAAGCAAGAAGAGGAAGTAAAACCAAGCGGGCCCATCTCTGATTTCATTACTAGTGAAGGAAAAACAATCTCTTCGATTGCAGAGCGGGAGGCTGAGCGAATCTCCGCTGAACCTATAATGCATAAAAGAACCATCAGCTATAAATCGGGAATCAGAGCTGATTTCAGCCTGAAAAAAGCGGTTGTATATTCTGAAATTTTGAATAAAAAATATATTTAAAGCTCCGTTTCACTTTTTTCATTATCAAACTTGTATTTTTCTTAAAGAATATTTTTAAATTTGTATTTATTCAGATCGGGAAGGGTTCCGGCATGCCGGAGTTCTTCTTGTTTTTTATGTAATATCAGCAAAATTTTTATGTGATGGGCAAAATTACTTATATATCGGCCGAAGGATATAAAAAACTTAAGGCAGACCTGGATTACATGATCAATATCCAAAGGCCGTCAATTTCGAAAAATATAGGGGAAGCAATTGAAAAAGGGGATATTTCTGAGAATGCAGAATATGACGCGGCCAAAGATGCACAGGGGATGCTTGAGGCTAAAATTGCTTTGTTACAAAGCCAGTTGGCTAGTGCCCGGATCATCGACCAATCGAAGATCGAGACTGATGTTGTCCAGATCATGAATAAGGTTACGATTAAGAATACGAAAAATAATTCAACTATGACTTATACAATTGTTTCAGAACACGAAGCGGATCTGAAACATGGCAAAATAAGCGTAAACACTCCTATTGCACAAGGCCTTTTAGGCAAAAAAATTGGTGATTCAGTGGAGATAACAGTCCCGTCAGGCGTGATATCGTTTGAAATTATTAATATTGAATTGGGAATGTAGCTGTATTTAGTAATCGGAAAAATATATTGTGTATTACTATTTGGCTAAAGTGCAGAATATTACCAATAATCATTGTAAATCAAGTTTTATTAATTGACAATTACTTAATAAGGCACATTATGGCAGGCATTTTTGCGAAAATTGTCAGGGGAGAAATTCCTTGTTATAAAATTGCCGAGGATGAACATTATCTTGCCTTTTTAGATATTTTCCCACTCGCTGCCGGTCATGTATTGGTAATTCCAAAGATAGAGACGGACTATCTGTTTGATCTTGAAGACCAGGTGTTTGCGGGATTAATGTTGTTTTCCAAAAGGATTGCGATAGCTCTGAAAATAGCTATTCCATGCAAAAAAGTCGGGGTTGCAGTTCTTGGCCTTGAAGTTCCTCACGCTCACATTCACCTTGTTCCGTTGAATAGCGAAAGCGATATCAATTTCTCAAAACCAAAATTGAAACTTACTGAAGATGAGTTTCGGGATATTGCGGCTAAAATAGCACGTGAATTTGTTTGAATACAAATTGTTTGCAGATAATCAACTACTTCACTCTTCCTGGATTTTTGCGGATATACTCTTCCCAATTTTTAATGGTGCTGCCGGCTGCCGGATTCTTTAGTTGCAGAAAGTGACACACTGCAGTTGCCAAACCGTCTGTTGCATCCAGATCATTTGGCATAATCTCCAGATTAAACATCTGCTTTAGAAAATAGGCGACCTGCTCTTTGGTTGCTGAACCATTGCCTGTTATGGCTTGCTTAATTCGCAGCGGAGCATATTCAAAGATGGGAATTCCTCTGTAAAGTGAAGCCGCCATAGCTACTCCCTGTGCACGGCCAAGCTTTAGCATCGATTGTACGTTTTTGCCGAAAAAAGGCGCTTCAAGGGCAGTCTCGTCAGGTTTATACTCGTCAACCAGGTAGAGCGTCCGGTCAAATATGTGGCTGAGCTTCTGATAATGCCCTGAAAACCCGGACGTTTTTACTACCCCAATTGCAATGATTTCAGCTTTGTTTTTTACGATCTTAAGCACTCCATACCCCATGATATTTGAGCCGGGATCAATTCCAAGTATCGTTTTGTTAATTTCCACTTATCTTTAAAATTAAAATCTATTATTTTCAAAAGGGAAGATTTCCCAAATCAACATTTCCTCCCGAAAGAATGATTCCAATTCGCAAATTCCTGAATGATTCCTTGTTTTCAAGAATCGCAGCTAATGTAACAGCAGCCGATGGTTCAATAATCAGTTTCATTCTTTCCCATACCATTCGCATCGCCTGAATAATTGATGTTTCAGATACGGTAATAATATCATCGACTTTTTGGCTGATAACAGCAAAGTTAATTTCGCCCAACGAAGTAAGGAGTCCATCAGCAATCGTCTGCGGATGAGACGAGGGTATGATATACCCTGCTTTAAAGGACCGGTAAGCATCATCGGCACCTGAAGGTTCGGCGGCGATTACCCGGCATGAGGACGAAAGAGCTTTTACCGATATAGCAGTCCCCGAAAGTAACCCACCTCCGCCAACCGGGCACATCACAAGATCCAGAGACGGCATTGCCTCCCAAAGCTCTTTTGCTGCGGTCCCCTGACCAGCTATGACTTTGTTGTTATTGTATGGATGGATAATCGATACCCCTGTCTTTTCTGCGATCTGGTTTAAGGTTGATTCTCTTGCCTGAAGTGTCGGTTCGCAGTAGGTGATCAAACCTCCATATCCGGCAACTGCTTTTTTCTTTATTTCAGGAGAATTTGATGGCATAACAATCTGAGACTGAATTCCTCTCATTCGTGCGGCCAAAGCCAGCGCTGCAGCATGATTGCCGGAAGAATGCGTCCCGACTCCGCGGATGGCCTCCTCATCAGTCAAAGAAAAGACTGCATTACAAGCACCGCGAAATTTGAATGCCCCGGTCTTCTGAAGATTCTCACATTTAAAAAAGAGTTCTGCTCCGACAATCCTGTTGATCGAAACGCTTGTAAATATAGGTGTATTATGGACAAATCCTTTTATCCGCTGGTGAGCATCAATGACATCTTCAAAAGTTGGTTGTTTCACTTCAGTAGGGATTTCTCTTTTAACTTTTTTTCACGATATTCTACCATCAGCTCCTGAATCCGCTTCTCAACATCATAGCTGGAAGCATTTACTGGAAGCCCGTTAAAAGCATTGCAAAAAAGCATGAAATCTTCCAAATCTTCCCCTTTGAAAAGGGAAATTTTTTGAATGACGTCCTTGTTATACACCAGCGAAAGAATTTGCCAGTCTCTTTCCGAATGAATGGCAGTCAGAGTTGCTCGTTTCTCTTTTTCACTCTTACTAAGATGGTAAGCCAAATACGACATTGGCTTAAATATAGCAGTAAGGGCTGAAGGTTTTGAGGGGAAGTAATCGCTGCGCAACTCAACAGGAACAGCAACCGATTTTCCTACAGGAATACCGTGCATATTGACCTTTGGACCAGAGGTTTGCACTTCAACCTGATTAAGCAGTACCCGTGCAGGTGAGAGTGCTATTTTGGCAACTCCATTCTCTGTATTGAAAATCTGATTCACCGGAACCCTTTTGTTTTTGTAACTTATTGATTTGAAAGTCAGTGTGTCTGATGGGTCAGCCTGAATGGAGAAATTCCCGGCGGCATCAGTCATTGTTCCGCCCCGAACCCGCATATTCAAAACCTGCGCATACCCAATCCCTTCTTTGGTTATTTCATCAATTACCTGACCTTTAACATTTACCATATCTTCCGGAAAAAATAGCTGGCAATAAGCACTGAACTGGAATCCGGCAATAAGGATAAAAATAATCACCGGTATTCTAAAAGGTTTTAATGCCATCTGATTTTCCTTTAATTTAATCATTGTAAAAAAGCAGCGTACGATTTCCTTTTGTCCTGAATTAAATCAGAACGCTTCGGCTGTTCAAAGATGCAAAATTTACAGGATAGGTTGATTAAAATGACAGGTTCTTAATCCGATCCATCGCTTTATTTACATTTTCCCGGTCAGCAAAAGCTGAAAATCTGAAATACCCTTCACCAGCAGGACCAAAACCTGATCCTGGAGTGCCTACAACATTTGCATCGTTGAGGAGTTTGTCAAAGAATTCCCAGGAAGTGAGCTTGTTTTTTGTTTTTACCCAAACATACGGGGCGTTAATCCCTCCAAAAACCTCAAATCCTGAGGCGGCCAGACTTTTTCTGATAATTGCTGCGTTTTCGAGGTAGTAGGAAATAATTTCTCTGACTTCTTTTTTGCCCTGATCAGAGTAAACGGCTGCAGCAGCTTTTTGTACCGGATAGGAGACTCCGTTGAATTTTGTAGTGTGCCGGCGCATCCAGAGCGGTTTTACTGCAACCGGGTTTCCATCGCCGTCATAGGCAAAAAGATCATCGGGAATAACGGTGAAGGCGCAACGTGTTCCAGTGAATCCTGCTGTTTTTGAAAAACTCCGGAATTCAATAGCCACACTTTTCGCTCCCTCAATTTCAAAAATCGAATGTGGAATAGATGGATCCGTTATGTACGCTTCATAAGCAGCATCATACAAAATAATACTCTTGTTGGCGATCGCGTAATCGACCCATTGTTTTAAAACAGCTTTAGAGGCAACTGTTCCGGTTGGATTATTTGGAAAGCAAAGAAATATCAGATCAGGTCTTATTGAAGGCAATTCAGGAATAAAGCCATTTGATTCATTACACGGCATATAAACGATATTTTCGAAATATCCATTCGATTGGCAAACACCGGTTTTTCCCGACATAACGGTCGTGTCTGCATATACAGGATAAACCGGATCACAAATGGCTATAATATTATTGCTTCCAAATATTTCCTGAATATTCCCTGTATCACATTTTGATCCGTCAGAAACAAATATTTCGTCGGCTGAGATATCCACCCCACGAAGTTTATAATCATTTTCAGCGATGGCTTCACGCAGAAAATCATATCCTTGCTCGGGGCCATATCCTTTAAAAGTATTTTTATTCCCCATTTCTTCCACTCCATCGTGAAATGCCTGCAGGATTGCAGGTGACAGAGGCTGGGTAACATCTCCAATTCCCATTCTGATGATATCCTTGCCGGGGTTTGCAGCAGCAAATTCTCTTACTCTCCGGCCAATTTCAGGAAATAAATATCCTGCTTTTAATTTTAGGTAGTTTTCATTAATGTATGCCATGTAATCAATTGTAATATAGTGGTATATAAGCAAAAAAAAATCAATCGTTTCCTGCAAAGATACAAATTTTATTTTTTTACTATTTATAGCGGAAGTTTTATAATTTTAATCCTGTAAAATTGATCCTAATGGTTGATATTAACCTGCTATAAATGAAAGTATTCAAATTTGGAGGCGCTTCTGTAAAGAATGCTGAAGGAGTGCAGAATCTCGCAGCTATTGTTGAAAATTACACCGATGATCTCGTAATTGTAATTTCTGCAATGGGTAAAACGACCAATTTACTTGAATTGGTGACAAAGTGTTATTTCAATGGTGACCAGAAGAACCTGGCTCAACATATAAGTACTTTAAAAAAATATCATTTTGACATCATTGAAGGGCTTTGGGGAGATCTTTCAAACGCGATTGGTCGGGAAATTTCGTTGGAAATAGCGACTTTAGAAACGCATTTAGGCCACCCTCCGTCTCTTGATTTTGATTTTGAATATGACCAGATTGTGTCCCTCGGCGAGATTCTTTCCACGAAAATTGCAAGTGCTTATCTAGCCTATTCCGGGATCAATAATAAGTGGGTGGATCTCCGGCTGGGTTTGCGAACTGATGCGACCTGGCGCGAAGGAAATATTGATTGGTCATTATCTTCCAAACTAATGCGGACTCAATTCAATTTCGCTGTTTCGAGGATTTTCATTACTCAGGGCTTCATTGGATCTACAATTACGGATCAGACCACTACCTTGGGCCGTGAAGGTTCTGATTACACTGCAGCCATAATCGCTAATATACTTAACGCTGAAAGTGTAACCATTTGGAAGGATGTCCCTGGCATTATGAATGCCGATCCCAATAAATTCGAAGTAACGCAAAAACTGGATATGCTTTCTTACCGCGAAGCAGTTGAAATGACCTACTATGGAGCTAAAGTGATCCATCCAAAAACGATGAAGCCATTGGTAGAGAAAGATATCCCCCTTTTTGTACGCTCTTTTATTGAACCTGAAGAATCAGGATCTGTGATATGCAGAATCGATCACGTAATGAATTATGTTCCGGTCTATATAGTTAAAGAGGACCTAATCCTGATTACAATCTCTCCTCTTGACTTCTCTTTCATCGCAGAGGAGAGTATAGGTAAGATTTATAAACTGTTTGCTCAACATAGGATCAAGGTTAATCTTGTTCAACAGTCAGCCATGAATTTTTCAGTAGCAATTGAACGTCCTGAAAGAGACTTTGATAAACTGATAGAGGATTTAAAACGAAAATTCGTTGTCCATTACAACGAAGGTCTTGAATTATTGACGATTAGGTATTACAACGAGGAGGTTATTCAGGAAATGACTCACAATCGATCCGTTTTCGTTGCCCAACGTACCAGAACTGCTGCCAGGTTTCTAATGAGATAGTTTTTTTTATTCCTGAATGAATTTAAGTTTAAAAATTGGTTTTTGACCTCTTGACTTGCCTGTATTATCATAAACTTCGTAGGCGATGGTCATGGAAATCACTTGTTTCTGCAATGAAACGAGTTTATTATTCCATATCCAACATTCTTCAAATTGGATCTTGCTGATATTCTTGCGTGCGAATTCTCCATCGCTTTCCATTTTTCTGATCTGATCCAGGGAGATTTTTTCACCTGAAAAATAGTCCAGCGGAATTATTTTACCTTCAAACACAGCTTTAAACACCTGCTCAATGAAAGCCTGGCGATCAAACTTCGATAAGCACTCCGCTCCCCATGAATCCGTTGAATCGCGGTTTATAATATAGGTATCATAAATGATCTTCCCGGGCATTCCCCCTTCAGTCAGCTTTTCCTTGACGGATTGCCGACACGACAAGATCAGGACAGCGAATAAAAAAACAATGCTTTTGCTAAGATTGGTTCCGGTTAAAAGTGAGTCTTTCACCCTTTGTATCCTCATGAAAAGTTCCTTTGGAATTAGGATTATTGTTTTCATAAACAAGGTTTCCATTTACAAATGTCTGATTTACAAAATAATAGAATGATTCCCCTTCGAAAGGAGACCATCCGCATTTTGAAAGGATATTTTCCTTCGAAACAGTCCAGCGGATTGCATCTACAATTACCAGATCTGCTTTATAGCCTTTCCGGATATAACCTCTTTTTTCGATTCCAAATAAATCAGCAGGTGCATGACACATTTTTTCGACAACCTTTTCTATTGAAATCTTGCCGTTTCGACTCATTTCAAGCATCGCCACAAGCGAATGTTGTACGAGTGGTCCTCCTGACGGTGATTTAAAGTAGGTCTGATTTTTTTCTTCAAGGGTATGGGGAGCATGATCAGTTGCGATAACATCAACCCGATTTTCGTTAACTCCTTTTATTAGAGCAAGACGGTCATTAGCCGACTTGATAGCCGGATTCCATTTAATTAGGGATCCGTGTTTTTCATAATCCACTTCAGTGAACCATAAATGGTGAACACAAACTTCATTTGTGATTTTTTTACCTTTTACAGGGCCTGACTCAAATAATGCAATTTCTCCCGCTGTGGATAGGTGTAAAACATGCAATCTTGTTCCGTATTTTTTGGCAAGCTCAACTGCTTTAGAGGTTGATTTGAAACAGGCATTGGTATCTCTGATTTTAGAGTGTTCGCTCATGGGAACCTCTTCTCCGTATTTCTCGCGGGCAACAGCGATGTTAGCCTGAATGATTTGCTCGTCCTCGCAATGGGTAGCGATCAGCAATTTCGATTTAGAAAACAGTGAGGAGAGCGTTTCTATATTGTCAACAAGCATATTACCGGTTGAGGATCCCATAAATACCTTTATACCGCAAACATTTGAAGGATTTGTCTTTAGCAATTCTTCGAGGTTGTCATTGGTCGCACCGATATAAAAGGAGTAATTGGCGAGTGATACGTTTGAGGCACGCAGAAATTTTTGTTCGAGTAGTTCTTGCGTAACCGCTTGAGGAATCGTATTCGGCATCTCCATGAACGATGTAATTCCTCCGGCAATTGCAGCTTTTGATTCAGAGGCAATATCTCCTTTATGTGTGAGCCCGGGCTCTCTGAAATGAACCTGGTCGTCAATGACTCCTGGCAGCAGAAACTTACCTGATGCGTCAATCACTTCGGCTTGAGCCAGAATATTTGCAGGAACTGCATCTCTGAATATTTTTTCAATGATTCCGTTGCGGATTAGGATACTGGTGTCTCTTAAGATTTTACCTTCATTTACAACTCTGGCATCTTTGATGACGATGTCTCTCATGATTAATTAAAGATTGTTTTTAGTATAAATGTTTGAACGTGGAGTTTACCCTTTAAAATGTGAAATTAAATAAAAATAACGAACCAATCCGGCTATATCAGGAATTATATTGTATCCATAATTCAGATTGTACTTTGAATTTGTATATGCTATGTTGAGCTCACAGTGCTGGCTTTTTTTGATAATTCGTAAAAAAACTCAGGATTTTCATTTTAATAACGCCTTTGAAAGCTTCGCCAAAAATCCCGCCGCTCATTTTTGAGGTTCCCTCTTTTCTGTCCGTGAAAATTATGGGAATTTCTATGATTTTAAAACCATGCTTCCAGGCTTTAAATTTCATCTCTATCTGAAATCCATATCCCCTCATTTTGATTTTATCAATATTGATTGTTTCAAGTACGATATGACGGTAACATTTAAATCCTGCAGTAGTATCCATTATCTGCATTCCAGTGATTTTTCGAACATAAACCGATGCTAAATATGACATAAGCACCCGTTTTAGCGGCCAGTTGATAACATTTATACCCGAAATATAGCGTGATCCAATTGCAAGATCGACTCCCTGACTCCTGCAGGCTTCATGAAGTTTTAACAAGTCCTCCGGATTGTGAGAAAAATCAGCATCCATTTCAAAAATGTACTCGTAATGGTTTTCCAAAGCCCACTTAAACCCTGCTAAGTAAGCGGTACCAAGACCTAATTTGCCGGTTCGCTCAATTAAAAACAGTCTGTTCTCATAATTACCGGCTAATTCCTTGACGATCGAGGCCGTCCCGTCAGGTGAATTGTCATCAATTATAAGAATATTGAAATCTTTTTCAAGTGAAAATACTTTCCGGATGATCCGTTCGATATTCTCTTTTTCGTTATACGTAGGAATAATAACTATGCAATCTGACACTTTATTTAAATTTATTAAGAACTGTAAAAATAGCATATTTGATAAATAAAACGATTT
The DNA here is from genome assembly GCA_964355145.1 of uncultured Mariniphaga sp. Classification (GTDB taxonomy): domain Bacteria; phylum Bacteroidota; class Bacteroidia; order Bacteroidales; family Prolixibacteraceae; genus JAAFHB01. Next base: position 32,990 of record CAYHDA010000010.1, read on the forward strand.
TTTATTGATATTGAAACTGTTTTTCTGATTTTTGGTCAATATGATCAATCCCAAGCTTTCGGATTCCTCATCATTCGGGTGTTTCAGGCGCTTTAAAGATGCCTGACAATTTCTATTTCATTCCAATAATCACCCGTTTTACATAAGTCTACTATGTTGTGTATGTATAAATATCAATAAATCAGAACAATACAAATTGTTTTATTTTTTTTAATTTATTCTGTTTTATATTAGCGGGATGTCCTAAAACCGTTTACATTTGCACCACGATTTAAGGGAACAAAGTCTGGTTAAC
>CAYHDA010000011.1:0-32403 GCA_964355145.1 uncultured Mariniphaga sp.
CAATTATAGCGGCGAAGGCCATCCCTTTCAATTGAACTGATCCAATGTTGATGCTGGCACCGCTTACGCCAACTACAAAAGTGATTGCTCCCAGCACCATATTTCTGTTTTTACTGAAATCAACTTTCTGCTCGACAAACATTCTGAATCCCTGAACTGCAATTACGCCATATAACAACATCGTTATTCCGCCCATTACTGGCGAAGGTATTGTTGCAATTGCTGCAGAGATTTTTCCAATGCATGAAAATCCTATTGCAAGAATTGCCGCGCCACGGATAATCCAAACGGAATACACGCGCGTAATCGCCATGACACCTATATTTTCACCGTAAGTTGTATTAGGGGGAGACCCGGCAAACCCTGATAACACATTACTGATACCATCACCGAGTAAAGAACGGTGAAGTCCCGGTTTTTCCATGAGATCGGTTCCTGTGATTTTACCGGTGACGATCAGGTGGCTGATGTGCTCAGCAAGTACAACAATGCAGGCAGGTGCTATAATGACAATAGCATTAATGTCAAAAACGGGCGCCTGAAACTTTGGTAATGCGAACCAGGCAGCCTGACCGATTCTTGTGGTGTCAACCATGCCTAAGGTAAGCGCTAAAATATATCCGGCAATTACGGCAATCAGAATTGGAATTACCTGCATAAATCCACGGAACATTACCGATCCGATAATACCGATGCACAAGGTGAACATTGAGACGAGTACGACGTTTGGAGCAACAGTAAATGGAGCAACGATTTGTCCTACTGCAGTCGGCCAAGGTGCCAGTCCTGCTTGTTGTGCAGCCACGGGAGCAAGTTCCAGTCCGATAATGGCAACCACCGCACCCATTACTGCAGGAGGCATAACCACATCAATCCATTTGATTCCCCAAAATTTAACGACATAAGAGATGACAATAAAGAACAAACCAAAAAAGATAAAACCTGATTGTGCATGACTAAAGCCGTTATAAGAGGCTATAATCAGCATTGTAGGCGCAATAAATGCAAAGCTTGAACCTAAATATGCCGGAATGCCACCCTTGGTTACCCAGGAATAGAGCAGGGTGCCAAGTCCATTCATTAATAACGCAATTGCAGGATCAATACCCAGCAAAATGGGAACCAGGATAGTAGCGCCAAACATGGCTGTAAGATGCTGAAAACTAAGCGGTAAACTTTCCAGTAAGGGCAGTTTTTCACGGATGCCAATAATTCGTCTCGTCATGTGTAGTTCGCTTTAATGATTAGAATTAATAAGATGTAATTAGTTGAATAAAACTGCGTGAAATTAATAATTGTTTTCAATTATTAGTATTTTTCAGATATTATTATGTTGTATTAAAGAAGCATGGCATACTATAAAAAAGGAAACAGGTCAAATTTGACCTGTTTCCTTTTTTATAGTATTAATGTAATAGTTGATCAGTTTATTGGAGCAACCACATTTTAGAGTATTCCGTATCGCCTTTATCCAATTTCGCAACGGCTGCCGAATAGTTAATGTTATTATTGCTCATCTCTGTTTCAGGATATCTCAATCGCAATGGAAATTTAACAGTACTCTTGGGCAGATCTCCATTGGCTTCAATAGCAGGAAATCTGGTTCTCCTAAAATCAGCGTAAGATTCAACGCCCATCAAAAATAGTCCAAGCCATTTCTGAAGACCTATTTTTGCGAGCTTTTGATTGTTAGTTCCGCTTACAGGAAATGCAGCTCTGTTGTTGCTGAAATAGTTGGAAGGAATTGTTTCACCCCACCTTTTCAATGCCATGGTAACGCCTGCTTTATAATAAGTCTCCGCGTTACCAGGGGAAATGTATCCTTTTACAGCAGCCTCGGCAAGAAGGAATTGAACTTCATCAACCTGCATAACTGTAGCCTTAAGAAGCGGATTTGTATTTTCATTCAACAATTTAGAGAATATTGAAATTTTGTAATTCCATTTCGTGTCAGGAAATTGCCAGCTTCCGTTGGCAGCCAGTGCATTGATATAACTGCCGGCGGGATAACCTGCATGATAGGTCAGTGTATCCTGAATAAGAATGTAAACATTAGCAATCTGGGCATTGGATTTATCCAAATACTCCCATGTAACGTCGTAAGAATATCCTTTTTGAACGATTGTCTCCTTCTTGCCATTGTCAGCTTTCACGTTTGTCCATGGTCTTTCAATTGGTGCGCACCAGACTTTTAAGCGCTCATCGTTCATCGCTTTCAATGAATCCACCAAAGTCTTCGATGGGCGGTTAAGTAGAAAATTATCCGTGTAGCCCATAAATAAAGCACCCATTGGCCATGAATAGGTTCTATCTCCTCCCTGGTAATTGATGGCTGCGTTATCGGTCACGTCGCCCATCAAGGGCAAAGCTGCTACAGCCGCAATATCGGATGCAGCAGAAGCCAACTTGCCTGATACTCTCATCAACAGCCTCAATCTAAGAGAATTGGCCAATTTTATCCACTTGGCTTTATCCCCTGCATAAAACAAGTCATAGGTTTGGTCGATCGGTTCAGTGCCTTCTGCCAACAACTGAGCAGCATTTTTGAGATCCAGAATCAAGGCAGGATAGATATCCTTTTGCTCATCAAATTTTGGGAACAGGATACCATCCTGGCCACGTAACCCTTCAAGATAGTAAATATCTCCATAAAGATCTGTCGTTGCTGACCAAAGCAACGATTTGAATATTGTGAAGATACCTTCATAGGCCTTCAACTTCTTATCATGAACAATACCTATTGCGGCCTGTACCAATTTAATTTGGGATGTGAGTGAGTACAAATCTCCTGTCGGTTTTTGAAAAGACTCATAAATATTGTCACCGGCACCCCTGTTCGCTTGCATATATTGCATGGCACAAGCAATTCTTGTATTGTTAACGCCTCCCAGGCCATAATAAGTAAAGGCGGATTTCTGTATGACAGAAGAAAGCAAAAGATTGGGTTCTGCAGATTCCAGAACATCACGCTTCTGTAAGATTTCATCTTCTCTCAACATTTTTCTAGAGCATGCAGCGAAGATGAGTATAACCGCAAGTGCAAATAATATCTGTTTTTTCATAATTGTAATGATTTAACGATTAGAAATCGAATGATAATTTGAATCCATATGATCCGATTGAAGGCAGTGCCTTACCAACAATGCCCTGGCTGGAACCGATCCCGGAGAAAGCAGATTCCGGATCACAATTGGCATCATCTTTGTTCCATTGGAAGATATTTCTTCCAACAAAACCTATCACAACGTTATCAACACCGAGCCTCTTGGTGTAACGTACAGGAATGGTATAATCAATTGTAATCTCTTTCACCTTGAAGTTGGTTGCATCGCGAAGTAAACTCTGAGGGAAAGCCCAGAATTCCTGACCCAATAATAGTCCTGGCAATCCCCAGAAGGTTGCAAGAGGATCTGCTCCGTTGACAATGTAGTCTGCATCATTTGCAGGATTTCCACCGGGTTTCAACCAAACACCTTTCATGTAGCATGCATCATCAGTCCTAACATTGGTACCATAGGTGGAGTAAGTCTGTACCAGATTCGCCATGATCTGATATTTCATGTCACTGGCCTTTGGCCATGGGAAACCGCCAGATGCGGCATCACGACCTCCCACTTCATAATCATTCGGTCCGTTAACTTTATCACCAATAGTCCTTAAAGAGTGTCCGTTGGTAACAGCCCTTCTCTCAATATCAGAGACATATTGTCCTCCATATCTCAGACTTCCCACCATACCTAATCTGATGTTTTTCCATTTAACAGAAGAATGAGCTCCCAAAATGAAATCAGGGTTATAATTACCGATAGATTGTCTGTCTTTTTCGTTTGTCGAATATTTCCAGTCTGTTCCGCTGTCTGCAATAATGAGCATTCCAGCATATTTACTGGTTGCCGGCATTCTCTGGAATGTTCTTGACGCCCACATGGTACCGATCTTTTCTCCTTCAGCCAATCTGATGCTGAGGTTCGGACCGTTTCCATAGAATGTGTAACCATTTGGAACGTATTCCTTGGAAAGTTGCGTGATTTCGGATTCCACCTTGCTAAAGTTAAAACCGAGATCCCAGTTCCAATCCTTTGTACGCACAGGAGTAAAATTCAGTGAAAATTCGTATCCTTTTGCCTCAACTGTTCCAACATTTGTTAACATACCACCGTAGCCAACACCTGGAGAGGTTGGAATGAAGCCTTGTTGGTTGTCGTGGATTTTCTTATAAATTGTAAATTCGGCTGAAATGCGGTTTTCAAACATGGTTAAATCGAAACCACCTTCATAGGATGTTGTAATCTCTGATTTGATTTTTGGATCAACCAGATTACCACCGATGTTCAAAATCTTTGCACTGCCATAATCCAGCGGACTGAAGCTGAAAGTGTTGTTGCTTCTTGGTTTTCCAATACCGTGGCCAACCTGTGCAACACCGGCCCTAAGTTTTAACATGTTGATAGCTGCGGGTAATTTAAAGGTAGTGGATGGCAGCCAGCTCAATGAAATTGATGGATAGAATTGTTGATTCTTGTCTTCTTCCAATATTCCGCTCCAGTCATTTCGTCCGGATGCATCAACAAAAAGTTGATTGGCATAACCAACCTGACCGGTGGCGTAAATACTTTGTGATTTTCCTATACCCCAACTGTTTGAAGCTGTCATCGTACCGGCAACGGCGTTGCTTAATGAGTAATCATTAGCCCTTACCAACTTCTCCGCATTGGCGGAATAACCGTTGCTGTTGCTGTATGCGTAGTTATAACCGGCTGTTGCATTTGTAGTGAATTTGCCAAATCCTTTTTCCCAGATCAACATCAAATCATTCTGAACTGTCAATCCATTGCTGGTTTGAACGGAATACTTGCCATCCCTCTGATCGGAAGAGGCAAAATCTTTGGCACGTTTGTATTCATAGTTGTCACCATTGTAATCAATACCGGTTCGAACCATCAATTTCACGGGTTTAATAATTTCCCAATCGAGTTGTGTCTTTCCAAAGAAGTTGTCTTTTCGGTAGGTATTGATTTCACCATAAACATACATGTATGGGTTATTGGCATATGGAGTTCCATCTGGCTTGTAGTAAGGAGAATTTTGCTTTACTCCTTCGAAGCCGGTTTTCCATACATTTTGCATTTCTTTTATTGGCTGCAGGTGCGCAAGGAATTCCATGGTCAGCTCTTCAATGACATCACTATTTGCCGAAGTCTTGTTCGGACTGTATTGGCCCATGTAGTTTCCATTTACCGAAATTTTCAATTTCTTGGAAATGTTGTATTCTGCATTAAAATTGGCATTTATTCTGTCTGTCAGGTTGTTAGGCATTACCCCAGTGTTGGTCATTTTACCAATTCCAAACCTGAATGAACCATCCTTGTAATTACCGGCCACACTGGCATTGTAATTCTTCGTAGCTCCGATTTGCATAAATTCCTTCAAACGAATTTCATCAGCTGCCTGAAACATTCTTGTCTCGACCCTTTGTGTTATAGTATTGTATTGATCAATTTGAAGGTTTGGGAAGTCTGAGAATTTTGCACCCCAATCATAGCCCTGTCCGGGTAACATATAGGAAGCTCTAACCCCAATACCATATTGAGTTTGTGTTTTGAAGAAGTTGTATGGCTTGTCCCAGAACATTGATGTATTGACAGAGACGCCGATTCCTTTTTTTCCACCTTTGCCTGATTTGGTTGTGATCATGATGACTCCGTTACCTGCCGTAGATCCATACAATGCACCTGCACTGGCACCTTTCAATACCGAAATACTTTCAATATCGTCCGGATTCAACTGGGACATGAGGTTTCCAAAGTCCGCACCATTGCGGCTGTCAATCCCAGCGGTTCCCATCGGTATACCATCAATTACGAACAACGGCTGACTTGCTGCCGTTGATGACTGGATATTTAAACTGGTTGCTCCCCTTATGGTTACAAATACCGAACCTGCAGGATCTGTACTCGCTGAAGTAAAATTAACCCCACTTACACGACCGTCGAGAGATTTAATCAGGTTGGCATTTCCACCCCTGGCCAATTCATTGGATTTAACTTCAGAAACTGAATAAGCCAGTGATTTCTTTTCCCTCGAAATTCCAAGTGCAGTTACAACAACTTCGTCAACACCTATTGAATTGGTAGCAAGCAAGATATCTATTTTTCGCTGAGTGCCGACTACCACCTCCTTGGTGTTCATTCCAACAAATGAGAAGACCAATGTAGCATTGCTCGTCGCGGTTATTGAAAATTTTCCATCTATATCGGTTACGGTTCCGTTTGTAGTCCCTTTTACAACTACGCTGACTCCGGGCAAAAACTGTCCAGTGTCATCTTTAACACTTCCCGTTACAATGTTTTGCGCGAAAAGGTTGTGAGTCATCACAACGAAGAAGCACATCAACATTGCTTTAAACAATTTTCTTTTCATCATAAATAATTTTTTTTAATTGGAATAATTGCTAATGCTTGTTAATTAAATAGTTGTAAATTTGAAAAATAAGAAGAGCGAAAATTCTTAGCTGATTATTGTACCTTGAATTCAGTCTGTTTTTTATTTTAATTGAGTTGCAATAATAGTTAAAAAACATTAAAATAAATGATATTATAATTTATTTTTACTTTTTTTTGCTTTACATATGTTAATAGTTGTCATATTTGACAATGATTAAAATAATAATGTGTTGTTATTAAAATTAATTAGATCAATAAAAATTATGAAAGAACTGAAAAAAGAGTGGTCAAGACGTGATTTTCTTGGGGCATCGGCCATGGGAATGGCAGGTTTGGCTGTACTGCCGGCCTTGACCAATTGCACACAACCCATTAAAGATACTGACCTTAAATTGGGTTTTATCGGATTAGGCAGGCAAGGAATGTATTTGCTCGACGGATTCCTGCAAATTCCTGGCGTTAAAGCTGTTGCTGCCTGTGATGTTTACGGTATCAAACGGAAACGATTCGAGAAACGTGTTACTGCCTTTTATTCCAAAGCGGGTAAAGATGTTACAATTCAAACCTATGAAAAATATGGAGATCTTTTAAAAAGAGAAGATATCAATGCTGTAGTCATCGCTGTTCCGGATCATTCGCATGCATACATTGCCATTGCTGCATTAAAAGCCGGTAAAGATGTCTACCTTGAGAAACCAATGACTTTTACTATTAAAGAAGGACAGGAACTGAAAAAAGTGGTTCGCGAAACAGGTAGAATATTCGGCCTGGGAAGTCAGCAACGGTCAGATCCTAACTTCCAATATGCTGTAAACCTTGTTCAAACAGGGGCTATTGGAAAAATAACAAAGGTATATGCATATGTTGGGGCACCTCCAAAACCTTACGATCTTCCTGAAGAAACCCTTCCCGCTGATCTAAATTGGGATCTTTGGTTAGGTCCGCTGCCTACTACTATCCACTACAATAAAGAGTTGGATCCGATTATTTCGCTCGATCCCGAAGTGAAAGAGACAATATGGGGCGGATGGCGTTGGTACAAAGAAATGGGCGGCGGCTTTACCACCGATTGGGGCGCTCATATGTTCGACATCGCTCAATGGGGACTTGGCATGGATAAAAACGGACCAGTTGAAATATCTCCTATTGGCGATGGCACCGAATTTATTTCTTGGACTTATGCCAATGGCGTTGTAATGACATCTGAGCCATTTGACGAAAAGAAAACCAAAGGGGTCAAATTCATTGGGGAAAATGGCTGGATTGAAGTTTCCCGTGGCTATTTTAATGCCGCTGATCCTAAATTAATCCCTGCTGAAAAACCTAAGACTGACGGTCCTTACGAAACAAAAATACCTCATCAGGTTAATTTTGTAGAAGCAGTAAGAAGCCGTAAAGATCCTGTTGTCCCTGTCGAAATCGGTCACAGCAGTTGTCTGGTTTGTAATCTGGGAAATATCGCCTGCGAACTCAAACGAACCATCAAATGGAATCCGGCAACCGAAACATTTGTTGATGATACCGACGGCGCAGCTACCAAATTGATGCATTACAACTATCGTGAAGGTTGGAAGTTGGTGTGATATACTAATTGGAAAGATTTATTGTCGCATTTTTGACTTTCATTTTTATTTGAAAATGATCTCTGATACTTACTGAATTATTAAATAAAGATATTAAGCACGATTCTTAAGGTGCAGAGCACCGCAACGTAATATTCAACATTCACTAATGAAACACCCATGATTGTGCACTTCGCAAACACGAATGAAGATAACCCAGGTGTTCCATCAGGCAATTAAAAAACAAATTATTTTCTGATGAATAGGATTCAAATAAATTGATTTCTACAACTTAGTGTATTTTTAGTATCCTGAATCTTTTAAAAGAGGTCGTCTCAGAAATGAAATTGAGATGACCTCTTTTTTTATGCAAAACAATTTTGCAATTACAATCTATTCCGGGCTTTCAAATCACAGGTCCGGTTCTGGTATCGTCTGTCTGATTTATCTGTCACATTTGACTTCGATTGACGGATATGACTTATATCATTTAATTCGGATCGTCTAAAACATAGCTTTACATTTCAAAGCCAGATAAACCATGAAAAAGGATTCTTTGACAGATAATATTCACTAAAATCATAGCTCTATGAAAATAACTAACAGAATTCTGTATTGGGCACCACGAATTATCTGCATTCTGGCAATACTTTTTATCAGTATGTTTGCTGCTGATGCTTTTGGACCCGGACTAACCATCATGGAACAACTGGGGGGATTTATCATTCATTTAATTCCTTCTTTTGTGCTGCTTGCCTTGCTTATTGTTGCCTGGAAACGGGAATTTATTGGGGGTATTATCTTTACAGTAATTGGTGTTGGCCTAAGTCCGTTTATTTATAATCATAACTATAATATGAACCATTCTGTTGGCATGAGCCTCGGAATCCTGTTGGTTGTTACTTTCCCAATCATCGTTGTGGGTATTCTTTTTATTTTGAATCACTTCATTAAAGAAGCGGGTTATAAAAACAGAAATCGGAAAGCTTAAGCATATCCTGCTAATTCCCGGATTAAATAAATGCTATTATAACTATGACATTTCCATGCTGTATTAAATGAATATATTAAAGGTAACCGTGTGATTTATTTGTTATTGTGATTCAATTTTTGTATCTTTCATGTATAGGTGTTCCGGAAACAAATCCGAAGTTTGTATCAGATCCATTATCACATGAAAAAACTAAGAATCAGCATAATTGACCTTGTCCACAATAGTGTTTCTTCATCTTTCTATCGCCGCGCAATGTTTTCGAATTACAGCAGCATTATGCCGCAGGTTATTGGTGTGTGGTGCAAGGAAGAAGGTCATGAAGTAAATTATAACATTTTTACCGGATCACAGCCTGTCAATAGTTTATTGAATGGCAAAACAGATGTTGTTTTTATCAGTTCCTTCACATTTACGGCCCAGCTTGCTTATGCTCTCAGCAATTATTTTCGTTCCAAGGGGATCGTAACAGTTCTCGGTGGCCCCCATGCCAGGTGTTATTCCGAGGATTCCTGCCTATATTTTGATTATGTTTTAGGATTAACAAACAAAGAACTGATAAAAGACCTTTTGTCTAATTTTGAAATGAACAGGAAGACGGGGATTTTTCTCTCTGCTTCTTCTCAGCCTTTGTCGATCCCAGGAGTTCGGGAACGATGGGAATTTATTGAAAAGGTGCATCAACACTTCAGCATTGTAAAATTAATACCGATGACCGGAAGTTTTGGTTGTCCATACACTTGTGATTTTTGTATTGATTCCGAAATTTCATACCAACCGCTGGATCTCAGGATGATCAAAGAAGACCTGAAATTTATTACCCAAAAAATAAAACATCCCAGAGTTAGCTGGTATGATGCAAATTTTGGAATTAATTTTAATCCGGTTGTGAACGCAATTGAATCGGTTGTCCCGCCTGGAAAAATTGATTTTATTGCCGAATGCAGTTTGTCTGTGCTGAACGAGCGTAATGTGTCACGGCTCAAAAAAAACGGATTTATAATGCTGATGCCCGGCATTGATTCGTGGTATGATTATGGTAATAAATCACGGACCGACACCCATTTCGGAATGGATAAAGTTTGGGAAGTGGCTGATCAGGTGAATATGATTCAGCGATATATCCCACAGGTCCAGACCAATTTTATTATTGGCCTCGATAATGATAACAGGAAGGATTCATTTGCGCTCATGAAGAGATTCATTGATCTTTCTCCTGCTGTTTATCCGTCATTTGCCTTTTTATCCGCTTTTGGCACTGCGTCACAGGGGAATTTAAAATATGAAACCGAAAACAGGATTATCCCTTTCCCTTTTCATTTAATGAGTTCTGTCCATACTATGAATATTGTACCCAGGGACTATAGCTGGGAAGATTTATATGTTCATTTTATTGACCTGCTGGAATATAGTTTTTCCAACAAGGCGATGCAAATTCGTTTTAATGCCAATCCGTTGGCTGCACCAAAATGGATGACGTTGCTTCTTTCGCTGACTATAGGTGGAAAGGGCAAAATAAGATTTTTATCTGCAATGCTGAAACAACTTCAGAACGATCGTGTTTTTCAGGCTTTTGTTTCAAGAGAGAGCGACACTGTTCCTGCATTTATGGTCGATCGTGTTAAAAAAGATCTTGGACCATTATGGCAGTGGCTTCCAAACAAATCATTGTCGTATAATGTCAATACCCTGTCAAATCCGGATCATAAAGGGGCGGATTTTAATAAAAGGAACAGAGAGACTGCCCTTATGTAGCAGGCAATTCCCGATTTTTCTGCCATTGGTATGATTTATTCTCCCGTTTAAATACCTTTGACCCTGATTCCTTAATAGAAAGGATTCAAAATTAATTACGCTTCAAAGATGACTTTTTCAGATTTAGGGATTAATGAGCATATCATTCATGCACTTCAGGATAACAAGATATCCATACCAACAGACATTCAAAAACAGGCTATTCCACATATCCTTCATCAAAATCAGGATTTAGTGGCCGTTGCGCAAACCGGAACCGGCAAAACTGCTGCTTTTTGCTTGCCTATACTTCAGTTAATTGATCCTGATTTTTCCAGAATACAAGCCTTGGTGTTAGTTCCTACAAGGGAATTGGGCATACAGGTCGCCCGGGAATTCTTCCTCTTCTCCAAATATATGCCACGCGTATTTGCTGAACCGGTTTACGGAGGTGCGCCCATCGACGATCAGATACGCAACCTTAAACGAGCTACTCATGTGGTAGTAGCGACTCCGGGACGGCTGGTTGATTTGCTCGGCAGGAGAGCACTCAGCCTGGATGATTTGAAATTTCTGGTATTAGACGAAGCAGACGAGATGATAAATATGGGTTTCAAAGCTGAAATAGATGAAATTCTGAAATCATGTAAGGAGGGGATAACTAAGTTGTTATTTACAGCGACAATGCCAAAGGATGTTATTAGATTGATTAAGGAGAACCTGAGTGCAGGCTTAACCGAAATTCGGATTAATGCAGAGGAGTTAATCAATGAGAAGATCGATCATAAATACCTGATTTATAAGAAAGGTTTAAAACTCGAATATTTAAAAGCTTTTCTGAATGAACGCACCGGACAACGGGGAATTCTGTTTTGCCGTACCAAGATTGCTGCTAAACGACTGTCGAAACAGCTGGCAGGTTTTACCGTATCGGCCGATGCCATTCATGGTAATCTTAATCAGGAGTCGCGCGAAAAAGTGATGCGCGGTTTCAAGAACGGGCGAATTAATTTACTGATCGCTACGGATATTGCAGCAAGAGGGATTGACGTTAAAGATTTGGATTACATCGTTCACTACCATCTGGCCGAAAAAGACGAGCAATATACTCACCGCAGTGGCAGAACAGCCCGTGCCGGAAAATCGGGTATTTCGGTAAGTTTTTTGAAAGATGATGAGCTGAATGAAATAAAGTCGCTTGAGTCGCTGCTTAATATTCAATTCACTTCGTTGCAGGTTAAGGTTGTGCCTGAAGTACAACCCGGGCCTCCAATTACAATTTATATGAATATGGGTTATGGTCAGACTTTTGAAAAAGAGAGTTTAAAAGATTTTCTCGTCGAAGAAGCCGGCCTCGACAGGATCGATATTTATAATGTGGTAGTTGAAGAAAATCGTTCGTATTTTGATGTGCCTCCAAAATACCAGCAACAGATCTTTCTCAACCTGAAAGGGATCAAAATGGCTCATCGAAATATAAAACTTACGCTCGATGGGGAAAACAGCAGACGGAATATCTATTTAGTTGGCTGATTCGAATTGCTGCAGAAAACGTACGTCATTCTCGAAATAAAGCCGCAGGTCATTGACGCCGAATTTCAACATGGCAATTCTTTCAATTCCCATCCCAAAAGCATAGCCGGTATATTTTTTGCTGTCAATTCCCGATGCTTCAAGGACATTGGGATCAACCATACCGCAACCTAAAATTTCGAGCCAACCTGTATATTTACAGACATTACACCCCTTTCCTCCACAAATCGAACACGATACATCGACTTCAGCCGATGGTTCGGTAAAAGGAAAGTAAGAAGGCCGCATCCTGATTTCCGCATTTTCTCCGAATAACTCCTTGGCATAATAGAGCAATGTTTGCTTTAAATCGGCAAATGAAACGTTCTCGTCGATGTACAGCCCTTCGATCTGATGAAACATGCAGTGTGCCCGGTAGGAGATGGCTTCATTACGAAAAACACGCCCCGGTGTAACAGTGCGAATAGGTGGTTTCTGCGTTTCCATGTCGTGAACCTGTACCGAAGAGGTGTGCGTCCGCAACAGTACATCAGGATTACGCTGAATGAAAAAAGTATCCTGCATATCGCGTGCCGGATGTTCCTCAGGAAAATTCAATGCACTGAAAACATGCCAGTCGTCCTCTATTTCAGGACCTTCCGAAACTACAAAGCCCAATCTTTTGAATATGTCGAGAATTTCATTTTTTACAATCGAGATAGGATGGCGGGATCCAAGGCGCATTGGCTCACCCGGCAAGGTTAAATCGATACCCGATCCGGCAGATTTTTCATCTGTCAATCCTTCTTTCAACAGGTTGATCTTTTCGAGTGCAAATTCCTTTAACGTATTTACAGCTGCACCGATCTCTTTTTTCTGATCGGCTGAAACATTACGGAATTCCTCAAATAATTTAGAAATTTCACCCTTTTTACTGAGGTATTTAATGCGAAGTTCTTCAGCTTCTTCTACCGATTTGGCAACAATTCCTTCAATCTCCTGCTGTATTTCTTTGATGCGCGTTAACATTGCAATCCCTGATTTGTGAGCTGCAAAACTACAAAAAATATAGTTTGATTTTGCCCCGGTATTTCAATATGATATTACTGTTATCTAGTTTGATTCCCAGTCATCCGCTTCGAGCATGAAAAGTTCTTCAACCTTTATACCGAAAAAGCCTGCTAATTTTAGTGCAAGAATAGTTGACGGAACAAATTTCCCTAATTCAATAGAGTTGATGGTCTGCCTCGATACACCTATTTTTTCGGCTAGTTCCGCCTGCGTAATATCTGTTTTTGCCCGTTCAACTCTTATTTGATTCCTCATAATTACCAGATAAGCTAAAGAGCACTGATTTTGTTGAATAGTCCTATTGCCACCGCAATTAAAATAATTGCCATCAAAGCCATTACCCAGGTTCCATGATTTTCCCTTGTTCTCTCCCTGTAAATGAATTTAGGATCGACTATTATGCAGAAATAATAGATGATCAGATAGACGGTCAAAGATCCGGTGGCAAAGTAGATGGGCGCGATCCCATATCCTCTGATTAAATCTATCGCTGCCGCCATTACAAAGAGTTGCAAAGTTATCTTAAAGGTGAAGTATCGTATTGCCTGAAGCCGTTCGTCATCCCTTTTCTCTTTGCTGAATACTGCCCAAAACAGGCTTAACAGAAAAAACAAATGAACCATCTTTAATAGCTGCTCATCAGCTACGCCTCTTATTTTCAGAATCACTTCAAGTATCAGATAGACAGATGCGACAATGAGACCAAGTTTTTTTGTGTGATAGTTACCAAGCCCTGATAAATCGGAAAGTTTCATGTGCTGATGGTTAAGGGTTAAAATGCAAATGTACGCTATATTTGTCATTTTGACAAGTATAGCGTACATTTATTTAGGAACTGGAATTAATCGATGTCGTAAACTATTTTCAAATCACCTTATCGTCGGATTTTCAATTTCCTTCTCTTATTTTTTCAAACCACTTCTTTCTAGTAAGGGTTCAACAGAAGGTTCCTGACCTCTGAAGGCCACATAAAGCTTCATCGGATGATCGGTGCCTCCTTTTTCGAGAATATTTTTTCGGAATGAGGTTGCAGTAGCTTTATCGAAGATGCCATTTTTCTTAAATTGCGAAAAAGCGTCAGCGTCGAGTACTTCTGCCCATTTATATCCGTAATAGCCAGCTGCATAGCCTCCCGCGAAAATATGTGAGAACGCCGCGCTAAGGCAGCTTCCGGCGACAGGTTTGAAAAGTTCGGTGGATTCAATTGCTTTTTGTTCAAATTCAACGATATCGCCTGTCATGGGCTCGGTGATTGAATGCCATGCCATATCGTTCATCCCAAAACTCAGCTGACGTTCGCTGGCATAACCCGCCTGAAAATTCTCGGCCATGATCAGCTTTTTAACCAGCTCAGCAGGAATCTTCTCTCCGGTAACATAATGAACGGCAAACAAATCGAGCCAATCCTTTTGGGTCGCCCAGTTTTCCATCACTTGTGAGGGTAATTCTACAAAATCGCGGTAAACATTGGTTCCTGACAGACTTGGATAGACCGTATTGGCCAGCATTCCATGAAGCGCATGTCCAAATTCGTGTAAAAAGGTGGTCACTTCATTAAATGTCAGCAATGAAGGTTTGGTATCTGTTGGCTTTGTGAAATTGCAAACCACTGTTATTATCGGTTTTACTATCTTGCCATTCACTTTGCTTTCAGGTCTTAGATCATTCATCCAGGCACCGCCATTCTTCCCGTCACGAGGAAAGAAATCGAGGTAAAGCACTGCCAGAAAAGATCCGTCCTGATCGTAAACTTCGTAAGCCGTAGCATCTTGGTGGTAAACCGGGATTGCCTTATTCTCTTTAAAAGTAAGTCCGTAAAGACGGGTCGCAAGTTCGAAAACACCATTTTGTACTTTTGCCAATTGAAAATACGGTTTCACCTGTTGTTCGTCAAACCCGTAATGAGCATTTTTCAGCTTTTCGGAATAATAGCTCCAGTCCCATCGTTGTATTGGGTTTTTCAACCCATTCTCTTTTGCAAATTTCACAACTTCAGCATATTCTCTTTCCGATGCGGGACGCGATGCCTCATGCAACTGCTGAAGAAAATCGTTCACCCGCTTCGGATTTTCTGCCATTTGCTCAGCCAGTACGTATTCGGCATGGTTTTTAAAGCCTAATAATTTTGCTTTTTCCATCTTGAGATTGACCGTTTTCCGGATAATCTCCTCGTTATTTTTGTCATTCTTCTGAAATCCCCGTGAAGTGTAAGCGCGGTACATTTTCTCGCGAAGCTGACGGTTATCGGCATATTTCATAAATCCAACAAAACTGGGACCCTGAAGTGAGAATAACCACCCTTCCTTATTTTTTGATTTTGCTACTTGTGCAGCAGCCTCACATTCTGACTCAGGAATTCCGGCCAGATCCTTTTTGTCAGTAATCAACAATTGAAATGCATTCGTTTCGGCCAGTACATTCTCTCCGAATTTCAGCGAAAGCTGAGATAATTCCGTAGTGATTTCGGCATACCGATTCTTGGCATCGCCTTCAAGATTGGCTCCGCTTCGTACAAAACCCAGAAATTTCTTGTCAAGTAACTGACGATCTTCGTCTGAGAGTTTGAGCGATTCTTTCTGACTGTAAACGGCTTTTATTCTTTCAAACAGCTTCGCATTCAGGGAGATATAATTTGAGAACTCCGATAGCTTTGGAGAAACCTCGCGGGCGATAGCTTGAATAGTATCATCAGTCTCGGCTGAATTCAAATTAAAAAGGACGCTTGTGACCCGTTCAAGCTTTTCCCCTGACATTTCAAGTGCTGCAACAGTATTTTGGAATGTAGGTTTTTCGGGATTATTGATAATGGCATCTACCTCATCTTTAGCCTCTTTCAGCGTTTTGTCGATTGCAGGGATAAAGTGTTCATGCTTAATGTCTTTAAACGGAGGTGTCTGATGAGGTGTTTCCCAATCGATTAACAACGGATTGGTTTCCTTTATTTCTTTTTGTGAATTACATGCTGTCATACCTGAAAATAACAAGAGTCCTATTAATAATTTATGTTTCATAATCTCTAACGTTTGAGTTTTAGTTTTGTTTTTTCTTTCATAATGCTCCATCCGAATTTACCGATATGTTTACCCAATGAATAGTAATTTCCATGTGAGTAAGCGATTATTCCGGATTCGGCAAGATTGAATGCTTCTGTTTCGGGATCGATGTACCGGTCATCGGCAATTATATTGACCACATCGGCGATGAACATATCATGTGATCCCAGTGCCTTGATTTCGCTGACTTTACATTCGATGGAAATTGGGGATTCAGCAACGATCGGACATTTTACAATTGTAGCGGGAGCAGGGGTGAGGCCGCTCTCTTTGAACTTGTCGAAATCCCGCCCTGATTTAACACCGCACCAATCTGTGGCATTCGAGATTTCTGTTGTGGTCAGATTAATCACAAACTCCCCGGTTTGCTTAATCATATCGTAAGAGTAACGACCTGGGCGCACTGATATATAGCATATTGGCGGGTCGGTGCAGAGTGTTCCGAGCCATGAGACAGTGAGCAGATTCATTTTTCCGTTTATGTCACCGCAACTGATTAGTCCGGCAGGCAGCGGATAGATCATATTGCCGGGTTTCCAGTTCAGTTTCCCCATTGTTTAAAATTTTGACAAAAGTACAAAAATAGAATCAGACAATCGGGCAAAAGGACAATGTGAAAATTAGGAATTAGGAATGATCAATTAGGAATGATCAATTTACTAAAGTATGGAATATCAATAATAAAGTTCATTGAACATTAATCATTGACAATTTTTTATTTCCTCTCCAATTGTGACCAATTTAAATTTGAGCCGACATTCGGGTTGTAATTGGGGTTGTCTGTCACGACATATTCACCGTTATTATTGCACCAGGCATGATTGAATCCACTGGGTAATTCCACCTGTCGTTCTTCGTACGGATCGTAGTACCGGTCAATGCCCAGGGTATTATCGCTGAATTTTTCAGCTACTTTATCGTAAACGCTGCTTCGGTTATCAAACTGTTCCTGCTGTTCAGTTCTCATCTTGTCGCTCATTTGACTGAGCATACGGCTAAACTCTCCAACGCTTTTAATTCGTGTTATTTGCTGCTGAGCCAGATATTCAATCACATTACTGTATTTGGCATACCATTTGGGATTGAGTTTAAACGAGGAGGTAATGGTCTGATAGTTTTTTGTCTGGGATTCCAGTTGTCCCTTTTGACCTTTGAAAGAAAAAATATTGTCAACAAACCAGAGAGTATTAAAAAAAGTGCCCCGTGCCGATTGCACCGGAAAGCTCATATTTTCGACAACAGCATATATTTCTTCTTCCATTTCGACTCCGTTTTTGGAATAACTGATCCGCATTTTTGCTCCTGTCGCGCTTGAAGAGCCAAAACCTTGGGCCTGCTTTCCTGCACCAAGAGCGATAGCCAGTTCCGGAAGGTCGCTTTGTGAAATGATTTTAAAATCAGCGTAGTTTTGCCGCTCTTTCGGCAAAATGATTTTCTTTAGTGCCGTGAGTGCATTGACCGGAGATTTTACGGTACTTCCAAAATATTTGGTTCCGGGCGGGAACATCAGCATCAGCTGCAAGTTGGTTGTCCAGAAAAAACTGCGGTTGGTGAAAGCCTCAAATTCATCCTTCCCCTTTGTATTGTAAATTCTGAATGGTATTGTGGCAGGCATGGCCGGATTATCGAGCATCCAGATAATCCCACCTTCAAATTCCCAATCAACGGGCATCAAGAATTTGAAGACTTCCAATCCGGTTCCTTCCCGATCGGTGTAGGAGAAATTTTTGAATTTTAATACCTCCTCCGAACCGGTAGTTTTTGGGTTTTTTTGAGCAACGGCATAGGTTCCTGATAAGAACAGAGCAGACAGCAGGCAAATAATCACACTATTAAATCTATTTTCCATTGCCGGAGTGATTTAGAATTTGTAATAGACCTTTAGTAATATTTTGGGAGTATACAGCATTACTCCTTTTGGAGTTCCGGATGAATCGTACCAGGCATGGCCACCGTGAAGGTGGAGCGCAATTCCCATATTCCCTTTTTCAAACGCGGGACCTGCTATTAATCCAAGGTCGATACCTTTGAGATCGCTCCAGTTACTCGCTTTAATAATTCCATATCCAAAATAGCCTCCAAACTGCATATGCAATTGGGTTTTTGGATATTGTCCCAACCAATTTACACCAACGTTGACTCTGCCAAAGGTGTGGATAACATTTTCGTTTGGGGCAGAAAAATTGGCCTTTTCATACTCCAGATAAGTTCCGAGCCTAAAGGCTTCGCGTACCTGTCGTGCATAAAAGAGCTGGTAAACCGGACTTAATTCCCTGTTGGGCCAAATGTTAAAGGGCATATCGAAATAAATATCCATTATAGCAGGTGCTATCCCGGCTGAAAAGCCAATTATGTTTTTGGGTTGCTCCTCACTCTTTAGAAATCCTGCTGAGAGAAAGCAGAAAACAGAAACCAGAATCATTTTTTTCATGATGCTTGATTATTGAGTTAAACATATGGATTTTCTATGTGAAAAAGCAGACCAATAAGTATTTGCAGCGAATAGGCCAGCAGGCCGGTTAATGGATGAGCTGTTTAGATATAAGTAATTGACAATTAAGTAAATGTAGATTAATGATGTTTAATGTTCAATGTGATATTAAATCATTTCCGTTACTAAATCACAAATTTAAATCAGGCAAATCGCGTAAACCGCAGAGTAATCGAATACTTCCGATTATAGTCGCTTAGATCGGGAAAAGATGGAACAATTGTTGTACTTTCCTTTAATAAATATACAAAAAAAAAATCGTATATTTATTTTTTGAATTGATTTATTGAGACAATTAACTTCGCAATTAGAAAAATATGAATGATCGGAAATGTCTTAATTGCAGTGAGCAGCTGACGGGCCGGACCAATCAAAAATTTTGCAGCGATCAATGCAGAAGTACTTTTAATAACAGACAATATGTTGAGGCCAACATTGTAATTAAGTCCGTTAACCGCATTCTTAAATGCAATTATCTGATCCTTACGGGCCTTAATTCGGATGGGAAGACAACTACCACCAAGGGCGATTTACAGAAAAAGGGATATCGATTCGACTATTATACCTATACGTGCCTGACGCGGAACAACCACATTAACTATTTCTGCTACGATCACGGATTCAGAGAGCAGGAGAAAAACCGGCTAATGCTGGTGCGACGCGATCTGGACGGTGACCGGGCTAATTAACAACTTCAACGAAAACAGACAACAGGGTTATTTCAGCTGGTTGAATAATGTTCTGAAATTCACCTTCTCCAGAATAATATCTCGTAACTTGCTGATCTCAACGCGTTCCTGAAGCATTGTATCCCGGAACCTGACCGTAACTGAATTGTCTTCAGCTGTTTGATGATCAACAGTAACACAAAATGGTGTCCCGATCGCATCCTGCCGCCGGTAACGTTTCCCGATTGAATCTTTCTCGTCGTACTGACAATTGAAATCAAACTTCAGTTCATCAATTATTTCACGTGCTTTTTCAGGAAGACCATCTTTTTTTATCAGAGGCATAACAGCCAGTTTGACTGGCGCGAGCGGAGCGGGGAGCCTTAATACAACCCTTGTATCTTTTTGTCCGTTAGCGTCTTCAATAATTTCTTCATGGTAGGATGCCGCAATAATCTGAAGGAACATCCGGTCAACTCCAATCGAAGTTTCAACAACATAAGGAACATAGGATTCGTTTAATTCAGGGTCAAAGTATTGAATTTTTTTACCTGAAAATTTTTGGTGCTGCGACAAATCGAAATCCGTGCGCGAATGAATTCCTTCCACTTCTTTGAATCCAAACGGGAATCTAAATTCTATATCAACGGCAGCATTGGCATAATGAGCTAATTTTTCGTGAACATGAAAACGGTAATTTTCATTCCCGAATCCAAGTGCTTTATGCCATTTGATGCGCAGATCCTTCCATTTTTCGAACCAGTCGAGTTCCGTACCCGGCCGGACAAAGAACTGAAGTTCCATTTGCTCAAATTCACGCATTCTGAAAATAAACTGGCGGGCAACAATCTCGTTTCGGAATGCCTTCCCGATCTGTGCAATACCAAACGGGATTTTCATTCTGCCCGTTTTCTGAACATTCATATAGTTGACGAAAATTCCCTGCGCCGTTTCCGGACGAAGATAAACCTTCAATGCGCCATCAGCCGTGGAGCCCATTTCAGTAGAGAACATCAGATTAAACTGCCGCACTTCCGTCCAGTTTCTAGTCCCTGATACGGGGCAGACAATCTCGTTATCCTCGATAATTTTTTTCAATTCCACAAGGTCGACATTGTTAAGCGCTTCCGCAAAGCGGTTGTGCAGCTCATCCCATTTTGCCTGTGATTCTAAAACCCTGCCATTGGTTGCACGGAACTGAGCTTCGTCAAAAGTTTCACCAAAGCGGACTTTTGCCTTATCGACCTCTTTATCTATTTTTGCTTCAATTTTTGCAAGCTGCTCTTCAATCAAAACATCTGCACGGTATCTTTTTTTCGAGTCGCGGTTATCAATCAAAGGATCATTAAAAGCATCAACATGGCCTGAAGCCTTCCAGATTGTCGGGTGCATAAATATGGCAGTGTCTATACCTACTATATTTTCATGAAGCAATACCATCGAATCCCACCAGTATTTTTTGATATTGTTCTTTAATTCAACACCATATTGTCCATAATCGTATACGGCACTTAATCCGTCATAGATTTCGCTTGAGGGAAATACATAACCATATTCTTTGCAATGTGCAATCAATTTTTTGAATAAATCTTCCTGGGCCATATTAAGTAAATTTAGCGCATTCAGTGCGCTTTATGATAAATGTTAATCCTTCTGCTGTCTGTAAAAATTATTTTTTGTCATTAATCTCTTCGAACTCGATATAATCGCCGTCAGCTCGCTTGTACTTCTTCTCTTTTTTGTCAGAGATATCAATAGTGACATCTCCCTTTCTAACAGTCTGCCTGCCATTTGATGCTTCTCTGTTCTTCATATCATGAAAGAGCTTGTTGGCAGCATTTTCAACAATTTTCGGAGCGACAAACCGCATCACCATCTTAAATCCGTAATAGACCAACACTAATACGAATATAATTCTGAAAAAAGAGATAATATTAAGTAAGATAAAAAGTACCATTACTATTGATTTTTAATAACACCGGCAAAATTAGGAAATATTTCGTACTATAAGCCTAATAAGGGCAATGACAATTAGGATTTAATCCACTTTCGTTTTTTTCGTTCTTTTCATTACCAAAAATTAAATTGATCCCTAATCTGAGGTTCATGTTTCTTGCTTTGCTGGGATAGAAAGGTGAAAATATATTGTCGGCAGCTGCGTAAATCTGAAATATTCCAGCTTTAATTCCTACCCCTAATCCCAGATTGTCATAGGTTGATTCGAAGATTGAATAACTGGCCGAAAGCGATAATGTATTCATTAATATCGTATTGGCTGATGCGGTTAATGAAGTATGAACTGTGTTGCTGATAATCCTGATTCTGCTTAATCCGGACAAACTTACAGTCTTACTGAGCTGATAATCTACTCCAAGGTAGATTTTAGTTGGTAATAGTGTCGAAAAGCGCGTTCCTGTTGTATCGGGCCTGAAAGTGGAAGACAGCGAGTCGCTTAACTGATTGATGGCTGTATTAAAACTTGCAATGATGGGTGGAGTCTGAGTAGGATCATTAAGATCGATCCCTCTGAATAGGAAATTGCCACTTTCTGTTAGGCGGGTAACGTTGCTATTCCACGAAATTGTTCCTAAATCAATTATGCTCGCGGAGATTTCTGTCTTCTTGTTTAGGCGATAGGCAAATCCCAAATCGAATGCAAAACCAGGATTTCCGTAATTATTCAGATAATTGCCTGCGGTATAATTTGGAAGAGAATTGGCTGATGTGATCCCTCCGGCAGAGTTGTAATCGAAGTTGACAGGTGCTGAAATATTTATACGGCCCGAAGCTGAAACATCAAGATACTCGCCGTTAACAGGTGATGCAGCCTTCAAATTAATTCCGTTGGTCTGCACAGCTCCCATTCCAAACAGTAGTTTGAATGCAGCCCCCACTGTGAGTTTTTTGTCAATATCACGTGAATAATTAAAGGCAAACTCCCGGTAGTGTTGCGCCCCGACGCCGAAATTGCCTGAATAATAAGTATCGCCAACATAGGGATAGTTTCCGAGTTTAACCAAATCAACAAGATTTTTATCAAAGAAAACCTGTGCAAACTCCCGTTCAGAAAGAGACAATGCAAAGAAATTCTTTCCTTTTTTGTAACCTCCTTCTAAAACCGTTAAAGCTGCAGATTCGTAGACGAAATTTCGATTTCCAATACTTTGCCTGAAGTTATCCAAGTCAATTATCAGTGAGTCAGCACGATTTCCAGTTCCCCGATGAATCAGATCATTGTAACTCCAGTTATTTGTATTTGCAGCTAAATCAATTTTTGAAAACCACGGCATACTAACATACAAGCCACCCGAAATACCCGGACGCGCCGGATTCAGATCTTTCGTTTGTGGAATGCCTTTCATAAAATACAATGTATTTGGCTGCGCAAATACAAGTTGCGAGCACCCGGCCAGGATAGACAGTAATAATATTCTGAATGAGTGTTTCCCCATTTCCATATTGTAAAGATTTATTATAGTTTCCAAAGATTAACAGGAGCATGGAAACCAATTTTCACTGTAATTGAGGTTGATTTTACCACCTTATATAATATTGTGCTGCCGGCTGGCGACAAGAGACTAAAGCTTATTTTTAAATCGGTGGAATTCATGAGATTGTCCTGATCACTCGGGCCCAGATTGAATTGAATACGCTTGTCTTTAGTGTTGGCAGGGATTGTACCGGAATCGAATGGAATTCCCAAATTGACTCCGGCAGAGGAATCAAAAAAGCTTAACTCAAATTTTGTTTCAACGGGAGTGTCGTTTGTCAGATGGATTACCAAATAAATGGAATCAATTGCTGCAGTTCTGAATGAGGTTCCATTTTTACTTACCACCAGTGGGTCGAGCACCAGCCCCCCCACAGGAATGGGGGTCGTGTCCAGAATTGGAGCGGTAACAAGATCATCGACTTTAAACGTTCCATATGCCAAAGGAGCATAAACGTCGGGGACGATATCTGTCGGATTAGCCAGCTTTTTCAGATTAAAATCATCAAGATTGCAGGAAAACAGAACAATCGCAGCAATGAAAAGCGCAATTCCTGAAATGAATCTCGTAATTGTTGTCATCGTATTAATAATTAAATATTTGTTTTAGAAGATAAATGAATTCTCTGATCATTTTATCTCGTAACTAGTAACATTGCCATTGGCAGAACCTGTAATCACATTGAAGGATCCATTTTCGCACCCTGAAAAATCGAGTGAAAACTGTGAATTACCCTCTAGCGGAAACCCTTTACTGATGTTTCCATCAGAATTATATAAATAAATTCTATTATTAGTTGTATTAGTGAACCCTATTTTATGACTTTTATCTGCAAAAGTGAATAATTCCGGATAGATATCAACTTTATGGTTTAATTTTTTTTCGATGATCCGGTTAACTTGCTGATCATAAACAACCATAGAATCGCCGTCCAGAAGAATATAATTGCGTTTGATTTCCGAATCAAAATGGTCATAAATGAAAAAATGGCCGGACGAAAATTTTGCTGTTGTTAATTTTTTTACTGAACCATCAAATCCAACAGAGATAATATTACCGTTTATATTTGTCGTAATGAGCCGTGCTTTATTTTTTCCTGCAGCCGGTTCCAGAGTAAAACTGTTTTGCGAAAAATTGATTTTCTCTTTGATGTTCACTCTGGATTTTCCTTTACGGTCGAGAATATATGCATGGTTCTCATCTTTATATATGATATAGTCTTTGTTATCTGCTCTGAAGTACTGAACCGGCTGAACAATATCATTTTCCGTTCTTGCCGGAACCCAATCCGTTATAATTTTCCCTTTTTTATCATAGAGATGGATTTTATGGTCTTTCCCGGCAATAAAAAACCGGTAATCCTTCTTGTGGTCGTAATCAACCACTGTCACTCCGTTTGTAGCAGCTGAACTCAAAGGTACTGGGTAATTTTGAACATAGCTTCCATCATGGGCGATCATATGGAGGGCCTTGTCGGTACTGAAAAAATATTGGAGTCTTCTGTTTTTGAAACAATCGAGCTGAAATATTTCGCTTCGCACAGGTCCGGACAGCTTGATTTTCCATAAAATGCGACCGTCGTTACTAATAAGATATAAATTAAAATTGCTATCCTGAAAAACGATTTCGTGACGCTTTGGGTCAGAAGGATTGATTACCAATTTTGGTTTAATGATCAATGAATTACCTGTTGAAATTGACCAGTTCAGTGATGTGGAATTCTCGTGAATATCCCCGTTGTATTTTAATTTCGCCAGATTATAAATCATGCCATTTTCGACGCCGATTTGCCATCCGGCGGATTCTATTTTATCAAATGCCGGCATTTGATTTTCTATACTTTTATAGATTTCTGAATTGAGTACTTCTTTGAAAATTGAGTGTGCACGGGCAGGAGCAATCCAAAGATAGCCGTTAAGCCGATTGGATAAACCTGAGTTGAAATCATTGAATGACTTGCTGTTACTAAGAGTTTGCTGTAAAACAACCGATTTTAAAAATCGCCCCAGAGCCTCAGCAGAAGCACCCATGATCAAATAGTTACCATATATTGTGAAATAACCCGTTGCAACAGGGGCAAAAACGGATCCAAAAACCCTTTTCCCAAAATCATGTACCGAGGATTTATAAATCTTAAATATATTCTCTTTATCTATTTTATGCAGACTGAAATTTTTAATCAAGCCACGTTTTCTTTTATTGGAAGTCTTGGGAACAAGTGGCATCATCGCCTGTTCAATTGCACTTCCGCTGCTGGTTTTAAGAACAAGAAATTTCTCCTCATCACTTATCACCGGATCTGAATCAGCATATGCCATGAATACGGCTCCATCAAGATGGCTGATCACAATTTTTTGCAAATCAACCCCATACAAGGATTCTGTCTCGGCAAGGGAATTCCTGTAATCGTTAAGCTGATGCTCTCCATCGAGCAGCTTCTCGTAATCCCGAAAAAACTGCTGAGTGTTGCTGATCATGAGACTTAAAAAGCAGGAAGTTTCTGCGGGGATCAACTCAGCCACATTGAAAGGAAGCGCTTGCTGATGAACCAAAATATTGAAATAATTATTTAGCGAATCACTTGTGAAACTGAATCCGTTAAAAAGGAACTCACCGGATTTTTGGGTCAGATCGATTTCCGACCAATCAGCAAGCGGAGATGATTTATTTAGTTTCTCCCAAAAAGATTCAGCAAAAAGAGATTGTACAAATTGCGATATTTTCTTGTGATTGAGGTAAATACTGAGATTGATATTTTTACTTGCCTTTTTATTTGCTTTCTCAAAAACCGAACCTAAAGGAGCCGGGGGATTTTCAAGCTTGTTAATAGCTTGAACAACTACTTCTTTATCCGTACTTGCCAAAAAAAGCCCGTGATAAAAAGTGATGTAATAGCTGTTGTGTTTTCCAGCCTCTGCCCATTCGTAACACGAGAGCATCGCTTCACCTGATTTTACTTTTTCAATGGATCCGCCGTGGGGAGGAAGAATTTTTTTTGTCAGATCCGACAACGCTAATTTCTCATTAAGACCAGACAATTCAATTAGTGTCAGATTCCAAAAATGATCCTTGTCTCCTCCGAATACAATTGTTAAATCCTTGTCGGTGAATAATTTGCTGAGTTTAGAATCCAGATTTAAAAGAGAATCTGCAAAGCTGATTTTTTGATGTAATGCAGCTATCCCCGGAAAGGTGGAATATGCTTTCCATATCGGGTTATTCAGTGATTTTGAGGCGTAATTTTTGAAATGAGGAATTCTGACGATAACCGATCCGCTTTCAGGAATTGCACTGAATGCTGAGGTGCCAATGTATTTCGCTTCACGGGTAAAGTAGTACCATCCGGCGAATAATGCGGAAATCAGAAGAATAGTAATCCCAATTAAAATTTTCTTACCCATTAATCAGCACTGATAAGGTTCCCGAAAAGACTGTAAAGATAGTCTTATTGTTGTTTTACTTCTGAAGCATCGACCAGTTTATATAATTTATCCGAACGTCTTAATTTCGTTGGAACCGCAATTGAGCAAAGTTCCCCTTTTTTAGCCTCTTCAACAGCTACTAAGCCTACTCTGATTTCTTCGACCTTTATCTGGACTATTCCTGTACTTGGGCCACTGATAATAATTTCGTTTCCGGGTTTCAAGCCACTCGTTTCCAGCTTAATTTCCGCAACCCCCAGGTTTGAGAAATAATTAGTCACTTTACCTGTGTAGATTTTTCGTTTCGTCGCCAATGAACCATAGTTGCTGCTCCACTCCCCAAGTCGCTGTCCGAGGTAATAACCGTCCCAAAAGCCCCGGTTAAATACTGCAGCCAGTTTTTCATCCCAGACTGCAATTTTCTCCTCATTAAACGTCTCGCCGAAGTAAGCATCGACGGCCTCATGATAACATTCAACAACTGTTTTTACATATTCAGGACTTCGTGCCCGGCCTTCAATCTTTAAAACGCTTACTCCTGAGTCGAGAATTTTATTCAGAAAATGAATGGTTTTCAAATCTTTCGGAGACATAATGTATTCATTGTCGACCTCGAGCTCACGGCCGGTCTCCTTGTCAGTTACAATATAGGCTCGTCTGCATGCCTGCATACACGATCCGCGGTTGGCAGACGAATGTGTTTCGTGAAGAGAAAGATAACATTTCCCGGAGGTTGCCATACACAATGCACCATGAACAAACATCTCAAGACGAACAAGATTTCCTGATGGCCCCCTCAGTTGATTTTCTGTTATTTTCTGAGCGATATTGCTTACCCTTCCAAGATTCATTTCCCGGGCAAGTACCATTACATCAGCGAATTGAGAATAGAATTTCACTGATTCATAATTGGTTATATTCACTTGTGTCGATATATGAACCTCTATTCCTAATTCGCGGCATTGCTGAATCACCGACATGTCTGCTGCAATCACAGCCGATATTCCGGCATCGCGTGCAGCTGTTAAGACCGATGACAAGGTTGAAAACTCCTCATCAAAAATCTCCACATTTACAGTCAGATAAGTCTTTACCCCCGCCAGATTGCTTCTTCTGGTGATCTCTTTCAGATCTTCAAGCGTAAAATTATTAGCCGACCGCGCTCTCATATTCAAATGCTCGACTCCAAAATACACCGAACCAGCCCCGGCTTGTATGGCAGCCATCAGTGCTTCATATGAACCCACAGGAGCCATAATTTCAACATCTTCTCTTCTCATAATCCTGTTTAATCTTCGCAAAGGTACAATATAGAAGGCATCTTGCAAGAATACAAAATAGATAATGTATATTTGGCATTAACAGAATAATCTTACTCTATTTATATAATTGATTGATCATGAAATATCTAGCATTAATTTTAATTGCGTTTACCTGCTCTTTTACAAATGCTCCCGAGGATAAGGATAAAAAATATTATGAAGAAAAATACCGTCCGCAGTATCATTTTACCCCTGAGAAGAATTGGATGAACGACCCGAACGGGCTTGTTTACTATAGTGGCGAGTATCATCTTTTTTATCAGCATAATCCAAATGGAAAAGAGTGGGGATACATGCACTGGGGTCATGCTGTAAGTAAAGATCTGATCAGATGGGAGCATCTTCCAATAGCCATTAATCCTGATGAGGATTCTAAACATATCAACCATGCAACAGCATATTCAGGTTGTGCCGTTGTTGATCAAAACAATACCACCGGGTTACAGCAAGGTGCTGAAAAGACACTTTTGATTTTTTATACCAGCTACGAGTGTGGTCAAAGGCTTGCATATAGTAATGATAAAGGCAGAACATGGAAGAAATACGATAAAAATCCGTTGATTCCGTTTCAAAAAGATGATGCACGCGATCCTAAAGTGTTTTTTCATCAACAGTCTGGAAATTGGGTAATGGCACTCTACCGACGGCCGGAAGGTGATGAGAAAAAACAAGGGATATCTATTTATACGTCAAAAAATTTAATTAACTGGGAATTGCAAAGTCACTTTGTTGGTTTTTATGAATGCCCTGATCTTTTTGAGTTGCCACTCGATGGTGATAAATCAAATCCTAAATGGGTATTGTTAGGAGGAAGCGGTGCCTATCAGATTGGAGATTTTGACGGGAAAAAATTTATTTCAGAAGCTTCAGAGAAAATTCTTGACTATGGAAAGAATTTTTATGCCACACAAACCTGGTCTAACCAACCTGAAGGCAAGTTGATTCAACTGGCATGGATGCGGGGAGGTGAATTCCCTGAGATGCCTTTTAACGGTCAAATGACTTTTCCTTGCGAACTTTCACTACGTACCACAAAATCAGGGATTAAACTTTGTAAAAAACCGATAGATGCCATTGCCACATTGCATGATAAAGAATTGGTCAGAAAAAAGAAAAATATTATTCCCGGATTAAAAGGAAATTTAATCGGAGGAATTTCCGGTAAAGCCATTCATATCAAGGCTAAGTTCGATCCAAAGAGTTCCGACGGTTTTGGTTTTTTGGTTAGAAACGGGAAAAAAGATCCCGGAACTGAAATCCGGTATGATTCAAATAAGAAGTTACTTGATTGTTTAGGTAGTCATGTTGTTGTTGAACCCAAAGGAGGCATACTGCAACTGGAAATATTAGTTGACCGCTCTTCAATCGAAATATTCGCCAATGACGGAGAGTTTGTGCTTAGCAGTTGTTTTTTGCCCGCGGAAAAGGATGAGGATTTAGTGTTGTGGTCTCAGGGCGGGGAGTTATTTGTCGACGAGATCGAAGTCTATGAATTAAAGTCTGCATGGAAAGAGAAGTAACAATTTCATTAAAGGCCGAACAATCCTGATTCAAATTGGTTATAATGGTATAGTTTGCATTTTCAAACATTGTAATTTTTAATCCCTTAAATGGTTGATTTCAAAAGTAATTTACTCAATAATATTGATTATCCTGCAGATCTTAGAAAACTAAAGGAGGAGCAGCTACCATTGGTTTGCGCTGAATTAAGAGGTTTTATTATACGTGAAGCCGCTTCTAATCCGGGACATCTGGGGGCAAACCTTGGTGTGGTTGATCTTACTGTTGCCCTTCATTATGCCTACAATACACCTTACGACCAGCTGATCTGGGATGTGGGACATCAGGCTTACAGTCATAAAATACTAACAGGCCGCAGAAAAGTATTCGCTACCAATCGCTTATACAAAGGGATTAGCGGTTTTCCGAAAATGGCAGAAAGTGAGTATGATGCATTTGGTGTCGGACACTCTTCTACTTCAATTTCTGCAGCGCTTGGGATTGCTGTTGCATCAAGTCTTAATGGTGAAAAGGACCGTAAAGTAATTGCGGTTATCGGCGATGGATCTATGACCGGCGGTATGGCATTTGAAGGTTTAAATAATGCCGGAGCTTCAAATGCGGATATTCTTGTCATTCTGAACTATAATAACATGTCGATCGACCCCAATGTAGGGGGAATCAGCAGGTATTTTGTCCGGATGCAGATTTCTCCTACTTATAACAGCCTTAAAACAAGAATCTGGAAAATGCTCGGCAAAATTTACGGTGTTGGGCCTACTGCGAGAAGAGTACTTCAAAAACATCAGCAGGCCCTGAAGGCAGTAGTATTCAGGGAAAGTAACCTTTTCGAATCATTCGGATTCCGCTATTTCGGACCGGTTGACGGCCACGATGTATTAGGTCTGGCCCGGATATTTTCTGATTTAAAGGCAATACCCGGACCTAAAATACTTCATGTTGTCACAAAAAAGGGGAAAGGATTTATCCCGGCAGAGAACGATGCCACAAAATGGCATGCCGCCCCCGGGAAGTTTGATATCCACACCGGAGAAGTTTTTTCCGCAACCTCTGATATTTCTGAATCACCAAAATATCAGTATGTTTTTGGAAAAACTATGGTTGAGCTTGCCGAACGAAATGATAAAATTGTTGGCATCACCCCTGCAATGCCCTCGGGATGCTCGCTGAATATGATGATGAAAGCATTTCCAAAACGAACTTTTGATGTTGGAATAGCTGAACCTCATGCGGTTACTTTCGCAGCCGGCCTTGCAGTTGGTGGTATGTTGCCATTTGTCAATATCTACTCTTCATTTATGCAGCGCTCATATGATCAGATCATTCATGATGTTGCTTTACAAAAACTAAACGTGGTGCTTTGTATGGACCGGGCGGGACTTGTTGGTGCTGATGGCCCGACTCATCACGGTGTTTTTGATCTGGCATTCATGCGAAATATTCCTAATCTGATCGTGTCAGCCCCAATGGATCAGGTAGAGTTGAGAAATCTTATGTTCACAGCCCAGCTTCCCGGCAAAGGCCCTTTCAGCATCCGTTATCCCCGTGGAAATGGACCGCTGACTAACTGGAAAAGCGAGTTTCAGGAAATACCGGTTGGAAAAGGGAGGATGATCAGTGAAGGGACCCAACTTGCCATACTCTCTATCGGTCATGTTGGAAATTTCGTAGTCAAAGCATCAGAAATTCTGAATGAAGAAGGAATTACCTTTTCACATTACGATATGCGTTTTGTTTCACCACTTGATCTTGATATACTTGATCAGGTTGCCGGAAAATTCGATACGGCCATTACCGTTGAAGACGGAATAATTGACGGCGGATTTGGCAGTGCCGTAACAGAATATTTTGCGCTATCCGGCAAGCATATTTCAATTACAAGATTAGGGGTTCCAAACCGTTTTATTGAACATGGAACACAGGATGAGTTATACCACGAATGCGGATTTGATCCTGCAGGAATTTGTCTTGCAGTGCGTGAATTGATGAAACATAAATAAACCGCAAGGGAAGATTGTATTTCAGAAAAAAAATATCGTTGTTGTATTGTAAATTTTTATACTTTTGCAAAGCTTAAAAAAAGCGGAACGTTATGAATTACCTTTCACAATATACCATTCCGTTTTCGGGATTGAATGATGGCAAGCATTTATTTGACTTTACGGCAGACCATCGCTTCTTTACCGGATTCGAGGAGAGTGAGATTGAGCAAGGAAGTGTAAGAATCAGTGTTGAACTGGAAAAACGGGCAACTTATTTGAGGTTGATGTTTAAGCTTAAGGGAGAGGTCGAATTGATTTGCGATCGTTGTCTTGAGTCTTATTTTCAGCAAGTTCAGGGAAAGTACCCAATGTTGGTTAAGTTTAGTGAAACAGAAACCGACGATGGCGATGAAGTAATTTATATCCATCCGGGTGCATCCCAGGTTGACGTAGCTAAACTCATTTATGAGTTCATTATTTTAAGTATTCCGATCAGGCATATTCATCCTGATGATCAGAGTGGAAACAGCTTGTGTGATCGGGAGATGCTTAAGAAATTAGATGAATACAAAGCTGCCGATTTGCCGGAAAGCGATCCGATAGATCCAAGGTGGAACGATTTGAAAAAAATTATTGGTAAATAAAGTAAAGATTATTAAAAATGGCACATCCAAAGCACAAACATTCCAAGACAAGGAGAGATAAACGCAGAACGCACGACAAAGCTGTTCCTGCTACTTTAGCAACTTGCTCAAACTGCGGCGCAACTGTGAAATTTCATACAGTTTGTCAGGACTGCGGTTACTACAGAGGTAAACTGGCAATCGAAAAGATCGCTGCCGTTTAGTCTCCAGGTTCGGTACTTTTGCTTATTATTACTGAACAGTAAAACGTTTAAAATCCCCAAGGGGATTTTTTTGCGCATTACAAAAATGTATCGTTTTGATAGTAAGCAATTTGCGATCTTATCATTGCTATTCAATAAAACTTAAAATGCTAAAAATGGCTAAGCCAATCATCAGTGAAGTTAAAGCATTAAACACTTTTGCTCAGGATACAAAAATCATCGGAAACATTGAGTCTGATGGCGATATTCGTATTGATGGCGCATTTGAGGGTAACCTTAATTGTAAAAGCAGG
>CAYHDA010000012.1:0-32167 GCA_964355145.1 uncultured Mariniphaga sp.
ATTGTCGGTAATAATTATCGGCCGCTAAGTGTTGTTGCAGGTTTTCTGTCGGCTAAAAATCTGGATTATCTTGTCCGGGAAGAGGCTATTCATGTTTGTCAGGGAAATATATGGAGTCAATATGCAATTGATAATCAAGATGGTGATGGGTCGGTTTGTTATCCTTATTATCCTTCGAAGGAACATTTTTGTAAGCCGGCACAAGGAAGAGCTGATTTCATAGATTGTGTCAATCTCGATGGCTGGACGATGGACTTTTTAGCGGCGCGAAGAGCCGGTGGTGCGGGCGGTTTCAATAGCCGGATGGGTGTCGGACCTATTGAGACACTCCATAAGTATGGTCAGGAAATTGGTTTAAAGGAGATGCTTCATTCTACAGCCAACCATTTTGACCGCGGATTTGAATTAAATAAGTTTGCATGGGTTACAAACTGCTGGGAGATCTCATTGCCGATCGATGTTTCAGGATTAACCGTCTGGCTGAGCGAAATAAAAAAGCGCTGGCCGGATGTAAGATTCGTTACTCAAGGGGAGTTCGGTTTAATTTGGCGTAAACACTATAAAAGCAATGATTTTAATTACCAGTTTGAGGGGTATGGATCAGGAATCGGAGGATCGGATGCCGGTTTGAAAATCCGGTGGCTGATGAACAAGACTTTCAGGCTTGCCCTACTATCTGATCAGCAAAAAAAGGCGGAGCAAATGGTTATTGATTTCACGCGTTATGACTTGAAAGCTAGTGAACCGGTATCTGCCAGCACCCGTAACTGGAGTCTGATGGGACAGATTAACCAAAAGCAAACGCGCCCTCAGGATAAACCAATACCACTTTCAGACTTGTTGAAAACTGAAAAATCAATTTTACAAAAATATTTCCCTGAATTTCCTGAAAAATGAGTAACTTAGTAGTGACTAAGTAATCGGAAAGATTTAATGTCGCATTTTTGATTTTCATTTTATTTGAAAATGATCTCTGATAATTACTGAATTATTAAACAAATATTTCGGTGCTTTGCACCTTTTGGTCTAAGACGATTAATCATCTACAAATATCGCGGTGCTCTGCACCTTAGTAAAACAGGAAAGCAGCAGAGCTGCGAAATATTTGTAGAAATAATGATATTAAGCACGATTCTTAAGGTGCAAAGCACCGCAACGTAATATTCAACATTCACTAATGACCAGGATTTAATGAATTGATTGAAAAATAATACGACATTATTTTATTTCTACAACTTACTTAGCAAGGCTAATCTGCCGGGTCGTTACCATTCGTTGTGGAATGGTAAAAAACCATAAGCAAAAAGCAATAAATAATGTAGTTTTTTAGATATAAATCAGTTACTTCGTTATAGAAAATTTACACCGTAAATTCTCAAGCCCTGATCTTTCGGGTAAACTAACGAAACGGCATTGTTGCTAAATTGATTTTTATGGATGACGATCTGATTTTATGGAAAAGCATTCGAGATGGAGATACAAGGGCTTTAAAGGTATTGCACGAACGCTATTACCTTGCAATGTACCGTTATGCCTATAAGTTATATTCCAATCAATCAGGATTAGACGAATCAATTTCAGATTGTTTTATTAAATTATGGACCAAACGGAGTGATATTCTGATCGAACGTTCAGTGAAATCTTACCTGTTTTTAATGCTGCGTAATGGATTGATTGATCGCACACGTAAAAAAACCGGTATTATCCTTGTTGATTTCATGTCAATTACAGAACCTGCCGACATACTGGAAGTTGACGATTTCGATTACAATGACCTTTTATATAAAGCGCTGGAAAAATTACCAGAACAACGTCGTCGAATATTAGAGTTAGCCGTTTTTGAGTCGTTTAGTTATGCTCAGATTGCCGGAAAACTGCAAATATCTGTTAATACAGTTAAAACCCAGATTGGGCGTGCATACCGTTTCCTCAAGGAAGAGCTGGACTCGGAACGAACTCAGCAGCCTGAGTTGGATCAGATGAAATCGTTGATTAACCAATAATAATATTACCGGAAGTATATTTTCTGCAACTTACAAAAGAAAGCGCTATTGGATTTGCGTCTCGTCACAGATTACCTCATTTTTCGTTGCCAGATTATTGGCCATTGTTCACTGATCTGTCTTATTCTTTAATTGCTTTCCCTGTCACCCTTTAGGAACTGTTTTTCGTCTTAAAAGCAGAAACAATTATAAAAAATGATTGAAAATAGTGATTCCCATTGGGAGAAAATTGCAAAAAAACTACACGGAGAACTGGAAATAAATGAGTTATCAGAATTCGAGCGAATGATGAATGATCCTGTTTACGTAGAGGAATTTGAAAAAGCACAACAAATACATCGTCATCTGACTGAAATTAAGTCCATTTCCCCGAGCAGCAAAAAATCGTGGAGAAAAATTGAACTGGGAATCAAAAATGACCAGTCATACAGGATTAATGCAGTGTTAAAATATGCTGCCATTATTTTCGTTGCCTTTCTTGCCGGAAATCTGTTAAATCCTTTGATTTCGGGAGATGAGGAAAAAGAAGTCCGGTACTCAGAGATCAAAGTGCCTTACGGTCAAATGAGTCAGATAACGCTCAGCGACGGCACAAAAATATGGATGAATTCAGGGACTATACTTCGTTATCCTGAGCAATTTGCAGCAAACAACAGGAGTATAACAATCGAAGGAGAAGCCTATTTCGAAGTGACTAAAATGGATTACAGTCCGTTTACTGTAAATACTACCGACATGAAAGTTCAAGTTCTTGGCACCTCCTTTAATCTTTCAGCATACAAGGAAGATGCCAGCACGTCAGTTACACTCGTTGAAGGCAGGGTCTTAATTCAGAATAATACCGGTAACACTATAGCACAATTGGTACCCGGACAGATGGGTACTAAAAATAAAAACCTGACAACGGTCGCTATTGAGAATGTCGAAACCAGTTCTTACAAAGCCTGGACCGAGGGGAAAATATACTTTGATGATGAACCACTGGATAAGATTGCTGCAAAGCTTAACCGGTGGTATAATGTAGATATTTCTTTTGCAAATCAAAAATTGAAATCACATAGATTTACAGGAACTATTCTTAAAAACAAACCGGTGGACCAGATTATGCAGGCATTGGAATTGCTCTCGCCGATTACCTTCAAACATAAGATAAATGCAACAGGAAAAGATGAAATAACTATCTATAAAAAAACATAAAACATAAGTGCCTATGATGAATTAAAATTCAGAAAAAGCGGTGAAGATGTTCATACCATCCTCACCGCAGTAATCAATTCAAACAAACCTTTAATGTTAAATTTAAATCATGCAAATTTATGAAAATGTACCGACTTAGCCACGGCAGTGAAAAGCAGTGGACAAAAATTATGCGAATTATGAAACTGACGATAATTCTGCTGTTTGGAAGTTTGATGACAATCAGTGCCTCTACCTACTCACAGAACACGAAGTTAAATTTATCTGCCAGAAACTCCTCTTTGATCGATATCTTCCGACAAATCGAGGATCAGAGTGAATTTTATTTCTACTTTAAAAAGGAGGAAGTAAAATCAATAGAATCAGTTTCCTTCGAAGCCAAAGACGCACTTGTCACAGAAATTCTTGACCAGGTTCTGGCAAAGACAGGTCTGGAGTACAAAGTTATCGACCGCTATATTGTAGTTAAACCCAAAGGGACTGCCGACCGGGAAATGACTACCCAGCAAAGTCTTAAGATTACAGGAAAAGTGGTTGATGACACCGGAGTTTCACTTCCCGGGGTTTCTGTCGTTGTAAAAGGGACAACCACCGGAACTATTACCGACAATGATGGAAAATATCAATTATCTGTTCCTCCGGAAGCCAAAACACTGGTCTTCTCCTTTGTTGGGATGCAGACCCAGGAAGTTGCCTGCACGGGAAAAAACATCGTTGATGTGATCCTCATGCAATCAACATTGGAGATATCGGATGTTGTCGTTACTGCTCTCGGAATAAAACGCGAGAAAAAAGCGTTGGGTTACTCCGTTGGGGAGGTGAAATCAGATCAAATGGTACGCGTACCTCAAAAGGACATTCTCGGCGCTCTGGCAGGAAAGATGTCGGGTGTTAAAATCTCCAACACATCCAATGACATCAACGGGGATACTTTTGTCAACATCAGGGGTATTACTTCCCTTTCTGGAAACAACAACCCGCTGGTCATCGTGGATGGTGTACCCGTTGGCGATCAAAAGGTTATGAAAGATATCAGTCCTGAGAACATTGAAAGTGTTACAGTGTTGAAAGGTCCCAGTGCAGCGGCTCTTTACGGATCAAGGGCAGGTACCGGTGTTATCCTGATAACCAGCAAATCGGGTAAGATGAAGAAGAATGGTATAGGTGTGGAAGTGAGTGTCGGATCAACATATTCGTTACCCTACAAATACATAAATCTTCAAAACAGGTTTACCACAGGTATTAGCGGGGTTCTAAATGAAAGCGCTTATCAGCAGTGGAATGGTCCTGAGGCTGGTGCTTCTGCCATTCAATGGAACACAAACGGGGTTGCTCAGCCTCTGAAATTTTATAATAACACACTTAAGGATTACTTTCAGACAGGGTTGGAAACGGTGGTTAACGCGAGCGTGAATGGCTCGTACGATCGCGGAACTTTCCGGCTTTCGGTTTCTCACCTGGGAGCAACGGGGGTTTATCCCGGGGTTAAGTTAGCTCGTAACGGGGTGAATATGGCAGTTACCTATGACATCAATAAAAAGATGAAGATATCTACCAATCTTAACATCGAAAATCCCAATTCGGATAACTTTCCGGTGAAAAACGGAGGCGATTCTCAGTACATGGCGCTCTTCCAGACTCCTCCCCACGTGAATATCAATGACCTGAGAGATTACTGGAAAACTCCTAATGTGTTGCAAAAGGGAGTAAGTACAAATTATGACAACCCATGGTTTGCCGCATATGAATTAAAGGACGGGTTCAACAGAATGAGAATGCTTGGGAGCGTCAAACTTGATTACCAGATTCTGCCCGATTTAAAGCTTATGGGTCGCTATGCCTATAACTACAATGAAAATAAAAGGACATACAGGCAGCCTTGGTCGAGTTATGGCGGTGATGGTGGCGGAAATAACAGGGCAAATGGTATGTTTAATGAGAAAATCGATAATGAGAGAGAGATGAATGCTGATTTTATGATCTCCTACACCAAGAAGATTGGAAAATTTCAGATTGACCCCTCTTTTGGTGGTAACATGATGAAGCAACGCAGTTACTCAATGTACGGAGGTGGAGATAAACTTGTATTAGCAGGCCTGTATACCCTCTCAAATGTGGACAGAAGCAGCCTTACTTACTATGATTTTTCCTACAAGAAAAACATATACAGCGTCTATGGCTTAGTTAACTTAAGCTATAACAACATGATTTATCTTGATGCAACTGCCAGAAACGACTGGTCGAGTACACTGCCGGAAGCCAACAGATCCTATTTCTATCCATCAGCCTCACTCAGTGCATTGGTCAATGAGATGGTTTCACTCCCATCATGGATCTCTTTGCTTAAAGTCAGGTCAGGCGTATCACAAGTAGGTAAAGATACCTCTCCTTATGCTATTGCGACAATACTAGGCCAGGGAACATGGGGTGCCAGTACGACTTATTCGGTTCCTGGAAGTTTGCCTAATGTCAACCTGAAACCTGAGATTGCCAGCTCTTTTGAGATTGGTACCGATGTCTCTTTTTTCAAAAACAGACTGGGCTTCGACTTTACCTATTACAAGGTTCAGAACAAAAACCAGATCCTGAATGCCGCAACGGCATCTATGTCGGGTTATGGATCAGCAACCATCAACGCAGGTAATATTGAGAATACCGGTATTGAAATCGGATTAAACGCTGTTCCATGGAAAACAAAGGATTGGACATGGGATATCAATGCAAATTTCACAAAGGAAAGAAGTCAATTGAAAGAGTTGACCCCGGGTATTAATCAGTTTCTGTTCTGGGCGAGCCGCGAAGTTTATGCATGGACTAAAGTAGGTGGCTATGTAGGTGATTTTTACGGCACAGACTCGAAACGGGTTACAGAAGGTACTTATAAAGGCTGGAATTTGCTCGATGCGAACGGCAAATTGCAAAATGGCCCCGCAGGAGGCGATTATATCGGTAGTTATATGCCTGATTTCAGGGTTGGATTGCAGTCCAGCCTAAGCTATAAAAGCGTCTCTCTCTCGTTAAGTTTTGACTGGAGACAAGGTGGTAAATATATGGACGAAACGATGCTGCGTCTGGGCAGGGCCGGAAAAGTTGAGTACACCCACCCTGGCGATCCCGGTTCCAGCACATTCTCTGGTATCCTCGGCAGCAAGTCCTTTAACGGCGACTTGAATGCTTTAGCAAACGAAATCAAAACTCATCCTGAAGTTTACCAGAACAATGTCTGGGTTGGGGGAAGAACACAGGATCTGGGCGGATTTCCTTACCCCGCTGCAGGAACCAACGAAGGAGCCTATTTCCCGGGTGTAATATCCGATGGTAAAGGTGGATACATCGAAAATTTCGGAGCAGCCGGAACAAAGATAATCAAGGCATATGATGTATTCCAGCCTACAGGAGGATACTTTTATCTTGACCAAAAAACTGAATGGGTTTACGATGCCTCTTTTGTTAAACTCCGGGAGATCGCACTTTCATACACCCTACCTCCATCATGGGCGGGGAAAGTGGGCGCTCAAAGCATCCTCCTTTCCGGATTCATGAAAAACATCCTCCTTTATGCCGCGAACAAGACCAACCAGGATCCGGAGTCGATG
This sequence comes from uncultured Mariniphaga sp., assembly GCA_964355145.1. Lineage (GTDB taxonomy): Bacteria > Bacteroidota > Bacteroidia > Bacteroidales > Prolixibacteraceae > JAAFHB01. Next base: position 6,797 of record CAYHDA010000012.1, read on the forward strand.
TACAATCAGCAACCTAACGGGAATACCATGCAGGGATTCGTCCTCTGGAATGGCTCACCGATCGTTATGCCTGTCGGTTTTAAAGTCAATGTCACCTTCTAAAACAGAAAGAGATGAAAAAACTTCAAAATATATCGAAAAAGATGAAAAAACTAAAAACTATATTTCTCAGCATCGCAACCATAGTTCTGCTGCTGACAACATCCTGCGAGGATCTAACGGAGATCAACACAAGCCCCAATCAGCTGAATGCAAGTGATATAAATATAAAATATGTCCTTACATCCGTTCTCTCCAGTTCTGCGACCAACTATACCCGTGCTCATGTTTACGGGGGTACGATTACCCTTTCGGAAGCGATGCAATACATGCAGAGAGATTATATTGATTACGCAGGCACCAATACTTTTAGCTGGACACCTGTAAATTTTAGTCCAACCAATTCCTCCTTGATTAACAGCCAGTACCTTGTTGATTATGCTAAGACCGAAATTTTAGAGGGTAACCAAAAATTCTACACCGCAGTAGGACAAATTATGCGTAGCTTTTGGTATGGTTTCATGACGTCACTCTGGGGCGATATGCCTTATTCTGAAGCAATGAAAGCCTCTAAGGGGAACTTTACACCTGTTTTCGACGCTCAGAAAGCTATTTTTATTGGAATATTGGCCGATCTTAAGTCTGCTAATGAGCTTTTGGCGACTGTAACAACAGTTGATGGAGCTGCATCTGCTGACCTCATGTTTCAGGGCGATGTTTTAAAGTGGAGAAAATTCTGCAACTCTTTGCGCTTAAGGTATTTGATGCGACTATCTGAAAAATTGGCTGATGTACCTAATGTTAAGGAAGACTTTAGTGCAATCGTGGGAAATCCAACTATGTATCCTGTTTTTACTTCAAGCAGCGATAATGCCTCCATTGTCTATCCCGGGACAAATGAAGCCACTTCATGGCCAGGCGGACCGCTCGGATGGAACAACAGGTCAGAATACTATCGCCGCAAACCATGTGCCACGTTTATCAATAAGTTAAAGACAAACGGTGATCCACGCTTAACTACTTTTATACGCCCTGTTGATGCTCAGTTAAAGGTTAGCGCAACCACAACAGGTTATGTGAAAGCCGCCGACGGACAAATAAGATTAAATGTTTCTCCTGCTCAGGTTGGAGCTACGGCTATTGATACGGCCAGGTACGTTGGTTTACCTCCGGCTATGGGATACCCTGACCTTTACAATCTTTCAAGTCTGACAAATTTTAATGCCCTTAAGGCTCTTAATTCCAGTGTTTATGTTGATCAGGCTGCTAATCCGAACGTTTCGTACCTTGGCGACATCTATGCTCTAAACACGAATCCGTTAGTAAAAGCAGTCTATATGAGCTACGCCGAGCTTAATTTTATACTGGCGGAGGGCCGTCTTAAGGGATGGATTACTTCAGGTACAGCAGTAGATTACTACAAAGAGGGAGTAACCGGAAGCATGAGGCAATACAATATCGCCAATGGTAATCCTGCCGTTTATGATGCAGTTACCCATGCCTTGGTTGCTTATAATGAAACTGCATTTACAGGTAATCTTGTCAGCGTATTTAATGGTGCAGCAAACGACACTGAGCGTTTAGGACTATTGATGACCCAAAAGTGGCTGGCCTCTTTCATGACCCCCGAATTCTGGTTCGACTGGCGCAGAACGGGCTTGCCTAATTTTGGAGCAAATTTAATATCAGGCAGTAATGGAACTAAAATTCCGGTACGATATCCTTATGGCGCCGATGAATCAATACTCAATAAAACAAATGTAGTGGCTGCAATTGCAAAATTAACTCCGGCTGAGGATAATCAATGGAGTAAGATGTGGTTGCTGCAAGGAACGAATAAACCATGGTAACTTTTATATCATAATCGTTCAACATTTTATTGGTGCGTCAGGCAGGGGATAAAAGTACCATCATTTGTTTCCTGCAAATTCGCTCAACCGGGGTAGTCACATTGTGCTGCCCCGGTTTTTTTATGTCGGAAAGCTTTCCGTATGGTAAGAACCTGCGATAAAACCATGAGATATCAATATTTTATCGGCTCAATCTTTGGGATCATTAATTTAAGAATGATGACGACACCCATCCGATAAAAATTCCGCCAAATGCCGCGGAGGAGTAGATAATAATTAAAACTATTTTATGTGATTGGAATCTAAAAATACCTCAATATCAGCATCTTTCTTAACTGCTTTTTCTGCTCTGCCAAGATCGTTTCCTATTAAAGAAATATGTCCGCTCTTAGTCCCCCCAATTTGCAAAAAGGTCCTGGTATTCTTGGGTGCAATGCATGCCTGTACAAATAAATCGCTCACATCATTGCATCGAATGACCGGCTCATTTCCAATCATTGCCTTTAACCGGTACAATTCCAATCCTGCAATGTCGTCGCAAACAATAGCAGACCTTGCCTCGGGTGCAATATAATTCATTTCAACATCTTCAAACGTCAGATTTTTAGCATGCCGACAGTAAAATCCATAGGCAGGAAGCATCCCAAACATTTTAAATTCGGGGTATTTCTCCGGAAGCTCAGGGATTTCACGATTCCCAAGTTCAGGAGTTCCTCCACCCTGAAATGAGAGCCGAATGTTCGTCAGCGTCACATTCTCAACCGGAAAACCTGGTAAACCAGTGATTGAACAACCTACATTTCCTACATTAATGGCCTGTACGTTGTCAATAATAATGTTTGACAATTTACCTGTACCCGGTTTTTCCATCTTTTCATTAAAAGGCCGGGCCCGGTTGCCTAAACGGATAAAGATTGCTGCACCAACATTGTTCATAACAACATTTGATATCGACACTCGGTCCAGCGTTCCCCCATCCACCATTTCTAAAGCTATCCCGCCAAGGGTGGTATCGTATATGGTACAATTGCTCAAAACAATGTTCTCGAAACCACCGTTTGATTCAGTCCCCAATTTAAATGCGTTACAATTGGAACTGATGTTGCAATTTGTAACAGCAATGTTTTTACAAACCCGATTCAAGGTACTTTTCAGAACAATTGCATCGTCTCCGGCTATGAATTCACAATTTGAAATCCTGACATTACTGCAGCCATCAATATCAATTCCGTCATTATTAACAAAATCACGCCGGCTGTTTACTGTAATCCCATCAATATTAACATCTTCACATGCCAGATAATGCTGCACCCACATCGGGGAGTTGATCATAGTTACATCCCTTACCAGGACATCTTTACAATTGATAATACGGATCATGTAAGGACGAACTTTATATGCCCCCTTAAAAGATGTGCCGTTTCCGTCGAGAATACCATCACCAGTAATACCAATATGTTCCAATCCTTCACCATAAATAAGGCTTTTATCCGTGTAATTATCAGTATAGGAGCGAATACCTGAAACAGTAACAGGATAGTCGTTGAGATTACCACTTCCAATTAAAACCGCCCCTGCTTCAAAATATAACGTAATATTACTTTTAAAAAAAAGAGTCCCTGAAATGTATTTACCAGCCGGGAAACAGACCGTGCCTCCACCTGCTTTGGCACATGCATCAATTGCCGATTGTATTGGTTTTGTGTTTAGAGCAGAACTATCGCCTCGTGCACCATAATCCAGAATATTAAACGAGACGGAATTGGCAAATAAAAAAGAGAATGTCGAAAAGAAAACAAGCAGCAGAGTCATCAATCTGGTCATAGGTGTATTTTTAGATCTTTGGTTTTTCAAAATTAATGATAAAGCGTCGAATGAATCACATAATTATACGTTTAACATCTAAAAATCTGAAGATTCTGCTATCTTTGACTATCCAATTGACAAACGGAGCGAAAATACAGTTCGCAAAACGAGCTTCCTACGAACCATGTAATACGAAAGCGCTAAATAAATGCAAATTAGCTAACGATGAAAAGATCAAACTATTTTCTCATATTGTCTGGAATCATTGCCCTGTCATCTTGCCAATCGCGATGGATAATCAAAGAGTCTGATGGTACGCCGGGGCAGACTGACGCTCCGGTTTCAAAGTCTTTAAAATTAAGTGAACGTCAGCTTGCAGTTGCAATGGAGGGACGACTCGGACTAACCGAGACAATAATAGGCTCAGATGAAAGGCAGACAATTCCCGTTCAGTGGGAATTATCAAAAACAGATAAAAATTCTCAGGCCGTACTCCTTCTTCCTTCGGGGAACCCGGGGCCGCGACGGCTGGAATGGTCTGAGCTTCAGAAGAAGCCTAAGTCGGTTATGCATGCTAATCAAGACCACAAAAGCGGACAAATTATTCTGTCAGATGAGTTAAAACCTATTCTGCAATACAATTACGAGACTGTATATGAAAGAGATGCTATTGACACATTAGCAGCAAACAAGTACATCACGACAAAGAGTGATACTTTTATGGCGAATCCCAGTATTTATGCCGTTGCGCGCAGCAATTACATTCATCCGGTATACGGCCCGAAAGGTGAAATACTGACCCGTGACTGGTCGAAGGATCATCCACATCATCGTGGCATCTATTGGGCCTGGCCTGAAGTCGATTTTGGCAACAAACGTGGTGATCTTCATGCACTGCAAATTGTTTTTGCCAGGCCAACAGGGAAAATAAAACTTCAAAGCGGTCCGGTATTTGCCCAGATTGAAGCCGAAAATCTTTGGATGTGGAAAAATAGTATACCCATCGTCCGCGAGGTGGCTGTTATTCGCGCTTATCGCTCCACTTCAAAAGGAAGAATCATCGATCTCGCATTCAGGTTTATTGCTTTAAAAGACAGTATTACAATCGCCCGTCGGGGTACCGAACATTACGGAGGACTAAATGTGAGGATGCAGACCCCAAAAAATCAGCACATTGCATTTACCACCGACTCATCTAATTTAAAGCCAAGGCGCTCATGGTCTGACTTAAGCGGACTCTTTGCCGGAGCAGATGCCACCTCTGGTCTAATGGTAATTCAGCATCAAAAAAATCCCGATTACCCTGGCGACTGGATTCAATACCCTGAACTTTCATGGGTTCAACCAACCTTTCCGGCCTCCGGTACACGCTATAAACTAATCCCCGGGAAACCATTGATACTCCGTTTCCGGCTTTTTATCCACCCTGGAACCCAACCGGCCAAAGCCCTGTCAGTTTTGCTGTGGGATGCCTTTAATTCAGAACTGGCTCCTCTGCCAACCTTTTCTTTTCCCGAAACAGAACCGGCAAAGTAACTCTTAAGTAACTATCAATGAACAATAACGTTAACTAATCACCATAATTATGAAAACAGAAAATGAAAATTCATCATTCACGCGTCGCCAATTTATAAAGACCAGTGGCGCTGCAACAATCGCTGCACCCATTATCCTGAAATCTTCGGTTCTTCAGGGACAGGGTAAGGCTCCGGGCGATAAAATTAATCTGGGCATAATTGGTTGTGGAGGTTTGGGAAAAGCTAATCTTTACGCATGTACAGCTCAGCCAAATGTGGTCGTAGTTGCTGCCTGCGATGTATGGAAAGAACGTTTGGATCCCATTGTTGAAAAATTCAAGAGTACCTGTACCGGATATACCGATTTCAGAGAGATGCTTCTTCACAAAGACCTTGATGCTGTGATAATTGCAACTCCGGCACACTGGCATGCCATCATGGCGATTGAAGCTTGCAAGGCAGGCAAAGACATTTACCTTCAGAAACCTATGACGATGCACCTTGGCGAAAGTCTTGCTGTACGAAATGCAGTAAAAAAACACAATATCATCTGCCAGATCGGGACGCAGATTCATGCCAGTGAGAATTACCGCCGGGTGGTCGAGTTAATTCGGTCAGGCAATCTTGGTGAAATAGGTACTGTAAGGACTTTTAATGTAATGAATGAAGCCAAAGGGATTGGCTTGGGAAATAATACCACAAATATTCCCAAAGGGATGGACTGGGAGATGTGGGTAGGACCGGCGCGGATGCAGCCTTTTAACCCAAATCTGGTAAAAGACGCTTTTTATCACGGTTTCTGGATGGATTTCAGCGGGGGCTGGACACCGGGTATGGCACCTCATATTATAGACCTCCCTATTTGGGCAATGGATCTGGGTTATCCGACGGAAGTAAGTGCTACCGGCGGACGTTTTATTATCAAAGATGATGGCGATGCATACGACAACCATGAAGTAATCATGCGGTATCCCAATCTCACAATGAGCTGGATGAGCTCATTGACTAATAGTTATGGCTTTGACTTTGCTCGCGGAAAAGAGACCAGACGCAGATTAGGTATCTATTTTCATGGCGTTAACGGCACCTTGCAGACCGATTACAGCGATCATCTTATTTCGCCGGAAGGGAACCGGATGGATGAAATGAAAACACCCCCGGTATCTATACCTCCTTCGCCCGGTCATGAAATAGAATGGCTCGAATGCATCAAATCACGCAAACAGCCTTCGTGCAATCCGGGTTACCACGTCCGGGTAGATGTTCCAATTCAGCTTAGCACACTTTCTCTGAAACTTGGCCGTTCGATCAGGTTCGATCCCGGCACGGAAAAAATTGTCGGAGATAATGAAGCTTCAAAACTGGCAACTCCGGAATACCGTGCACCATGGAAGTTTCCAAAGGAATATTTATAGTTTAGATTAATCCATTTCCAGGGTAAACACCAAACTTTTAAACCAACTTTTAATGATTGCTTCTAATCCATTGCTTGGAACCGGCCTTCACGCCATTGGCGGAGCCTCAGCAGCTAGCTGTTACCTTCCAAGTACACAAACCAGAAAATGGTCATGGGGCACTTTCTGGCTTGTACAAGCCCTGTTTGCATGGATCATCATGCCTCTTTTCCTTGGCTGGCTCACTGTGCCGGGCTTTTTTAGAATCTTAGCGGAAGCACCTTCGAAACCTTTTTGGGCCGCTTTCCTGCTTGGAGGCGCTTATGGTTTTGGTGGGATGTCGTTTGGGAAAGCAATAAATTATATCGGTTACTCCCTGACCTACACTTTAGCCATTGGTATTTCGGCCGTACTGGGAACGATCTTTCCCTTGATTATTTTCGGTGGACTTGGCAATTTTTTCACCAAACCGGGAGGAAATATTGTTTTGATTGGAATGATCCTTTCCTTAATCGGAGTAATTCTTTGCGGATGGGCCGGATTTAAAAAGGAAAAGGATCTGAATGCCATCACCCTGGATCAAAAAGGTTTTAATATGACCATTGGATTACTTCTGACTATTGTTGCAGGAGTGCTTTCAGGTGTCTTTAATCTTTCACTCGAATATGGCCAACCTATTGCAGATATTGCAGCCCAAAACGGAGCTGGAAATTTTCAGGGCAATGCAAAAATGATTCTCTCTACATCCGGATGTTTTGCAGTCAACTTTATATGGTTTGTTGTTGCCGGCATCAGGCAGGGAACCTTGAAGGAGTTTCTTCCCGGACATGGTGTGACAGGCAAGGAAATTTTCCGAAACTGGAGCTGGTCTGCCCTTGCAGGTTCGCTCTGGTGTTTTCAGTTTTTCTTCTACGGACTGGGACATGTCAAGATGGGCAATTTTCAGTTTGTCAGCTGGGTGCTTCATATGTCGATGCTTATCTTCTTCAGTTATATTGTTGGTTTATTGATGAAAGAGTGGAAAAGTGTCAAACCCCAAACCAATGTCATTCTGATTATTGGTTTGTTAACACTGATTACCTCTTTTTGCGTTACCAGTTATGGAAGCTATTTCGGTGAACAAATTATTAATGCTGCCATTAAATAACTACAAACAAACAAGTACCCAAAAACTCCGAAGGGGTAACTGTTAATGGTCACCGGCAGCGCCGGTGAAAAATAATAAAGGTTTTGAAAATTAAATTCTATATAAGTTACAAAAAATTGTGCTGTAATTTTAAACTGGAGTACAAAACATATTGCATATATTCAACCCGTTTCGGGTTGAATAATTACTATTTTTAAATTTTGGAATTTGAGCATCCTGAAAATCTGCTTTTTCTCTTAACTTAACTACCTTTGGGTTATCAGGAGAAAGAAGAATACATTGGAATCCTTCATTGAACAGGTCTTTATAATCTGGATATTAACATGATTAAACCAAACCTTACTGCTGTCTTCCTTTTACTTGTGATCGCTGTTTTTGGTATTCCCATCAAAGAAAAGCAAAATTATACCGTTCCAGAATCACCCTGGGAGGAATCATTTGGGAACCATCGTGCGATTTTAGAAATCTCAAAAGCGGCTGCAGTGGTCAGTCTTGATCTGGTATGGCGCCGACATGACGCAAAACCTGAAAATAAACAATTTCTGATTGTATCGGCAGAAACCGGTGAACCCATATCCAATATTTACCGTTATCAGGTGAACAACGAAAGGTGTCTGATCGCTTTTGGTCCTGTGATAAAAGCTGGTAAGTACTACTTCTACTATTTGCCGTATGAGGTTCAGAAAGATTATGGAAATTATGGGAAAGACTACCTTAAACCTGAAAAAGCACCCTCCCAAGAATGGGTTAGCCAACACCATATTAATGACAATAAATTAGTTGATAACTTCCCATCGGCAAAAAATATCGGATTTCAGTCACGCTCTGCCTTCGACAGTTTTTATCCGATGGAAATAATTTCACTGATTTCTGAAAAAAATAGTTTGCTTTCAAAATTTCCTGCTGATTACCTGATTTTTCCAGAAGACAGGGCTTTCCCAATCAGAATGAAAGATAATATACCCTTAAAATGGGTCGAAAAAGGTCCTTCAGGAAACTTTCATGGTGAAGCAAATAAAAACGAATACTATGCCTTTCAACTTGGAGTTTATGCTTCGAAAAAAGAACTGAAAAACGTAAAAGTGGAGTTTTCTGACCTTGAAAACAATAGCTTTAAAATTCCCGCATCGGGTCTGACCTGCTTTAATACCGGTGGAACTGATCCTTACGGACAATCTTTCGAAAAACAGGTTGATATAATCAAGGGATCTGTTCAGCCTTTATGGATCGGCATTGATATTCCTGAGAAAATCCCAGCTGGGGTATATAAGTGTAGGATTAAAGTGATTCCTGAAAACAGTACACCACAAACAGTAGAAGTCACGCTTAAGATCGCGGAAAAAATATTAGCCGACCGCGGGGATAATGAACCATGGAGACATTCGCGGCTTAGATGGCTTAATTCAACATTAGGGATTGACGATCAGCCAACAAAACCTTACGAAGCAATTGAATTTTTGGGTAATTCTGCTTACCGGCTTACGGATAAAAAACTAACGATTGACAAAAGCGGTATGCCAGGCTCCATTCAGGTCGCGGGAATTGAAATACTGGCACATCCGCTCTCCTTTGTGGTGGAAACACAAACCGGAAATGAGGAATTTTCGCTGCCTGAAAATATTGAACTCTTAAAAAACAAGCCCGGTGCAATGAGCGGAGGGTGGAACAATCATTCGGCCAACTTCGGATTGTCAGGCGTTGGGATCATCGAATCAGACGGTTACATCAACTATAAGATTCACTTAAAAGCGCAGAATGACATAAGCCTAAAAGACATAAGACTCGAGATACCGCTTGTCAGCGACAGAACCCCATATATGATGGGGATGGGATTGCCCGGCACCAAAATTCCGAAGAGCCACGAGTCCAAATGGAAAGGACCTTATGACAGTTTCTGGATAGGAAGTGCCGATGCCGGAATCTGGTGCGAGCTAAGGGGCAGCACTTATCATGGTCCGCTATTGAACCTCTACCACCCTGCTCCTCCGGAATCGTGGTACAATAACGACAAAGGCGGATACCGGATTGAACGTACAGTAAGCGAAACCAAAGCTATTGTTTATAGCGGAAAGAGAGAAATGAAAGCCGGCGAAAGCATTGATTTTGAGTGGTCATTATTGATAACTCCGGTAAAAAAAGTCAATACTAAAAACCAGTTTACCGACAGGTATTATCATAATGGAGGTAATCCGATGCCTTCCGATTCTGACTTGTCATGTGGCGTGAAAATTGTAAATCTGCACCACGCCAACAACTATAATCCACATATCAATTATCCCTTTATTGCCGTAGATTCGATGAAATGGTTTGTAAATCAACTGCATGCCAAAGGTCAGAAGGTGAAAATTTATTACACTATCCGTGAGCTGACTAATTACACCACAGAACTATGGGCGCTGCGAAGTCTTGGCAATGAGATATTGGGAGAGGGGAAAGGAGGAGGCTATCCCTGGTTGCGCGAACACCTCATTGACGGATACCGGCCTCAATGGTATCAGTACTTCCCCGATAAAAGTGCCGATGCCTCCATCGTCAATGCTCCAGGCGATTCGCGATGGTACAACTATTACATCGAAGGTCTGGCGTGGCTGGTTCGTAATGTAGATATTGACGGACTTTACCTCGATGACGTTTCTTATGACCGGAGAACAGTAAAACGGATAAGAAAAGTACTGGATAATGAAAAGCCTGGATGCCTTCTCGATCTGCATTCCAATACCGGGTTTTCCAAAGGTCCTGCAACTCAATATGCTGAGTATTTCCCTTATATGGATAAGCTTTGGTTTGGCGAAAGTTTCCAATACGACAAAATGCCGGCAGAAAACTGGCTTGTCGAAGTATCCGGAATTCCTTTTGGGTTAATGGGTGATATGCTTCAGGCTGGCGGCAACCGTTGGCGCGGGATGGTTTATGGAATGACAGTCCGCCATCCTTGGACTACTGAAGGCGTCCTTTGTGATCCACGTCCGGTATGGAAAATATGGGATGAATTTGGAATTGAATCTTCTTCCATGAAAGGATATTGGGAGAAAGATTGTCCGATTAGAGCCAGTCATCCTGACATAAACGCCACTCTGTACCAGAAAAAAAGTTCGTCGTTGATCTCTGTGGCAAGCTGGAACGACTATCCTGTCCGGTTTCTATTTAACATCGACTGGGAAACGCTCGGAATCGATTCTGCCAAGGCGGTTTTGGTCGCTCCTGAAATAAAAGATTTCCAAAATTACACTATCTTTAATCCCGGTGATTCAATCCCGATTGAACCCCAAAAGGGCTGGTTATTTTATGTTCGTGAAAAAAATTAAGCTAATATTTTATACCTATGAGAAAACTAATTCTGTGTCTGGTCGCCGTCCTGTACGCGTTAATGCCAAATGATTTATGTGCCCAGTCAGTACAAATTTCCGAAAAACAAACTCCGCTGATCACTTATCCATTTTCAGACCCTGATCCGATTCCAAATCCGGGAAGGATTTATCCTTATGCCCGTTTCGAAGGTTATTCCGACAAAGGAGTTGCTCACAACTGGAAAATGGTGGAACTGGAAAATGACTACATCAAGCTTTGGATTACCCCGGAGATTGGGGGTAAGATCTGGGGTGCCGTGGAAAAAGTGACTGGTAAAGAGTTTATTTATTTCAATCATGCGGTGAAATTCAGAGATGTGGCCATGCGCGGCCCCTGGACATCAGGAGGAGTAGAATTTAATTTTGGCGTGATCGGACATGCACCAACTACTTCATCACCTGTTGATTATCTGGTTCGCACAAACCTTGACGGCAGTGTGAGCTGCTTTGTCGGAGCAATTGATTTCCCATCCCGCACACGCTGGAGCGTCGAAATTAACCTCGCAAAGGACAAGGCCTATTTTACAACCCGCTCGGTGTGGGATAATCCGACGAAGGAGGAACAGTCATATTATCATTGGATGAATCTGGGGATTAAAACGGCAGGTAATCTGGAATATTCTTTCCCCGGAAATTATTTTCTGGGTCATGATGGAAAACCTTCGCCTTGGCCTGTCAATGAGAAAGGACGAAATCTTAGTTTTTATGAAAGCAATAATTTTGAAGGCTACAAATCATACCATGTGTTTGGCGAAGCAACCGGTTTCTATGGTGCTTACTGGCATAACGATGATTTCGGGTTTGTCCATTACGCCGACTATGACGACAAACCGGGTAAGAAAGTCTGGATATGGGGTTTGTCCGATCAGGGAATGATCTGGGAAAAGCTGCTGACAGATACCGATGGTCAATATACCGAAATTCAGTCGGGAAGATTGTTTAATCAGGCTGCAGGCGAAAGCAGTCTTACCCCATTCAAAAATCGCGGATTTGCTCCTGCATCGACTGACGAATGGACCGAGTACTGGTTTCCTGTAAAACAAACCAAAGGATTAAAACACGCACAACCAGAAGGTTCTGTCAATCTTCAGCAACAAGGAAAGACCGTCACGTTAGGATATTGTCCAAACGAAAAAACAGATGGGAAACTGGAAGTCAGAAACGGCAATACAACAGTTTTCACCAAAGAAATTCATTCTGATCCGATGCAGGTGACTAATGCATCTTTCGAATATACTGGAAGCTATAACAGTCTGAGCATTTGGCTGAATAATAAATTATTTTTCGAGACAAACCGCGAAAAACACCTGCTCAAACGCCCTGTTGAATCCCCGTCGTCATTCAACTGGGAAACTGCTTTCGGCCATTACACCTTAGGGAAAGAGCAGGAACGTCAGCGCATGTATAAAACTGCTGAGGCAGAATATAAAAAAGCACTCGCTGTTGAACCTTGGTTTGTGTCTGCTTTAACAGGAATGGCACATCTGGCTTATCGGGAAACAGATTATCGCGCTGCCCTGGATTATTCGTTAAAGGCGCTTTCTGTTGATACTTATGATGCTGAAGCTAATATGAGTTATGGGTTGGCCGGGCTAGCTTTAGGAGATACCACCTCAGCGATAGATGGTTTTTCCATAGCATCAGCAGGGATTTCTCAACGAAGTGCAGCCTTCAATGCCCTTTCTTCTGTTTTCCTCAGTCGGGGCGATTACAAAAAAGCCCTTGACTATGCAGATAAAAGCCTTTTATACAATCAGATGGGATCGGATGCAATTCAATTAAAACTTCTTAGTCTTCGAAAACTGGGAATGAGAGTGAGAGCTGAAAATGAACGCAGTAAGCTGGAACAAAAAGACCCTTTGAATCATTTTATCCGCTTTGAAGCGTATCATGCGAATCCTTCAGCCGAAAATAAAATTAACGTTCAAAATCATATTACTTGCGAGCTGCCTGAGGAATCTTATCTTGAATATGCACTCTGGTACTTTCGTAACGGTCAATTTTCCGATGCCCTGAAAAGTCTGGAACTGGCTCCGGTAAATCATCCGGTCATCGTACTTTGGAAAGCTTACTTAAACCATTTGACAGGTTACCGGAAAATGGCCGATTTGATGTTGAAAGAAGCAGTTCAAATGAGTCCGCAATTCGTCTTTCCTTTTCGTATTGAGACACTTAAACCCTTGGAATGGGCGAAATCACTCACTGACAGCTGGAAAGTGGATTATTATACCGGCTTAATTTATTTGAACGCAGGAGCCGATGAAAAAGGTCAGAAACTTTGGGAAAACTGCGAAAACAAACCTGATTTTTCCCCGTTTTATATTGCCCGTTCCCGACTTCTGAATCGTGGAAATCAACAGGCAGAAGCGGATATCGTGAAAGCATTGGCACTGGCAGGAAATGACTGGCGGACCGGACTATTTGCCTCCAGATTTTATATGGAGCAGGGAAACAAACTGAAAGCCGAAGAACTGGCCCAAAGTTTTTATGCGAAGAACCCTCAAAACTATTACCTGGGTCTGCACTACGCCAAGATGCTGGAAATGAACAAAAAATATCCCGCTTGTGTGGGCTTGCTTCAAAAAATTAAAGTTTTACCTAATGAAGGAGCTACCGATGGCCGTGTTGTATGGAGGAATGCGAATATGGGAAACGCTTTGGACTTCATAAAATCTAAAAAATACCAGAAAGCACTCACTGCTATCGAATTGGCAAGACAATGGCCGTCAAATCTGGGAGTAGGAAAACCCTATCTGGTGGATGAACGACTTGAGGATTATATCGCACTCCAATGTTATCAGCAGCTAAAAAACGAGCGGTCAGCTACAGAAATGAAGGAAAAAATCACAGGAAAAGCAGTATTGCAAAATTTATCCTCCGATGCAAACGATTTTCTCTCGGCATGGTTATTAAAGATGAATGGGAATAAGTTGGAAGGTGACCGGATCATGAAGGAATTGAATGATAAAAACCCCACCTCTAAAACCGTTCAATGGTGCAAGGCCATCTATTCCGGGGATTCGGAAAAAGCAAAAATAATTGTCACGGAGGATAAGGGAAATGATCAAACGATTCTTCTCTTTGGCAGGATAATTAACATTGAAATGAAATAATTTTTTTTTTAAGGCATCAAATACTCTCTCATGAAACCGCTTCAACTGATCTTTTTGCATCTATTCATTGGTTTGGGACTTAATCAGGCAACCGCAAAACCGCCACTTCCCTCCCACAATCTCAGTTTTCAACACCTTGCATCATCCTGGGATGAGGCAATTCCGCTTGGCAACGGCATGTTGGGTGCATTGGTCTGGCAAAAGGAAGATCGCCTTCGTATCTCTCTTGACCGTGCCGATTTATGGGATTTGCGTCCCATGGAGAATTTCACAAAAGCAGAATTCAGCTTTAAATGGGTTCAACAACAGGTGAAAGCGAATACTTACAAAGCTGTTCAGCAGCTGTTCGATGTGCCTTACGACCAGTTGCCGGCACCCTCAAAAATTCCGGGTGCTGCACTCGAGTTTGAAACTAAAAGTCTGGGAGAAGTGGTTCTGGTTAATTTATCTGTCAACAATGCCCTTTGCGAAACGAAATGGAAGAGTGGGGCAAAACTCCAAACTTTTGTCCATGCATCTCAACCGGCCGGATGGTTTCGGTTTGAAGGTGTCTCCAAAGATTTTATTCCGCGACTAATTCCTCCGCAATACAAAAAAGAAAGTGTGAGTACGGCGAATAATCCTGTCGACGGTCAGGACTTGCAACGTCTGGGATACGAACAGGGGAAAGTCGTTCAGCAGGCCAACAAATTAATTTACAGACAAAAAGGATGGAACGGATTTGAATACGAAGTAGCAGTTACCTGGAAATATTCAGGCAATACGCTTACCGGGACATGGACCATAACCTCATCCCCTTCAGAAAAAGAATTTAAAAAGAATGCGGGCAGCATCGTTGCCGGGATGGCTGAAAAAACAAATTTCGAATCAGAATTAAAATCGCATACCAATTGGTGGCAAGAATTCTGGGGTAAATCCTCAATTAACTTACCCGATTCTGTTCTTGAAAAACAATGGTACCTCGAGCAGTACAAATTTGGATGTGCGGCACGTGCCGATACACCGCCTATTTCGTTGCAGGCAGTCTGGACAGCCGATAACGGAAAGCTTCCGCCCTGGAAAGGCGATTTTCATCACGATCTGAACACCCAACTGAGTTACTGGCCAGCCTATTCAGCCAATCATCTTGATCTTGAGGAGGGCTTCCTCAACTGGCTGTGGAAATATCGTGATACATTCAAAAAATACACTAAAACCTACTTTGGAACCTCGGGCATGAATGTGCCGGGAGTGACCACGCTTACCGGCGAACCGATGGGAGGATGGATTCAATATTCGTTCGGCCCTACGGTTGGCTGCTGGCTGGCTCAGCATTTCTACCTGCATTGGATCTATTCGAAAGATGAAAATTTTCTGCGCGAAAAAGCTTATCCATGGCTGAAGGATGTGGCTACCTACCTCGATGAAATTTCGGTAAGGGATGAAAACGGGATGCGTAAACTGCCTATTAGCGCTAGTCCGGAGATACACGACAACTCAATTAAAGCCTGGTTTTCCGAAACCACCAATTTTGATCTGGGTTTTATCCGCTGGACGTTTGAGAAAACGGCAGAACTGGCAAATGAGCTCGGAAAGAAAGAGGAGGCTGCAAAATGGAATACCATTTTGAATCAGTGGCCCACCTTCGCATTGGATGATGCAGGAGGACTGGCTTTTGCTCCCGGCCATCCATATGCTGAATCGCATCGCCATTTTTCGCATCTTGTAGGATGGCATCCACTGGGTATTATCGATTGGTCGAAAAGTGAAAAAGAACAAAAGATAATACAGTCTACCCTTAAAAACCTGGAAGAAAAAGGACCGGATTGGTGGTGTGGTTACTCCTACAGCTGGCTTGGAAATTTATATGCACGTGCATTTATGGGTGAAAAGGCAGCAGAAACCCTACGGATCTTCTCGGAAAATTTCTGTCTTCCCAACAGTTTTCATGTCAATGGGGAGCAGTATAATAAAGGCTACTCGAAGATGAAATACCGTCCTTTTACCCTTGAAGGGAACTTTGCTTTCGCGGCAGGTGTTCAGGAGATGCTGATTCAAAGTCACACGGGGATAATCAATATCTTTCCTGCTATTCCGGCCGGTTGGAAAAATATTTCATTCTCAACATTACGAACTACCGGAGCATTTTTGATATCTGCTGAAAAGAAAGACGGGGAAATGGAAACTGTGACGGTAATTTCTGAAAAAGGAGGAGTCTGCAAGATTAATAATCCATTTGGAATCGGCTTATACAAGGCAAAATACAGCTGGAATGGCACTTTAAAATCGAATGAAAATATCTTTACAATTGTATTTCCGAAAGGCGGGCGTGTTGTACTTTCGAGATAATCGAAATTGCCCGACGCAGCACTTTAAAGCCGGAAATCTTAAAAAATTATAACTGAAAATTATTAATTGACAATTTTTAAACATCATGGTATGCGCAAAATATTAATACTTTTTTCCTTGATAGGGTTCTTAACTGTGAATACATTCGGACAGAACAGCACCCATTCATTTACCTTGTCGAAAAGCGAATTTCTGCTGGACGGAAAACCCTTTCAGATGATATCGGGTGAAATGCATCCTGCACGGATTCCCGTTGAATACTGGAGGCACCGTATCCGGATGGCTAAAGCTATGGGATGCAATACGATAGCAGCCTACATTTTTTGGAATTATCACGAATCGGATTCTGGCATATTTGATTTTCAAACCGGAAATCACAATCTTGCACAATTTATCCACATCGTTCAGGAAGAGGGAATGTGGCTGATCTTACGTCCCGGACCGTATGTTTGTGCAGAATGGGATTTTGGTGGATTACCGTCTTATTTACTCAGCATTCCGGATATAAAAGTTCGCTGCATGGATTCCCGTTACACCAAAGCGGTTGAGCGCTATCTTCAGAAACTGGCGCTTCAGGTAAAAACGCTTCAAATCACCAGAGGTGGCCCAATTCTGATGGTACAGATAGAAAATGAATATGGCAGTTACGGCAACGACCGCATTTATATGCAATGGCTCAAGGATGTATGGAAGAAAAACGGTATTGAAGTACCTTTCTACACCTCCGACGGAGCAACACCTCATATGCTGGAGGCCGGATCACTTCCTGATGCAGCCATCGGACTGGATCCGGGAACCAATGCATCTGAGTTTTCGGCTGCAACTAAAGCGAATCCTGATGTTCCCTCGTTTTGCAGCGAACTTTATCCGGGATGGCTTACTCATTGGGGCGAAAAATGGCAACGCCCCGACACAACAAACCTGCTTAAAGATGTGCGCTGGCTGATGGACAACAAGAAGTCATTCAATTTCTATGTTATTCATGGCGGCACAAATTTCGGTTATTGGGCTGGTGCCAATGCTTTTAGTCCAACACAATACCAACCTGATGTAACGAGCTACGATTATGATGCTCCGATTAATGAAATGGGACAGGCAACTCCCAAATTCTATGCGTTACGCAATCTGCTCACCCAATATTTGCCAAAGAATCAAGAATTACCATCTGTTCCGGCTCCTATGCCAGTCATTGAAATACCTGAAATTAATTTCACTGCCTCGGCTTCTGTATGGGAGAATCTTCCAAATGAAATAAGGTCGCCACAGCCAAAACCAATGGAGATGTTTGGTCAAAAAGCAGGGTTTATTCTTTATAGAACCAGCCTTATCGGGCATAAAAAAGGGAAACTACGGATTACAGAACTGCATGATTACGCCACAATTTTTGTAGATGGGAAATTCATTGGTAAACTCGACCGAAGCAAAGCGGAGAACACGATCGAATTGCCCCCTTCCAATTCTCAAAATCCTCTGCTTGAGATTTTGGTTGAAGGGATGGGACGTATTAATTTTGCCGAATACATGATCGACCGTAAAGGAATTACAGAACGTGTTTCACTGAATGGGATGACCCTGATGAACTGGCAGGTATTCACGCTTCCGTTCGATGAAAAATATGTAAATGGGCTGAAATTCAATTCTGCCAAGGTTACCCGGCCCGGTAATTTCTTTAAAAGTGAATTCGAACTTACAGCAACCGGCGATACTTATCTTGACCTTAGTCAGTGGGAAAAGGGATTGGTTTGGATCAACGGGCACAATCTGGGAAGATATTGGAATATTGGGCCACAAAAACAATTGTACTGTCCTGCTCCATGGCTGAAAAAAGGGAAAAATGAGCTGGTTATATTCGATTTGCATCAACTCACTTCGAAGCCTGTGAAAGGACTAAAAATTATGGAATAAAACTCATATTTATTTTCAACAATTCTTATTAAGATTGCCATCAACTTTAGCATCAGTTTAACGAAAGTTCTAAATTAAGTACTTAGGAAGATATTTTGCAGTAAATATATTTTCTAAAATATTGAATATCAATAATAAAGACCATTAATCCGCCGGCTAGCGGAGAACATTACTAATTGACAATTAACTAATTGAGGGGTTGATGGAGGGATATTTTAAAAAATTCAGGACTGAAATTATCGGAATAGATCAGACTTTCGAATCTCCATACGGAGAGAAAAAAATCATTTATGCCGACTGGATTGCCAGCGGCCGCCTGTACCGACCTATCGAGAATCAAATTATCAACAAGTTCGGTCCCTTTGTTGGAAATACCCATACAGAAACCTGTGAAACGGGAACCCTGACGACCATGGCTTACCATCTGGCACAGAAGAAGATTAAGGAACATGTCAATGCAGGGCCTAAAGATGTGATTATCAATGCCGGATCCGGCATGACCACCGTGATTAATAAATTTCAGCGGATTCTCGGATTCCGGGCGATGCATAAGATAGATAAGCTCATTGCTTTGCCGAAAGAAGACAGGCCGGTAGTTTTTATCACTCATATGGAACACCATTCAAACCATACCTCCTGGCTGGAAACCATTGCCGATGTTGTGCAGCTGCAACCCGACAAGGAGTTACTGGTCGATCCAGGGCAATTAATGGCAGAGCTGGAAAAATATCAGGACAGAAAAATGAAGATAGGGTCATTTACAGCTTGTTCCAATGTGACCGGCATCACAACTCCCTATCATGAAATGGCAAAAATAATGCACCAAAATGGAGGCCTGTGCTTTGTGGATTTTGCAGCTTCAGCACCTTATGTCACTATCGATATGCATCCTGCGGATCCGCTTCAGGCGCTGGATGCCATCTTTTTCTCGCCTCACAAATTCCTTGGAGGGCCAGGCAGTTCAGGCGTACTCATCTTTAATTCAGCTATTTACAACAGTTCTGCTCCCGACAATTCGGGAGGAGGAACAGTGGACTGGACGAATCCATGGGGCGAATTCAAATATGTCGACGATATTGAAACACGGGAAGATGGTGGAACTCCCCCATTTTTACAAACTATTCGTACCGCTCTTTGCATCGAACTAAAAAACAAGATGGGGGTTGAAAACATCAGAAATCGCGAAAGAGAGCTCGTTCAAATTGCATTTTCAGAGCTTGAAAAAGTACCCGATCTTCATATTCTGGCTAACAATATTCACGACCGACTGGGGATCATCTCATTTTATATAGACAATCTTCATTTTAATCTCGCGGTAAAATTATTGAACGACAAATTCGGCATTCAGGTACGTGGCGGATGCGCCTGTGCCGGTACTTACGGTCATTTTTTGCTGGATGTGAGTCATGATAAGTCGAACCAAATAACCAGCCGGATAAATTTTGGTGATCTCTCCCAAAAACCTGGCTGGATAAGGCTGTCACTCCATCCTACAATGACCAATGATGAACTTTATTTAATTACCGGAGCCATTCAGCAAGTTCAGCAGCAACATTCTGAGTGGGGAAAAGATTATACCTACAACAATAAAACCAACGAATTCAGGCATTTTAAGGAACCGGAAGATAAAACAGAAAGAGTAGCCGACTGGTTTAATCTCGCATAAAAAAGGGTTTTATTTGACTTCTTTCGCCAACTTCAATGCCGATGTGGTGATATAATATTTGGTGATCATATTGGTCACCTCCCATTCAGGAAGCTTTCCAGCAGTCAGATATTCCAGATATTTAGTGGTAACCTGAGCAAAGTGCGCCTCATGGCCAATTTTAAGCACTTGTGGCATTACAATTTTCCATGTCGTCTTATTTACATTTTCAATCTCCAGACCGTTCTGCGGCAGATTTTTAACGACTTTTTCAAGATTAGTAGCGAATGCTTTTAAATCTGTTCCATCTTTTGCAATAATATAAAGGGTAGGATCATTTTTTTCTTCAGTGCCCTGACGGATTTCCAGATTAGAAAGTGAACCACGCATAATTGAATAATGAGTGTCGCCGGCTCCTTCAGGCGCTTTATAGTCCCATATTGCAGTAACTTTGGCTACGGCTCCTTTTATCTTATAGACAATTTCTCCATTGGCAAAAATATTCAGCTTCTCCTCTTTGATAACAGATTGAAGATAGTCAGAAATCTCAAGGAGGCGGGTAACTTCTTTAAATTCATCCTTGGAAAATACGGTAGGCCAGCGTTTTGCTCCCATCATTTCAATATCCTTTTTCTCTATAATCTGATCCGGGAAACAACCCCATTGCACAAGGTCGACAAGATGGGTGTTCACATCAACAATCCCTTCCCCCTGCTGGGTAACATCAAAAAACCAGGCTGGACGAACCAATACATTGCCGGAAACACTTTTATAGAAATAATGAACGCTGATCATCTCAACTGCAGGCGTTTCAACAGATCCGGTTTCAAGTTTTCCAAAGATCTCAGGGAGCATTGAAAGTTCGCGCTGAAGAACCGTAGTGACAGAAAATCGTTCTGTCATGATATCATAAAGCAAGACGCCCTTTTCATTGGCAATTCTGAAAGCTTCTTCCAGAACCGGAAACTGATCGGCGTCGATCACCATTGGCTTATCAGCCAATACGTTAAGACCAGACTCAACTGATTTTTTAATATAATCGGTTTTGATGCGGTTATTGCCGGATACAACAACTACATTTCCGGGCTTTTCGGAAAGCATCTTTTCGAGATAATCGCTTCCCGTATATATCTTTTCGGACCATGAAGTAGGTTTTTCGATTCGTTTATTAAAGCCTTCGATTCGTTTCAGGTGTTCGTTCAAATCGTTTCCCGCTGGGGCATAGACAAATACATCCGGACTGACCTGATCGTAACTATTCTTCTGAACAAGGGCAGCATGAAAATGACCCGGATCAAGCGTTATGAGCTTCACCTCTCCTTTCGCACCGCTAAATGCAGGATTCTTTACAGATGGATTTTGAGTCGATTTTCCACCGCCACATGAGCTAAAAACGAGTGCAAATACAAGTGCCATAACGAATAAAAATAATCTTTTCATACCTTTTCTTAAATTGTAAATATTTATAATTGCCTTCAATTCTCATCTTTCCTGTTTGTATTTTTCAAATAACTCCGCAATTTTAGCTTCATCAGTGTTACCACCATGAACAAAAACACGATAACGAAGTCTTAGCGTTTCCCCTCTTTTCAGAGAAGTCTCCTCCCCGTTTTGGGGCCAGAACATTGGAGTAGGTGAGATAAAGCCATAATCACGTGTGAACCAAGGCGATGGATACCATGGATTTGCCGGATGCTGCATAATTGCCAAACCTTCAATAAATTCACCACGTTTTCCACAATAATCCATCCAGGGTGCCGGTTTGCCGAAAGTCTCCTTTTCTCCTTTGTCTCCTTGGGAATTAACCATGGAACCACCGTTTTTCACAGAGAGATCGGCGGCCATTCGTGCACTAAAAAGGGAATGATTGGTTTTGCGGATATGTACATCCATCAGCATTTCCATTGTTATCTCTACATCTATCTGATAGACAGAAGCCGAAGATAAAGTAATGATAAACTTCCGGCTGTCTTTTACCGGTGAGGCAGCACCCGGACGGCTCCAGATGCATTCATCCGAAATTACCACCGAATCACGACCCTCTTTCAGAATTTCGGCATTCACTGAGATAATCCGGCCTCTCTCCAGCCCTTCCTGCCAATAATTTCCACCATTGACCAGATCGCAGCCAAAAAACAAGGAACTGTGGTGCGGATATTCGCCATTGCGCATCGACGTGACAGAACCACCGGAAAGCGGGCCGTTCACCGGATAGAAAAAAGGATATTTCTCATCGGAGGAGAAAATGTAACTCGTGAAGAACTTCCCGTCAATGGTAATGTTTATTTTGGAACCAACCTTTACGGCATTAATCCTTGCCGCCTGAACCGAAGAAAAAGTCAACGTTACATAACAAAGGACAGTAAATAATATGCTTTTAATCATAAAAAAAAGCTTTTGGTGATAGTATTTAGAAACGGTTTAAATTTAATTAAAAATAAGATTGAACCCACTTCGGGGTTCCTGCCTAAGCGTATTTCAATGCCTCCGGTTTCGCCGGAGGTTAATCATATTCAAGTCCTTCAGACTTGTATTCGACTAATCCTAAATGTGTTATATTTAAATAACCATGCGTGCAAACCCATGTGAAATGAGACTAACAAAATCCCAACCCTGGGTTGAACTTTAAAATTGATAAACAAAATGAAATTTAAACAGTCACTTAGTAATTGTCAATTAATAATATTCTTAATCAGCTGATAATCACTGGCCTTTATTATTGATAATCTGCGATTTGCAAAATCTTACTTAACATAACTTGTTCCATATGGAAAGCGCTGCGATCGTGACAGCATTTTATTGGCCTCATCATCGCCAATAAATACCTGTGTATCCGGATTCCACTGTAATTTACGACCTAATTTCATGGAGATATGCGTGATCAGACAAACAGAGCAAGCCCGGTGCCCGATCTCGACAGGTGAGATGGGTGTTTTTCGTGATTTGATGCATTCCAGCCAGTTACCATGCTGATTGGCAATTTTATACAAATGAATTTCATTCTCTTTAATGACAGAGGTCAGTATTTTAGGATCGCTCGCATCAAGTGCCAGACTGCCTTTACTCTTTGAAACCGGATCGCTTGCCGAAGCAGAATAGTTACCACGTGTTACAAAGATCCACCCTTCAGACCCTTCATACCTGATTCCGTTCGGAAAGCCGCCACTGGTGATCATCGTAATTCCATTTTTATATTCTGCTACCGCGATAAATTCACCATGAACATTCCAAAGTCCGGACTTAGGAAACTGAGCCATAGCATTGATTGATACCGGGCCTGTATATTCGGTGTCCATCCCCCAGGCAGCTGAATCGAAATGGTGCTGCCCCCAGCCGGTGATCATTCCGGCACCAAACTGCTCACAGCGCAACCACCCCGGACGATCAGACAAACTGTTCTGAGGATGAACACGCATTTCGGTATAGTAAACCTCCGGAGTTGAACCGAGCCACATATCGTAATTCAGATTCTTGGGAACAGGCATTTGAGTAGCTTCAGGACCTGAAGGATCACCCGGCAGACCAATTTTCACGGTGTGCAGCTTCCCGATCCTGCCATTTCGGACCAATTCAGCCGCAATCCGGAATTGTGGCATTGCACGCTGTTGTGTTCCAACCTGCAAAATAGTTCCCTTGCGCTTGACAACATCGACCAGCATTCTTCCTTCAGCAATTGTAAGCGAAGTTGGTTTTTGCAGATAAACATCTTTCCCCGCAAGAGCAGCCTCAATAGCCGGCTGCGAATGCCAGTGATCGGGAGTCGAAATCATCACCGCATCTATATCTTTGTTAAGCAACATCTCACGGTAATCGCCATAGGTCTTTACATTCACCGCTTCCTTGCTTCCGGTTTTTTTAGCGTAATAATCTTCGATAAACTGTTTTCCTTTTGCTGCCCGGTTCGAGTCCAGATCGGCAACGGCAATAATCCGCGCCTCATCAAAAAGCAATGTTTCGGCCAAATCATGACTCATCGCTATACGGCCAAAACCGATTTGAGCCACATTAATTTTGTTGCTTGGAGCATTCTTGCCAAATACTGTCGATGGGACAATTGTTGGCAAAATAATTGCACCTGCCATCGCAGCGGATGAATTTTTCAGAAAATCTCTTCGTTCCATAAGACAAGTTATTTCGTATTTGAATTTACTATTTTATTCCAGACGATTCAGCCGCTTACTTTTCGACTCTCACAACCGGAGGCTTCGAGAAATCATTCCAAATCCGCTCTGCCATCTGCGGACTTATTTTTCCATCATAAACCAACATTCTGTATTTCAATACGTAATCATTTCCAGGCTTCAGTTCCCAGCTCTTTTCTCGTATGGGACAGAACTCGAAGAAAACATCTCCGCGGCCATTCATATTTTCCGGCCAGACACGCATAGGTTCCGGAAATTCGCGATTAGCCGGATGCGACATAAACAATATGCCGGAAGTTCCGCCTTGAGCAAACTGACCGCCGACATCACACCATCTGGCTCTTGAGCCATCGGCATCTTTCCGGACTTTCCCTTCCGAAGTACTCACCCAGCTGTTTTTGGCATTCCATTCTTCAGTTGCCCTGTAGCCGATACCTCCGCCATACCGGTAAGCTTCGAGTGTGATTGGCGATGCAGAAGCACAATTCAAGGTTGTTGTGAGATCCCACAACCACACTTTCACTCCCGCATAAGTTCCTATATTCCAAATTCTTACGTCCCACACTTCATTCATGGCGACTTTATCACCACCTTTTGATTGAAAATCAACATGTTCCTGACGAACTTTAAATCCGCCAAAAACGGGTCCGCTGATCAGTGAATTAAATCCGGCAAACCTTACCGTTCCTTGTCCTTCGTTAAGATTCCAAAAATCGGTGCTATGCCCTTCGAAGTGGGTTTTAGTCCACGGATTCCATATCCCGACATGATGCCAGTGATCGGGGGCATTAATGCGTGTCATGACGTTTCCGGACGGCGACCATAAAGGGTGAATAAAGGCACTCCTTCTGAAAACAGCGCTAACAGTATCAGGCGGAAAAACCTCAGCAACATTATATTGCATTACCATCTGACTGTTTTGACGGAGAATTAAAGACTTCGCATTCAATTCGGCAGTAATTACATTTTTTGCGATATAGGTCGAATCTTTGATTAAAATAAATTTCCTTACACTGTTTGCAGGTGTCTCTCCATCCGGAATCCACCATAACCGCGAGATATAGCCGGACTCAAGCTGACAGGAAACTTCAGTCCGGGAGTTCCCTTTTAATTCAAATAAACGAAGTGCACCTTTATC
>CAYHDA010000013.1:0-32062 GCA_964355145.1 uncultured Mariniphaga sp.
AATGATGGGTTCAGGAGGTTTAATCGTGCTCGACGATACCGATTGCATGGTTGATATTGCCCGCTTTTTTCTCTCTTTTACACAGGATGAGTCGTGCGGCAAATGTACATTTTGTCGCGTTGGAACCAAAAGAATGCTTGATATGCTTGATAATCTGACACAAGGGAAGGGAAAACCCGGTGATCTGGAGGAACTTGAGAAATTAGCGGACTGGACAAAAAAAGGAAGTCTTTGCGGATTAGGAAGATCGGCTCCCAATCCGGTATTGAGCACACTTAAATATTTCAGATCTGAGTACGAAGCCCATCTTAACGGGATCTGTCCAACAGGCAAATGTACTGCCCTTATTACCTATTCCATAAATGACGATTGCATCGGTTGTACCAAATGCGTTCAACGCTGCCCGGTGGAGGCGATCCCGTTTAAACCTCATGAAAAACATGTAATCAACGCTGAATTGTGCATTAAGTGCGATGCCTGCCGTCAGGTTTGTCCGGTTAACGCAGTTATTGTACAATGAATCAAGTGATTTCTTCATATTTTCATTAAATATTAAAGAATTATGACGCAGCAAATAATATTAAAATCAAGGCCAATAGGAATGCCTGTTTCTGATAATTTCGAATTCAGGGAGGTTGAGGTTCCAGCAACCACCATTGGAATGGTCAGACTGGAAGCACACACTTTTTCGGTGGATCCTTATATGCGTGGACGTATGAATGCCGGAAAATCATACATTGCCCCATTTGCTTTAGGAGAACCAATTTCAGGTGGGGGAATAGCATGTGTAATTGAGAGCCTAGCAGATGGTTTTAATATAGGTGATTATGTTATGGGCATGATTCCATGGCAAAAAGAAATGGTTATCGATACCAATAGTTTAAGAGTTGTAGACAAAGATATTGCACCGCTTAGTTACTATCTCGGCATTTTAGGAATGCCCGGACTTACTGCTTATTTTGGATTGCTGGATATTGGAAAGCCTAAAAAAGGTGAAACAGTTGTTATTTCAGGCGCTGCTGGTGCAGTAGGCATCGTGGTCGGACAAATTGCCAAAATAGAAGGTTGCCGCGTTGTTGGAATTGCAGGAGATGATCTGAAAGTTGATTATATCCTCAATGAACTCAATTTTGATACAGCAATCAATTATAAAACTACTGCAGACCTAAATTCCGCCATTTTATCAGCTTGCCCTGATGGTGTTGACATATACTTCGATAATGTTGGAGGTGAGATTTCGGATGCTGTGATCGCTCAGATCAACGTTGGTGCGCGTATTATTGTTTGCGGACAAATATCACTCTATAATTCAACAAGACCACCGATGGGCCCTCGTATTCAGCCGACTATATTAAAGCGAAGTGCATTAATGCAAGGTTTTATTGTTAATAATTACGCGTCAAGATTTGGGGAAGGCCTGAAAAACCTGGTTCAGTGGGTTGAAAATGGGCAACTTAAATATAGGAATACCACCTATGACGGCTTTGAGAAATTGCCTGAAGCATTAATTGCACTTTTCGAAGGCAAAAATACTGGAAAATTAATTGTAAAAATATAGCAATAATTCAGAAAATATATTTACATTTGATGCAGTTTTTTTTACATTAATGGAATTATATTATGAAAAAGCAAATGATTAAAATTACAGGGATTTTTTTAATTCTGGTTGTCTTAATAATTAACGGATGTCAAAAAGAATCAACTACAACAACAGCAATTGTTCCGGGTGACAGCAATACATCTGAAGGGAGTATTGTAATCGGTGACAGGACATTCGAAGGACTAAATGGAATTGTCGATGGTTTTATGGCTACATCAGGCCTGAAATCTGCTGCTATTGGAACCTGTCCTTCAATTACTGCCACGCTAAGCAGCTCATTCCCAATAACGATAACAATCGATTGGGGAACAACAGGATGCACAAGTGCAGAGGATGGAATAGCACGGAGCGGAAAAGTTACTGCATCTCTTTCCGGATTGATGAATGTTACCAATTCGGTTGCAACATTTACTTTTGCTGATTTTGTAAACAACGGGAATAAAATCACAGGTGTCCATCGAATTACCTATAAAGGTCCTAATCCAGTTAATAACTGGCCTCGTTACGCTGTTTTCACGGAAGCAAAAATTGAATTCCCAGACAAAAAATTCATAACCTATCGTGCTGAATATATCCGTCTTCAATCAGAAGGATCTGCTACTTTAGCTGTGGCTGATGATGTTTGGCGGATTGAAGGCAACTCGTCAGGAACTACCAGAGGAGGTACTTCCTGGACAGCCAGTTACCCAAGCGCCTTGGTTAAGAAAAGTTCATGTCAGTGGTTCTCCAGCGGATCTGTTTTGGTGACCCCGCTTGGCGAAGTTCCCCGTACCATTAATTTTGGGGATGGAACATGCGACAATAAAGCAACTCTTACAATAGGAGATAAAATCACTATTATTAACCTCTAGTATCACGGTCACACCCATACCCGGAGAGCCACAGAAATAGTTTCTGTGGCTCTCCGTATTTTAGAGCGTTTCCATTGATTTTTCGTGAGAATGTGTTACTTTCATCCCGTAAGGCATTATTGAAATACAATCGGATAAAAAAAATGATTCATATTAAAATCGACGGTCATGAGATTGAAGCTGAACCTGGCATTTCAGTATTAAAAGCTGCGAAATCGATCGGAATTAATATCCCGGCCCTTTGCTTTAACGAAGAACTCGGACATTTCACCTCTTGTATGCTTTGCCTTGTAAAAGATGGCTATGACGGCAGATTATTTCCATCCTGCTCAGTAACAGCGCTCGATGGAATGTCGATCATTACTGAAGACGAAGAAATTAAAGAAGCCCGCCAGACAGGTCTCGAACTTCTGCTGAGCGAACATGTTGGTGATTGCCAAGGACCTTGTCAGATTGCTTGTCCGGCACATATGGACATTCCACAAATGAACAGATTAATCGCAGCCGGAAAATTTGAGGCCGCCCTGAAACTGGTTAAAAAAGATATTGCACTTCCTGCAGTTCTGGGACGAATTTGCCCTGCACCCTGCGAAGGAGCATGCCATCGGAAAACTGTTGACTCTTCGGTCTCAATTTGTCTTCTGAAACGATTCGTGGGTGACGAAAATGACCTTCATCCCTATGAGCCATTGCCCATGACCGGAAAAAAAGTAGCTGTAATAGGGGCAGGTCCTGCCGGTTTGGCAGCAGCCTATTATTTACAGCTAAATGGCTATCAAACTGCACTATACGATAAAAATGAACTGCCCGGCGGTTTACTTCGGACAACCATAGACGCTGAGATTTTACCAATTCAGGTTCTCGACAAGGAAATCGGCTTTATACTTGATACCGGGGTCATTTTCG
Organism: uncultured Mariniphaga sp.; assembly: GCA_964355145.1. GTDB lineage: Bacteria > Bacteroidota > Bacteroidia > Bacteroidales > Prolixibacteraceae > JAAFHB01. The sequence goes on from CAYHDA010000013.1 coordinate 3,358, forward strand.
AAGGAGGAAAAGTTATTGATGCCCTGTCTTTTCAAGCAATTAGAAATCAAAATGATGCTGTGATTGTCGCTTCAGGAGTAATAAGTGATGAAATAAGAAATTGGGGTTTTAATACAAATCCAAAAGGAATTGAAACCGATCAAAATAGTTACGAAACCTCTGTAAAAGGGATTTTTGCAATTGGCAATTCGCTGAGAGCTTCAAAACTTGCCGTGCGCTCTGTTGGTCAGGGAAAAGAGGTTGCCTGGTCAGTGGCCCTGTATTTATCTGGCGAAGAGCCAAAAGGTGAACCACGTCTGTTTAATTCGCGCTTTGGCCGGCTGCTTCAGTCAGAAATTTCGGAATACCTGAAAGAGTCCGTATTAAGTGAAAAAATATCTTCAAATCACATAATTTCAAATGGTTACACACAAGAAGAGGCTATAAAGGAGGCTCAGCGATGTCTTCATTGCGACTGCAGAGATATTGAAAATTGCAAGTTAAGGGATTTGTCAGGGCGTTACAATGCCAACCAGCGCCGCTTCGCCCCAAAAGAACGAAAAACAATAACCAAACATTTTGCACATAATATTGTCTATGAACCCTTAAAATGCATAAAATGTGGCATTTGTGTTCGTTTAACTGCAAAATATCAGGAAAAATATGGATTTACCTACATCGGACGTGGTTTTGATGTCGTAATTGGTGTCCCTTTCAACGAATCGGTTGAATCTGGTCTGTCTGAAACAGCCGAAAAAGTAGCATTAGCTTGTCCTACCGGTGCATTATCTGTTAAAAAATAATTATGAAATTATTATATCTGATATTGCTTGTTTTTTTAGCATTCAACAGTGCTAATGGTCAATCTTCTTCCAGCTGGAATATCTTTCGGGGAAGTCAGGAGCTTCCGGGAACAACCAATGTGAACTTTCCCGATAAGCCAAGACTTCTCTGGCGTTTTCAGGCAGGCGATAACATTAAATCGGCAGCAGTAATCAGTAATGGGAAAATTGTTGTCGGCGCAACTGACGGGATTATTTACTGCCTTGATTTAAACGGAAAGCTGGTCTGGAAATACAAAACTGAAAATTCAATCGAAGCTCCTGCATTGATCCTGAATAACAAAGTTTACGTGGGTAACCTTGAAGGTAACTTTTATGCTCTTCAACTTTCTGATGGTGCGCTTATCTGGAAATACAAAACTGAAAATCAGATAATGGGATCTGCAAATTACTGGAAATCAAAATCTAAAACCTATTTAGTTGTTGGTAGTTATGATTACAATCTGCACTGTATTGATGCCGAAACAGGAAAAATGAAGTGGAAATACGAATCGGATAATTTTATCAACGGTGCAGCAGCTTGCTTCAACGGTAAAGCGATTTTTGGCGGTTGCGACGGATTCCTTCATATAGTAGACATCATCAGTGGCAAGCCGGAATCTAAAATCAACGTAGCGACCTATGTTGCCGGTTCATGTCCCGTAAGCGATAAGATGGCATATATCGGTGATTATGACGGCAAATTTTCGAAAATTGATATCCAGGCAAAGAAAATAGCCTGGAGCTGGGAAAATGCGGCTGCTAAACAACCTTTTATTGCTTCAGCTTCGCTTTCGGGCGATAAAGTCGTTTCAGGAAACAGGGATAAAATGGTCTATTGTTTTGATAAAAGCAGTGGTAAATTGTTATGGACCTACAACAGTGGCAACAGGGTAGAGGCTTCGCCTGTTATAGTTAAAGACAAAGTACTGACAGCCAATATGCGGGGAGATATGGCATTGCTAAAACTTTCAGACGGTTCAGTTGTTTGGAAATATGAAACCGGTAATTCAATTCTTCATAATCCGGGAGTCATCGAAAATCTGATGGTGGTTTGTACATTGGATGGGTCGGTTTTTTGTTTTGGCAAATAAGTAAGAGTTTTTATACGCTTTTAGTTCTCAACGATCTAATCATCAATTAATTATGAATATCGTCCAGATTATTCCAGGTTCAGGTGGCAGTTTCTACTGCGGAAACTGTTTGCGCGACAGCAAATATGTTATCGCATTACGCGAACAAGGTCATCAGGTGATTAAAATTCCAATGTACCTTCCTATCTTTTCTGATGAGCATGACATTGGTGAAATTCCGGTTTTTTATGGTGCAGTAAGTATTTATCTTAAACAACTTTATCCCATTTTCCGAAAAGCGCCCCTATGGGTTGACGGACTCCTCAATTCAAGGCCACTTCTCAAAATGGCCGCTTCTATGGCCGGTTCAACCGATGCGAAAGGACTTGAAGAGATGACCGTTTCAATGCTTCTCGGGGAGGATGGAAAGCAACAGGAAGAGTTGGAACGTTTGGTTGAGTGGATGGCAGAGCACTGTAAACCTGACATTGTACATATTTCGAATGCACTACTCCTCGGTTTAGCCCATCGGATCAAAGAAAAATTGAATGTCCCGATTGTCTGTTCCTTACAGGATGAAGATGTATGGGTTGATGCAATGAAACCTGAATTTCAAAATACGATATGGAATCTTATGAGCGTTAAGGCTAAGGATGTCGATCAGTTTATTGGCGTAAGTCACTATTTTTCAAAGGTGATGCAAGAACGGATGAATTTACCATCCGAAAAAATCCAAAGCCTGTACCTGGGAGTTGATCCGGATGATTATGAATTTATTCCAATTTCAAATAAGGAGCGTAACATTGGTTATATATCCCGTATGTGCCACGAAAACGGATTTGATATACTGGTCGATGCTTTTATCCTCTTGAAAAAGAAAGCTGGTTTCGATGATGTAAAATTAATTTTAACAGGTGGTTCTACGGGAGCAGATACAAGCTACATCAAAGGGTTAAGGAAAAAATTATCACGCGAAAACCTTAATGATCACGTGAAAATCATCGAAGATTTTGAAGAAACGGGAAGAAATGATTTTTTCAATGAAGTTTCAGTCATTTCTGTACCTGTAAGGAATGGGGAAGCATTCGGAATGTATCTGCTGGAAGCAATGGCTTCAGGAATCCCTGTTGTTCAGCCGGCCTTGGGAGCATTTCCTGAAATCGTTAATCTTTCCGGCGGAGGAATTATTTTCCAGCCGAATACGCCTGAAATGCTTAGTGAAGCGTTGACCGGATTACTGTCCGATCCTGAAAAACTCAATCAATTTAGTATAAATGCCAGAAAAGGTGTAGAAATTAATTTTAATATCCACGATCACGCCAAAGAGATGACCGATGTTTATCGAAAATTATAAATAGGAATGATAATCTAATTATTATATACCCCGTAGTCAATATGATTCTTCAATTAAAAAATATCTCAAAAGGTTACGGTGATCCCGCGAAACGTAATTTCAGAAATGTACTCGACGGAATTAATCTCGAAATTCATGAAAAACAAAAAATTGCTATTGCCGGACCAAGCGGATCGGGAAAGACAACTTTACTCAACCTGATCGGAACACTCGATCAACCCGATTCCGGCGAAATATATTTTAAGGGGAAGAATATTTCAGGCTATTCACAACAGGAACTGGCACATTTTCGTAACCGGGAAATCGGATTTGTATTTCAAATGCATCATCTGCTACCTCAATGCACCTTATGGGAGAATGTCCTTTTGCCTGTTTTGCCGATAAAAAAAATTGTGGGACAAGCTGAAAAAGGGTGGGCAGAACACTTGCTTCGAAAGGTTGGTATCTGGGAACAGCGAAACCAGAAACCATCCGAACTTTCGGGAGGCGAATGTCAGCGGACTGCAGTAGTAAGAGCATTAATCAATAAACCACAATTAATACTTGCCGACGAGCCAACTGGTGCCCTTGATGAACAAAATGCAGGAAATCTGGCTGAATTATTGAATCACCTTAGTGGCGAAGAGGGTGTCTCTTTGATTATAGTTACGCATTCGTCAGCGTTGGCCAGCCAAATGGATCGTGTCTTTCATTTAAAAAACGGGATGCTGCAATGACACGTTTAAAACTGATAATCAATAACTTCAACCACTATTTCAAGGCAAATTTACTGGTAGCAATCGGGGTTGCCATCAGTACTGCCGTCCTAACAGGTGCATTGGTCATTGGAGATTCTGTTACCTTCAGTCTGGAACAATCAACTTTCTACCGGCTGGGCAATACGACGCACCTTGTTTCGGCTTCAGACCGTTTTTTTCGTGCCGAACTGGGCCGCGAGATAAGTGTAAAAGGTGGATTTGAGGTAGCGCCAGCCTTAATGCTCGACGGGATGGCAGTAACGGAAGGCGGTGCCGAACGGGTCAATAAAGTACAGATAACTGGCATTGACGATTATTTTGAAAAAATAGCAAAAACTTCAATATATCTTAATCTCATTGATAATGAAGTAATTATAAGTGTCAATCTGGCAGAAAGACTGCATCTTAAAAAAGGAGATAATTTCCTTGTCCGAATTAAAAAGGCAAGTCTTGTCCCTTTGAATGCACCGTTTGTGTCGGATGCTGAAACAAACGTTTCCTTTCGGGCAGTAATCAAAGAAATTGCAGATCAGCATTCTCTGGGATTCTTCAACCTTAAAAATGCTCAGACTGCCCCTTACAACCTCTTTCTTTCCCTTGCGAAGTTAAACGATCTGATGAAATTTAACGGAAAAGCGAACAGGCTTCTGGTTGCTGCTCCATCCAATAATAATCAGGAAATAAGCAGTTTACTTGAAGAATATTTTAAGCCGGAGGATGCCGGTCTGACTATAAAAACAATTCCGCTTACCCACGAAAAGGAGATTACCTCCGAAAGGGTATTCATTGATAATCAGATTATAAAAGCTTTAGAGCCATTGGGTGATACGCATCCTGTTTTAACCTACTTCGCAAACAGCCTGGAATTCAACGGGCTTTCAACACCTTATTCTTTTATTTCAACAATTAGTGATAACGATCTAAATGACAATGATATAATTATTAATAATTGGGTTGCGGAAGATCTCAAAATCAAGATTGGTGATTCACTTAATATAAAGTATTATGAAATAGGTCCTTTGCGTCAGCTGATCGAAAAGCAGGTTAAGTTTGCGATCGGTAAAATCGTCCCGATAACAGGCAAATATGCAGACAAGGATCTGATGCCTTCATTGCCGGGTATGTCGGATGCCGGACATTGCCGGGACTGGAAAGCAGGTGTTCCAATCAAACTTGGGTTAATCCGCGAAAAGGACGAAGCTTACTGGAACAATTACAAAGGCACACCGAAAGCCTTTATTTCAATGAATAAAGCCCGTCAAATCTGGTCGAACAGGTTTGGCGACTATACTGGTATTAGAATCAGTGAAGAAACCTTTTCCGAAAAGGAGTACCGAATTCTTTTTTCAACCACTGTCAAACCCCAAAATTTGGGTATATCTGTCACTTCAGTAAGAGAAGACGGACTGAAAGCAGCTCGTAACGGCGTGGATTTTAGTCAGTTATTTTTAGGACTCAGTTTTTTTCTGTTGCTTGGGGCAATTATTCTGACTGCCTTATTATTTCTCCTGAACCTTGAAAATCGCCAGTCACAATTGGGAACTTTTCTCATGATCGGATTTACCCGAAAACAGATCCGTGAAATGTTGCTCTTCGAAGGGGCACTGATTTCGTTAATTGGGGGGCTCTTCGGCCTCGTAATTGCTGTGATTTATACCAAAATGATCTTTATGGCACTCAATTCGCTTTGGTGGGAAGTGGTGCGGACTTCTGTTCTGGAGATCGACATCAGAACTTCCACACTCATAATCGGATTGGCCACAAGTATTTGCATTTCAATTCTCGCAATCATTTATTCGGTAAACCGAAGCTTGAAGAGACAAGCTGTTGAACTTCAGCGGGAACAAGATAAACCTATAAAACCATGGGTGATTCGAATAAAAAAAAATCTGATGTTCATTTCACTTCTGGCAGCCGTTGGGATGGTTATTCAGCAGATATTTATTGCGAATAAATCTTCAGCAACACTCTTTTTTCTTTCCGGAGGTCTATTATTGATTGGACTGCTGCTATTGGCAGATCACTCATTCCGAAAAAACCGGTACATGGTGACTGCCGATTTTTCTATGAGTAAACTGATCAATCAGAACCGGTCACACAATATCAGCCGATCGATGACAGTGATTATCCTGTTTGCTTTAGGAACATTTTTGGTTGTCTCAACAGGAGCCAACCATCAGGATTTATTATCTGATTCGAAGGAAAAAACAAGCGGAACCGGTGGTTTTCAATACTTTGCTGAGACATCGATACCCGTTTTATTTAGTCTTAATGATAAAGACCGTCGTTTAAGTGAAGGGATTACATCTGAGTTCATTGCTGCACAGTTTAGTAGAATGGATGGTGATGATGCCAGTTGTCTCAACCTGAACAGAGTTTCCAATCCGTCTATTCTCGGGGCAGACCCTGAAATTCTGCAAGAGCGCTTTAGCTTTTCTGCCAAAGGGACCGAAATCAAAGATGATAACGTCTGGAAGGCTTTAAATGAACCTTTAAATAATGGAGTGATTCCCGCAATTGCCGATCAGACTGTTATTCAGTGGGGTCTTGGAATGAGTATCGGTGATACATTGCGCTACAGAAATGAAATGGGGGACACTTTAAAACTAAGATTGATTGCAGGCTTGTCACCCTCTGTTTTTCAAGGATATGTAATTATTTCAAATGCCAATTTTTTAAAGAATTTTCCAGCTGGCAGTGGTTCAAATTTGTTTCTGATCGACGCTCTTAATGGTAAAGATGCAGCGGATAAAACAGGAGAGGAGCTGCGAAGCATTTTCCGCGATTATGGATGGGAAATGAATGATGCTGTTCAGCGACTTATCGGGTTTAATTCAGTAACCAATACTTATCTGTCTATTTTTCTGGCTCTCGGCGCATTAGGACTGATACTGGGAACTGTTGGACTTGCAGTAGTATTGGCCCGTACCATTTTGGAACGAAAAAAGGAGCTAGCACTTATGCTAGCACTCGGATTTACAAGAAAACAGCTCGCCGGAATGCTGTTTTATGAATATGCTATTCTTCTTGCATGGGGAATAGCAATTGGATTTATTTCAGCGGTTGCAGCGGTATTGCCCAATTTTCGAACTCCAGGAAGCGATATCTCATTTTTCTCAGTTTTATTAATTACACTTGTTATTCTCTTAAACGGTATCAGCTGGATTTTCGCTTTGTCATGGCATGGGCTGCAAAATAAAAATCTGATTAATAACGAGATATCATAACAGGAAAAGTCACCGGGTTGAGATTGCATAAATTATTGCGCCATCGGCATGAGTAGTTTTCAAGGATTGCCGATACTGAAGAAAAGCCATTAACACCGCACTTTTCCCATTGGCTACTGTTAAGATAGAAATATATCGATATTGTTTAAATCCTGACTGCATATTTTCCATTTCCAGCCATTATTTTGGATAGCCTTTTTATATTTTATTGAACAAATGAAGTATTATATCCGTTTAATACGTATACTTCATTTATAATTAATATTTATTACAATGAAAAAATTACTCGTTTTCGTTATTTTAGCTGGATGGGTACTATTTGTGTCAGCTCAGGAGGACAAGAATACAGTTACCCTGGAACGTAAAAATGTTTTGAAGTTTTTACCGGTTAATCTTCCTTTTCAATCGCTCTCCTTTGAATTTGAGCGGATGGTTAACGCTAAGAATTCTATTACTTTGGGTATCGGTCTTCCCAATCAAAAATCAATTGTCGGGAAATACGGCATAGACGGCAGTTCCGACCTGAAAACTGCTGAATTAGGAACGATGCACCTGCGGGCTGCATACCGCCACTATACAGGAAAGAGTATGCTGCCGAGAGGGTTCTATCTCGAACCTTATCTGAAATACCAGGAAATAAAAGGTGCTGCAAGTATTTCGGGTACCGACTCTCAGACAAATCTGCCTTACACAGGAGATCTTAATGCAAAATTCAATACAATGAATGTCGGATTACAATTTGGGGCTCAGTTCCTGATTGGCAAAAGAATATCTCTCGATTTCTACTTTCTGGGATTGGAAGCCGGTTTGCTGAGCGGCAATGCGACAGCCGTCACAAACGCCCCTGCAGATGCCATAAATATTGCAGATGATATCAACAAGGCAAAAAATGATAATTTACCAGCATTTATCGCCGATAAAATTACGGTGACTCAAACTGGCAATCAGGTAAATGCCAAATTAAGCAGCATCCCGTATCCATGGATCCGTGGTGGTATAAGTATCGGTTTCGCTTTCTGATCAACAGTGAGTCAATTCTTCGATTTGTGTTTCACCAGCAATCGCAACGACTGATCATAGGTGATGTACTTCCACGACCAGTTGAGCAACACGAAAATTTTATTTTTGACACCAACGATTGAAAACAGGTGAACAACAGACCAGAGAAGCCATGCAAAGTAACCTTTAAATTTTGCAAATGGGAGATCTGCGACAGCAAGATGTCTGCCGACTGTTGCCATTGAACCTTTATCTGTATAGTGAAAAGCCTTAAGCGGTTTATTCCGGTTAAGTTGTTCAAGATTATGCGATAGGGAGTGAGCCTGCTGTAAAGCGACCTGGGCTACCTGGGGATGACCTCCGGGATAGGTTCTGTCGATCATTAGCGCATTATCGCCTAATGCAAATACATTCTGATAACCCTCGACTTGGTTATACAAGTTGATTATCAACCTGTTGTTTCTTCCGTAAGCCGATTCATCGATTCCGGAAATCCTTTCAGAAGTGATTCCTGCTGCCCATATCACCGTCTTTACATCAATGGTTTTTCCTCCGGGAAGAGTTAATGTCCGGCCATCATAATTCTGTACTGGTGTACCTGTATATACTTCAACACCAAGCCTATGAAGGTACTTTCCAGCTACAGATCCTGCACTTTCCGACATTCCTGAAAGGAGTCGGGGAGAGGCTTCAAAAAGCATAATCTTCATATTGCTCATGTCGAGTTCTGGATAATCTTTGGGTAAAACGTACATTTTCATCTCTGCCATTGCACCCGCCAATTCAACTCCGGTTGGTCCACCCCCGATAATAGCCACATTCAGGTAGGACTTCACATCTTCCTTGTCACTTTTATTCAACGCTTTTTCGAAATTTTCAAGCGTTCGGTTACGGATATACAATGCGTCAGGGGCAGATTTCATCTGAAGAGTATACTTTTCAATCTGATGCTGGTTAAAAAAATTGGTCCGTGCACCCGTGGCAAGAACAAGGTAATCGTATCTTAAACGGCCAATATCCGTTACCAGCTCATTCTCATCCGGATTTACGGACTGCATTTCAGCCATTCGAAAAATAATACCGGTTTTCTGAAAGACTTTGCGGAGCGGGAATGAAATCGCACTGGGTTCAAGTCCGGACATCGCAACCTGATAAAGCAGGGGCTGAAAAAGGTGGTAATTATTTTTATCCAGCAGAACCACTTGAAAATTCTTTCTGTTCAGCTTCAGAGCCAGTTTCAATCCGCCAAATCCTCCGCCAACGATAACAACTCGCTTACCAGTCGTCGGAGGTATATTCAATAAATAATTCTGTAATGACATTTTCAGTGCATTTGATCAATATCAGAACAACGCAATGAGTTGTAATAAGTTGTTAGAATCAAGTTAAATAAAAGTTATCAATTAATTATCGGAAGCCGGCAGATCAATTGCCGGCTTCCGATAATTCTATTTACAAGGCCCGAAAGCTTTTAATGATCATTTCTGCCTCAGGATTATCAGACGGAGCAATCAGATGTTTTTGAAAAAGCCATAAATTGATGTGTATCTTTCCGGAAAGATTAGCAGGAACATATTTATTGTCGTAATTCCACCGGAAAATTATTTTCGAACTGTCGGGAGTACTGTCAGACCAGGATCCAAAATAGCTTTCAAAACCAACCTTTCCCGGTTGCCAATTAAACAAATGAGTGGTAACCTCATCTTTTTTTAAATCAAAGCGAAACCGGGTGTAATTTCCGATGCTGTCACTTGGTTGAATCGCATACTGCGAATTTGTGTTATCCTCACGATTTCCCCACTTACTGAACTCAATATCAATCTCTTCAGCATTGTCAACCCCATCGAGGTAGGTAAAGATTCCACCAACAACATTGGAATGAAACTGATCAATCGTGCCTTTTACTTCAAAAATATATTTTTTATAACCCAGCGGTTTCACTAAAATCACTTCAGCACAATACCATTTGTTACGCTGGCGTGTTATTCTCAGGTGAAGATACCCATTATGATCGATCCAGACATTATTTTCTGAATTTGAAAAATAATTATTCCCCGGCCCTAAAGTACCGGAAAATGATTTTTCAGAGGTTTTAACAAGCCAGTCAAATCCTGAGAAGGAAATTATTCGGTCTGCTTCCTTCAGCTCACGCCTTTGAGGAGTAAGCGCATATACCTGACAACCTGAGATCAGAACAAGTACAATAACAACAACCGCGGAGGTTAAGTACCTCCGGAGATCATAATATGAAAAATTGATCCCGGTCGTTTCCCTTTTATCCAGCAAAAGCATTCAATTTATTGCTTTATTCAGTAACACAATTAATAACCTGAATATCCATTAACACGCCGGAGCATCTTCCCTTAAAGATGCCTGTCGATCCTTTTGTTAATCCGGCAATTTTTGCTGCATTTTTTACAACATCAGCACTGTCGACAGTACAGCTTACCCCTTCCATTTCATCCTCCAGACTAAAAACCATGCTATGGTTATCCAGCGTTCTGATGTTCTTAATTTCACCTTTTACAGAGATCGCCTTATCGAGGTATTTGGCAGTTGCAGCTGTCTCATCTTTTTTAAACTCTGATATCAATTGACTCGCCTCCAAAGTATAAGCCGCACTTTCTTTTGAAATATTTCTGCGTGGCATATTAAATACATAATATATGGCTGAGAACGCAGCAATGATACCGATCAGAAAAATCCACAAAAGGATACGTACCGTTTTTCGATTAGTCATAACAATGATTATTGCTGATAAGGAGTATAAACGGCATCGATTTTAATGGTAACCTCTTTGGCAATTTTGTCTCTCACAGCCGATGGAATGGGGATTTCAAATTGTTCAGGAGTAATCTTGAACTCAGCAGAAGCAACAATTTTACCTTTCCCAGGTGTGATCTGTGCCTTAAGAGTTACCTCGCGGGTTACACCATGCAGCGTTAAATTGCCTTTTACATCTGCAACAACCTGTTTGTCACTGTTCCAATCGATAGGAGAGATGATTTTACCACTGAATTTTGCCTTTGGAAATTTGGATGACTCAATATAGTTTTCATTAAAATGCTCCTCCATTAAAGCTCTGCGGAACTTAAACGAAGTCGTCAATACTGAAAAAGCGACATCATTTTTTTCAATGTCTATAAGAGTTGTGGCCTGATTCGACTCTGCTACGATATCTTCAACAGGAGTAGAGGAGTTGAAGTGGATTTTTGCATCCTTCGTGAAAAAACGATTCTGCGCGGCTGAATTCAAAAAGACAAGCGCAAGTGCAAATAAAAATATAATTTTTTTCATGTTCGTTCGATTTATTGTTTATTAAATGAAAATACCCTCGAAATATTGAATCCCAGAGAAATGCCGCCATCTCCCCAGCTGCCTGTTGTTTTACCGATAAAACCACCCTCACGCATACTTTGTGAATTGGAGACCATAATCTGAAAAACATGTCCCCCCGTTTCAATATCAATACCAAAAGCCAATGGGTTGTAAAACTTAACCGGCAAAGAGCCTGAATTTTGACGATAGACATAATAATACTCTACATTCAGCGAAATCCGTTTTGTTAATTTATAACGACCGCCGGCACCCAGTGCAAACAGATCGTTTTTATCTAATTCCGAGGGAACGAGATTACGGTGAACCAAGGTTGGAGTTAATTGCAAAGAAAAACTCTCATTGAATTTTCTTGCAATCAATATTTGCTGAATGTAGGACATTCTGGAAAAAGTATTGGTCATTAATTGATTGGCATCCGAAGAAATATACTCTGTACTAGCCAGATATGAGAGATGGACCGGCATATTTTTACTTCCGCTGCTCTGCCTGAGGATTGAAGCTTTTGCAAAACCATCAATGGTTTTTTCGTAGGTACTCCGTCCGATTCCTATTTCAAGCCAATTTGTCAGCCCATATTCCAATGCTAAATGAATGGTACCATAATCGAGTCCGAAAAGATTGTAACCACCCATATTAAATTCTCCGAAGCGGTGCGAAACCCTGAATTCCAGCTGGCTTTTTTTCATCCGCTCAACAGAGTGACCGTTAACCACCCTTGTGGATTTGAAGGTTGCGGCAGCAAATGTTATTTCTGGTTTTGCTTCTTTCTCAAGTAAAGCATCCAAATCCTGACTCATCACAGGAACAGAGTACAATACTACTATTGCAAAAATCAGCATTGAGGTAATTAGTGTTTTAGTCATAATGTTAATCATTTAAGGTGCCTTTAGTTATCCAAGTATTAATTATCAAAATATTACAATCACTAAGTTTTCCGCCACCCTTGGGCATTGGAGAAAAGCCTGACGAATGCTGAATAGAACCTACGAGCCGTACAATGTTGATTTTGACATCAGCATAATCCTGCAACTTAATACCTCCTCCCATAGATGCTGCAGCAGAGTTCGAATGACAGGTAATGCAATTCGACTGCAATATTGGTTTAACTTCGGTACTAAATTTTGTAATAGTGGTACTGCATCCTGATGATGGTATGCCGAACAGTGCCTCTTCGCTGTCGTAATAACAGGCTGAAAGGATGAAAAATACGAGTGGTAAAAATATTTTTTTCATAGCTCTGAGTTAATTTTGTATTGCACCGTTAGACTTCCAAAGTTCAAGCTGGCGCATTTCGCAAGCAGTAAGCTTAAATCCGGGAGGCATTTGAATGGAAGTTCCCTTGACTGCGGCCATCAATTTACCATTATCCAGATAAGTTTTAACACTGGCATAAGAATCAAGAATAATCCCTTTAGAGGGATTTGCCGCACTATGACATGAAACACAATTCTTTGACATTACGGATGAAATCTGTTTAACGTAGGAAACCACACCGGTTGTATCGCAGGTTGAAACACAGGTTTGGTTTGCAGCTCCATTTTTAATCCAGTTGTAAATGCTGTCTTTAACAGCCTGCGTTAGCTTTGCATAAGAACCCGGAGGCATACTGTTATTTTTTATAACGGTGTAAAGTTTACTCGTAGTTGGTGATCCGGCTTTCACCAGATTACTCATTACTGACGCATAACTTGTGATATTATATCCTTCACTTCGGGTAGTCTGATCATGACAGCCCGTTGTTCCGCATGAGGACATTAGTACCGGCAGAAGATCACGCTGAAAGCAAACCGGTTCTCCAATTGATTTTAAAGGTGCAATCACCGATCCTGATGTTGTGCAAGTTGTATTTTTTGCTCCCTGATCAATCCAAACTCTGATTAAAATTCTTTCATTTTCTGATAATGCCCCGCCGGGAGGCATCAACGGCACAAATGCTTTTCCTGTTATCGCCTGATAAGCCTTGCTTTTCTGTGCGTTAAAGGGATTTATAGATTTCATTACCGAAGTGTAATTTGTGAAATCAAGTCCGGATTCTCCTTCGCCACTGGAATGACAACCAGTTGTTCCGCAGCTATTTAAAAATATAGGTGCAACATCTCGTTGGTAACAAACTGTCTCCAGACTTGCCGCATTAAGCCCATCGTGCCGGCATCGGATCTGTATGAGTGCCATAAATGATAAATTGAACAAGAGTATTAAAGAAATTCGGATCGTTTTTCTCCCCTTCATTATTTTATTTTTATTTTGTTTGGAAAAGATGAATTTTAAGAAACGATGGTATCGGTCCTTGTAAAATCAGTCACATTATCAGTAAACAGATCGCAAATACGAATGTTTGACTAAAAAGTGGAAATGATTGAACATTGCGTTATTTATAAACATTCTAAATAATGACAGATCTGATAAAAAGAATCTTATCATAAATGTGCGAATAATTAATACAAAAGAGTTTTACCAATTGATATTTTCGATTGCAATAACCGGAGCGTTTTCAATAGAAATCATAGCATTGATGATTCGGGCTTCTGAAAACAACTTCAGGTCATCGGGATGGAGAAGGGCAGGGGAGACCTGGCCTGTCAGCAAATAACTGCTAAGACGGGTTCCTCCAAGCAGAGGATTTTGTGGCGAATACCATTGTTTATCTTTAAGAAAAACAATGTTCGCATAGGAGGTATCTGTAATTAATCCGTTTTTAACTATCAATATATCATCACATTGACTTTTTTTATGATATAATGTGGTTATTCTTGTCCGATCGTAATATTTAAAAGCATAATCAATTGTATCATCATTGATTAACAGAAGCGATTTAACAGTCCGGATATGATATGCGGCATATTCGATATTTTCGATTTCTGATCCATACGTGACGGTGCATTTTACCGTTTGCCCCATTAAATGTTCAGGTATCGAAAGCAACAATTCAAGGCGAAGACCATCTTGCATACCAAAAAAATGTTTGCGGGTGAGGTTAAAACGCTCATTATGGAGTTCTATCCGCTGAAAATTCCCTTTTTCAAAACATATTGTCTCAATGAATCGGCACATACACTTTGTCAGTTAGTTCAAGGTATTCCTTCTCAGGATCGCTGGAAAAAGTAATTCCTCCTCCGCTTTTAAAAATTAATTTATCATTCAGCTTTTCAATAAATCTGATCATAACTGCAGATTTTAAATCAGTTCCATCAAATATTCCAAATACACCGGTATAGTATCCTCTCTTGTATATCTCTGAATTACTGATTATTTCGAGTGTTTTTTTCTTGGGCGCACCACAAATCGATCCGGCTGGAAGTAATTTAGAGAGAATATCTCCCAGGTGATTACGATAATCCACAGGAAGTTCTCCGGTTACTTCGGAGCTTACCTGAAGTAAAGTTTTATCCTGTGTTTTTATAGCGTTAAGAAACCTGAATTTTTCAACTTTTACATTTGTGGCAACCAACGACAGATCACTTCTGATCATATCAACAATGGTATGATGTTCAGCAGTTTCTTTAGGGTCATTCAAAATAATATTTTCGGCATCAGGTATTGAGGCATCAATAGTTCCTTTCATAGGATATGACGAAATTTTACCCTCACAGATCATGACAAAGAGCTCAGGCGAAAAAACAACGAATGAATCTTTAAACAACAATTTAAAAGGGGCTTCGCTGCGGGAAAATAGTTCAGGCAGTGTTAAATCAGTTGCGATATCTGTTGGGAAAGTGAGGTTTGTGAGAAATGAGTTTCCCAATTTTATCTGGGTCATTACCTTGTCAAATGATTCTTTATAGACAGGGAAGCTTACCGGATATTTTTTGAAGGAAAATTTCCGTTTTTGAACATCAGGAAAATCAATATTATTAAGATTGTCAAAGGAATAATAGAGCCCGTTTTCAGCAGCCTCGTTCAATGGCAATACCAATGGCTGGTTTATTTCGAAATCAATGATAAAAATATAGGGCTTTTTCTGTTCCCCCCAAATATTCATTTTTTCTATATAATCCTTATTATCAGTATCTCCAGTGATCATTTGCCAAGTATTGATTGAAGAGATTTAAGATTGAGAATGCTCACCTGATTTCTTTCCCAGAGGATGATCTGATCGGCTTCCATTTCGCTGATAGTTCGGGCGAGGGAGGGACGTGCCACGCCAAGAAGTTCCGCCAGTCCTTTTTGACTTTGATCCATATGAACGATCAGAAAACCCTTTTTTAAATGTTGCAGCAAATAATAGGCTAGCTTCTCTTTAATTGTTTTAAAACTCAAAAAAGTTATTTTTTTGGATAAAAACTGAGCTTTTCCAGAGACAATATTGAGATAATTATTTAAAACCCGCTGATCAGATGACAAAAGTTGAGTAAAATCTTTTTTGTAAATTACCAGCATCTTACCATCTGAAAGTGCTGACAAATTAACAGGAAAAACACTTTGCGGACCATAGAGAAATGCCGCGGCTACCATTTGAGGCGGTTCAATTTCTTCAATTTTAAGACTGTTTCCAGCAAAATCGACCATCTCACCTTGAAGCTTGCCTTCAAACAAGATCATCGCTTTTTCAACGCTTTCGCCCGAATAGGCCAGCACTTCCTTATTCGAGAAACCCTTGATCTGATGTAAGGTGCTATTTATTAATGAATTAATCTCTTCGATTTCCAAGCCCCGGAATAAAGACGATGATTTTAATACCTCAAACATTTTTTTTTGCAAATATAACAAGAGTGTAACACATGTTACACTCTTACCAGGCTAATCACTCTATTTTTGTCGTGAAAGAGTTCTGCAGGATATTGATCCGAAGAATAACCCTTTTGGTTTGGTGCGGGAATATTTATTTAATACAAATGAAATGAAACGGGATATTATAAAAATTGATGATGACAAATGTAATGGCTGTGGACTTTGTGTTCCTAATTGTCATGAAGGAGCGCTTCAAATAATAGATGGTAAAGTTCGGCTTGTTAGTGATTTAATGTGCGACGGACTTGGGGCTTGTATCGGCCATTGTCCGGAGGGTGCTATTACAATCGAAAGTCGTGAAGCCGAGCCTTATGATGAAGTTCAGGTAATGGAAATCATGGTTACAAAAGGATTTAACACGGTCGTTGCCCATCTGCGACATCTGCGTGAGCATAATGAAACAGTATTTGTCAAACAAGGGATGGCGTATCTGATTGCAAACGAATCAAAACTTAATTTTATGGTAAATGATGTAAAAAATGCTGTTCATCAGCAGAATAATCCGAATGAAGAGGCTGGATGTAACGGCGGATGTCCGGGTTCAAAAACAGTAGTTTTCGATCCTGCAGAATTCCGAATGGCTGAACCTCAGAAGAATGGGTCAATACAATCAAATTTGCGCCAATGGCCGCTTCAGCTTCACCTGATCAATCCGGGTGCATCGCATTTTGTCTCCTCTGATTTGTTGGTAGCCGCCGACTGCAGTGCATTTGCAATGGGTGATTTTCATCAAAACTGGCTGAAAAACAAAACATTGGTCATTGCTTGTCCAAAACTTGATCAAGGGAAAGAGATCTATTTACAAAAGTTGATTACTCTTATTGATCAGGCAAAAGTGAATACCATCACTGTAATAATCATGGAAGTACCATGCTGTGGCGGATTACTTCAACTGGTTGAAATAGCTTCTTCACGAGCAGGCAGAAAAGTCCCGGTGAAGGCAATTACAGTAAGTATTAAAGGGGAAATTCTCAGCGAAGAATGGGTTTAATTCCTTTATCTATTTTTTTTAAAACAACATTATCTTAATTTATTCCTATGGAAACTGCTTCATTATTCAGATTGGCGGATCATATTGCGTATTCAGAGAACGCTGTAGTCAGTAAAACCATTATAAAAAAGGCATCCGGGACAATTACCCTTTTCGCTTTTGATAAAGGACAAGGTCTGAGTCCCCATATTGCCCCGTTCGATGCATTAGTTCAGGTAGTTGACGGTATTTGTGTTTTCTCAATCGGGGAAGAAAAAAACACAATGCGTGAGGGAGACTGCATTATTTTACCCGCAGGAATCGTCCACGCGGTAGAATCGGTTACGCCCTTCAAAATGTTATTGACAATGATTAAAATCCTCTGAACAATCCTTTTAGATACTGCAGCAATATCGTCAGCCCTGACAAGTTTTTCGTATCTTCGCGGATATAACAACTTGTTGTCTGTATGAAGAAATTGGCCACTTATTTTATTCAGGGACTTTTGCTAGTAACTCCTTTAGGATTAACTGGTTATATAGTCTATAGAATTTTTATGTTAACTGATGGGTTACTGTCTGCTTATCTTATTGAACACTTTAATGTCAAGACTCCCGGTTTGGGAATCCTCATTATTTTTGTTTTTCTTGTACTGCTGGGAATGGCAGGAGAGACTATTCTGGCCAGACCAATCAAGAAGATTATCAACCGGATTCTTACAAAAACACCTTTTTTAAAACTGATTTACTCTTCAATCAACGATCTGATTTCAGCCTTTATTGGAAAGGAGCGAAAATTTCACCGGCCTGTGTTAATTTTGATTAACAAGGAAAATAATTTATGGAAGATTGGTTTTATCACTCAGGATACTCCATTAAATATTGAAGGAAATGAAATAATAACCGTTTATTGTCCTTTCTCCTATGGATTTTCAGGTGAAATTTATTTTGTTCCGGAAACAAGCATAAAGCCACTTTCAATACCTCCTTCGGAAGCGATGAAATTCATTGTTTCAGGAGGTGTTTCCGGTGGAAATTTCAATTCACAAAACGCTAAATCCATCCATTAATGACTATTTTCTGAATTTCTCTTCTGCCAATTTTGCAGTTTGATCTTTTTTGGCAGCAAATTTGTTAGTTGATCGTTGTTATTTGTGAAATTTAAAATAGTTGAGCTATGATAGGAAGTTGGATAATATTTATTGTATTTGCCCTTGCAAGCTGGTTGATCAGCAATCAGTTGAAGCGCCGTTTTAAAGAGTATTCAGAAATTGCGACTTCAAATGGAATGTCAGGAAAAGATGTAGCGCAGAAGATGTTACAGGATTTTGGGATTAAGGGCGTTTCCATTGAATCAGTAGAGGGAAAATTGACGGATCATTACGATCCGGCAAATAGAACAATCAATCTGAGCGAAGATGTATACCTTGGAAGAAACGTAGCGGCGGCGGCGGTTGCTGCCCATGAATGTGGTCATGCCCTGCAACATGCAGCAGCTTATCAATGGCTTGGACTGCGGTCCGGTCTGGTTCCTGTTGTAAGTTTCGCCTCACAGTGGATGCAGTGGATTATATTGGCAGGTATTCTGCTGGTTAACACATTTCCTGCTATTTTGCTTGCCGGCATTGTTCTTTTTGCATTGACAACTTTATTTAGTTTTATTACATTGCCTGTGGAGATTAACGCCAGTCATCGTGCATTGGCATGGATCCGGACATCAGGTGTAACGAATTCTCAAACGCAGATGAAAGCTGAAGATGCTTTAAAGTGGGCAGGCTATACCTATATTGTAGCCGCTTTAGGTTCACTGGCCACACTGCTATATTATATTATGATATTTATGAGTGGCAGAAGGAATTAGCAAACTGAATATTAAGTTGCTACAATAAAAAATGCCACAGTTTTCTGTGGCATTTTTTATTGTCAATTGATTAAGGCTTATTTTCAGAACCTGGCTTAGAACAGATTATTGATAAAATCGCGTTCCGGAGCAATGGGGAACTGTGCATCGCGGGCAAAGCCGGGCTTACGTTTAATCCACTGACCACGTGTAAAATCCGGAAAATCAACGAGAGCGCCGCCTCTGGCAACCGACATCTCCGATAATGCTGATACAGCGCTCCAGGCAGCAGCATCATAGGCATCCAACGGAACCGGCTTTTTATTGCGGACAACATCAAAGAAATCGTTAAGCATAATAAAGTCCATACCTCCGTGTCCTGAGCCGGTGGCCATTTCACCCTTGTCACGCCAGTATTGATGATCGTATTTCGTTAACCATTCAGCAGCTTTATCCCATACATGAGGTTTGCTTTTCCCTTCTACATAAATCTGCTCACCGGCATCCATCCACTCACCGCCACCTTCGCCTTTCCAGAGGCCATTGGTTCCCTGGACACGGAATCCAAGCGAATAAGGTCGTGGCAGATTCGTGTCATGAGTTACAATAATTGTTTCTCCGTTGGCACATTTAATCATCGATGTGACAATATCTCCTAAATTGAAATTTAATTGATGATATGGATGATCTTTATCGGCATGATCATCAACAAATTTACTCAATCCCCTTGATTTTGTGGCCATTGAAGCAATGGTTAAAAACCTGTTTCCTCTGTTAATATCAAGATAAACGCCAATTGGACCGAGTCCATGAGTAGGGTAGAGGTCACCGTTGCGTCTCACCGCATGCAGACCGCGCCATCTTGCCTCTGAATCAGCATCTTTACCAATCTTAAGACTGTCACGGTCCAATTGAAACTTAACACTTCGAAGATCGTGTTCGTAACCACACCGACAATGGATCAGCTCTCCAAACAGATTGGTGCGCACCATGTTGAGGATTGCCATAACATCCCGTCTGTAGCAAACATTTTCCATAATCATAACCTGATTCCCGGTCTGTTCATGAGCATTCACCAAGTCCCAGCACTCCTCAAGAGTATTGGCGGCCGATACTTCAACACCGGTATAAGGTACTCCTGCTCTCATTGAAGCAACAGCCATTGGAACATGCCATTCCCATGGAGTAGCAATTATTACAGCATCAAGTTGCTCATTTTTAAGCATATCCTCATAGGCATGGTCACTGCCCGTGTATGCTTTCGGAGCTTTCATGCCATTTTTTATCACCATCTTTTGAACCCTGTCAATCGCTCCCTGACTGATATCACATATTGCGACAACTTCAATGCCACCAACAGTAATTGAATCATGAACATGACCACTTCCACGACCACCTACGCCAATGTATCCAACCCTTACGATATTTGAATCATGTTTGACCGGTGATTTGCTTTTGTCAATTTTCTGACCAAATGCTTCACTGTTTGTCAAACCCACGCCGGCGAGCCCAATTCCGGCGACAGTTCCCATTTTTACAAAATCCCTGCGATTAGTTTTCATTTTTAATTTTTAGATAAAACGGATATGTTTGGATAAATTTGTTTTTGCAGCCGGTTGTTGTGTTATTAATCATCGTAATAATAACTCATCAAAACTATAAAATAAAATGTTTAGATAACTTTGCGCAGTTAAATTTAAAAATAAATATTTATGAATCAAAATTGTCTGGTGCGCCGGGCGATTCAGGTAACTACTTTCAGAAAATTTGGAAGAAAGGGATATTCAATATTCCAAAGCATGCACAAAATCGTGCGAATAGGATACTTAAGCACCTCTTATTTATTGTTCGCTCTTCCGTCAAGTGCTGAAAGCAGTAATCTGATTGTCTCACACGACACGATCAATTCAATGAAAAACATTGAAATTGAAGCTGTTGTGGTCAGCGCACAGCGTGCTCCTGTGGCCTTCTCGCAGGTTGCCCGCATCGTCAAAGTAATCGGGAAGGAAGAAATTCAGTCAGCACCTGTTCAGAGTCTCCAAGACTTACTCAGGTATGCATTAAATGCCGATGTCAGGCAACGTGGAAATCTTGGAGTACAAGCCGACATCAGTATCCGCGGAGGTTCATTCGACCAGGTACTCATTCTTCTTAACGGAATCAACATCAATGATCCCCAAACCGGTCACCACTCACTCAATCTTCCGGTTAGTTTCGATGCCATAGAGCGCATTGAAATCCTTGAAGGTCCTGCTGCACGAATTTACGGACCTAATGCCTTCAGTGGCGCAATCAACATCATTACAGGCACATCTGACCATTCAAATCTTAAAGTCCGTACAACCGGAGGCGGGAATGGCTATTTTGATGCTGGTTTATCCGGAACAATCGTTTCAGGAAAGATCACAAATTTCATTTCGATAGATCGCCGCAGTTCCGACGGATACACAAAAAATACCGATTTCCGTATTGCTGATGCCTTTTATCAGGGAAAACTTACTACAAAAGCGGGAGCGTTTGATGGGCAATTCGGACATACTGACAGAAGCTTTGGCGCAAACAGTTTTTATACACCAGCCTATCCTGACCAATTCGAACGAGTAAAAACCACATTTGCCTCCCTTAAATTAGAGACAGCCGGACAGCTTCATTTCACACCTTCTATCTATTGGCGAAGAAATCAGGATCGTTTCGAACTTTTCAGGTTTCCAGACTTGATTCCATCATGGTATAAAACTCATAATTACCATCTTACGGATGTATATGGAACCAATTTAAATGCATGGTTTGCCTCTCCCTGGGGAAAAACAGCCTTTGGTGCCGATTTTAGAAGCGAGAATATCTGGAGTACTGTACTTGGGAAACCATTGGATAAACCTATACCTGTTCCTGGCGAAGCTGGAATAAATTTTACAAAATCAGATGCCCGTAACAATTTCAGTTTATTTGCAGAGCACTCCTTGTACCTGCAAAAGTTTTCGTTGTCAGCCGGACTTATGGCTAACTGGAATTCGCATTTAACAACAGGATGGAACTTTTATCCGGGAATCGACTTAAGCTACAGCCTCTCAAACGCGGTAAAGTATTATATTTCAATTAATTCATCGCTGCGCATGCCAACTTTTACAGATCTGTATTACTCCAGTGCGACAAATATTGGCAACTCCATGCTGCTTCCTGAAAAAGCAGTTGCCTATGAATCAGGCCTGAAATATCATTTAAAAGGAGTAGAGGGGCATTTTTCTTATTTTCACCGAAGCGGAAAAAACATGATCGACTGGGTTAAAAAGCCGGATGAAAATATATGGCATGCCCAGAATATCACGAAGTTAAACACAGACGGACTCGAATTTGCAGCAAAAATAATTCCCGAAAAACTCTTTGATAAAAAAACATTTATCAAATCTGTCGAACTCTCATGGGCATGGCTGACACAAGATAAACAATCAGGGATTTACGCATCAAAATATGTTCTCGATTTCCTGAAGAACAAGATAAATCTGGGAATTTCGCATGAAATTGTAAAAAATGTGGGGATTAACTGGGCAATTTCGTATCAGGACAGAAATGGAACTTATACGAATTGGGAAGGTTCGAAATACGGAAATGAGGTTAAATACAAGCCTTTTTTACTAATTGATAGCCGGATATACTGGCATAAAAAGGGAACGACTATTTACACCGAAGCCTCAAATGTATCTAATACAGCATATTACGATTTCGGAAATATCCGACAGCCCGGCCGATGGCTTCGAATTGGATTCATCCATCAATTCAATTTATAGTATCTCAGTCAGGCGCTGGTTCAATAGTGTTTTTTACTTTTAATTCAGCCTTATCCAATAATTTGCCGAAGGAGGAAATATTACTATCTTCGCCAAGCAAAATAAAATAAAGAACAGAATATGTTGAAAGGAATTTTAGCCATAGCCGGGCAACCCGGACTTTATAAAGTAATATCAGAAGGCAAAAACAACGTAGTGATCGAATCGCTCGTGACAGGCAAAAAATCAACTGCCTATGCTGATGCAAAAATGAGTACACTGGAAGATATTGCAATTTATACTTTACAGGAAGATATGCCATTGAAGAAAGTATTACGCAAGATTTTCGACAAGGAAAATGGCGGCCTGGCCATCAGCGTCAAATCTTCGCCGGAAGAACTCAAAAAATATTTCGCAGAAATATTACCAGAATATGATAAAGAGCGCGTTTATGGTTCTGATGTTAAAAAAGTAATTTCGTGGTATAATCTACTGAATGAAAAGGGATTATTGATTTTTGAAGATGAAACAACGGCGGAACCAGCCCCTGATGCTGAATCAGTAAACGAAGACATTCAGGAATAGAGTTGAAGAGATGAGTTTTAAACTCATCCTTGAATCAAACACATAGAATTAAACAATATTAAGAGGGCGATAATCTGATGATTTATCGCCCTCTTAATTATCAAAATATTTAAATAATAAATTTGTATAAACTATCTCATTTTATTATCTATCAGCTCTTTAAGCTCATTGAAGTGAGGCTCTTCAAATCCGGTAGACAGGTAAATTATCTTTCCGCTCTCATCAATTAAAAAGCTTCTGGGTATAGCTTCTGAAGCAAATAAACCATAAACTTTACGTTTAGGATCCGGCAGAACAGGAAATGAAAACTGCTGATCTTTAGCAAATTTAAGAACCTCGTCCCATGAATGCTCACGTCCAAAAGTTAGCATGGCAAATTTTGGATTATCTTTATGCTTATTCCAAATTTGTTCCTGAATTAATGGTAATTCTCTCCGGCATGGTGCGCACCATGTTGCGAAGAAATTAATCAGCACTAATTTTCCTTTAAAATCGTTAAATGAGATTATTTTCCCTTTTGATATTTCAAACTTAAAAACAGGAACAGTCTGATCTTTAGCTAGTAATGTAGATTTATCGATTTTACCTGCGTGCTGTGCCGTTGCAATAGCACATACCAACATTAGCGTCATAATCAGAAATAATCTGGATACACCCATAATTATGAATTATGATTTATGAATTATGAATTATGAATTGATCAATATTATTTTTTATCCGCAGCCCGGCATTTTCCACATCTCCCCTGATAAACCGATCTCCTGTGATATTTTCAAAAAGTTCAATATACCGTTCAGAGATCTGATTAACAAGATCATCACTCATTTCAGGAACATTTTGTCCTTCCAGGCCCTGAAAGCCATTTTCAATCAACCACTGCCTGACAAATTCTTTCGACAATTGTTTCTGATTTTCTCCTCTGGCCAAACGATCTTCGTACCCTTCGGCATAAAAATAGCGAGATGAATCAGGCGTGTGAATTTCATCGATCAGGTAAATCTGATCACCCTTTTTCCCAAATTCATATTTGGTGTCCACGAGAATTAATCCTTTTTCTGCAGCCATAAGTGTGCCCCTGCGGAAAAGCGAATAGGTATATTCTTCAAGCTTGGCATACTCTTCGGCAGACACAAGTCCCTGTTTAATAATATCTTCGCGTGAAATATCTTCATCGTGTCCTTCAGCAGCCTTGGTGGTTGGAGTAATGATCGGTTCGGGAAAAGCCTGACTCTCTTTCATGCCATCAGGCATTGAAATGCCACATAACTTTCTTATTCCGGCACGGTACTGGCGCCAAGCGTGCCCCGTGAGGTAGCCTCTGATCACCATTTCTACTTTAAAAGGTTCACACAAATGACCAACGGTAACCATCGGATCAGGAGTGGCTATTTTCCAGTTAGGAACAATATCTGCCGTAGCATCCAGAAATTTTGCCGCTATCTGATTTAATACCTGACCTTTAAAAGGAATTCCTTTAGGTAAAACAACATCAAAGGCTGAGATTCTGTCCGAAACAACCATTACAAGATAGTCATTGTTAATGTTGTAAACGTCCCTTACTTTTCCCTTGTAAAAGCTTTTCTGGCCAGGGAAGGAAAAATCGGTAGAAATAATTGCATCGCTCATATAATCAGTATTTTATAAATAATTAATAATCTTCGTTGTGGAGTATATTGTATCGGTCGTAGGCGTCGACAATCTCCCGGACCAGTTTATGCCGTACTATATCAGTTTTATCGAAATGAATAGTAGATATTCCTTCTACGCCTTTCAAAATTTTCAAAGCCAGAATCAAGCCGGAATGTTGTTTTCTCGGTAAATCGATCTGGGTAATATCACCTGTAATTATATACTTGGTATTCAATCCCATACGGGTTAAAAACATTTTCAGTTGTGGAATTGTCGTATTTTGGGCTTCATCAAGAATAACAAATGCATTGCTTAAGGTCCTTCCACGCATAAAAGCGAGCGGAGCAATCTGAATAATACCCTCTTTTAAATATTCCTCCAGTTTTTTAGGAGGGATCATGTCGAGTAAGGCATCGTAAATGGGCTGAAGGTAAGGATCTATTTTTTCCTTCAGATCACCGGGTAAAAAACCCAGGTTTTCTCCGGCTTCTACTGCCGGGCGGCTAACAATGATCCGTTTAATCTGTTTGTTTTTTAATGCACTGATTGCCATAGCAATGGCAACATAAGTTTTGCCTGTTCCTGCAGGTCCGATCGCAAATACAAGATCATTATCTTTACATCCGTCTACAAGTTTTTGTTGATTGGCAGTTCGTGGACGAATCGGCTTACCGGTATTACTGAAAAGCAAAACGTCACTGGCATTTTGAATACTCTGGCCTATCGAGTTGATATCATCTGTCATAATTTGATGAATCGTCTCATCCGAAAGGGCATTAAAATGGTAATAGTGTTCTATAATGAGCTGAAATTTACGAATAAAATCACTGACTTCCAGTTCTTCGCCCTTCACCTTAATAAGGTTACCACGGGCAACAACCATAATTTTAGGACAATACGATTTGATCAATTCCATCTTAGCGCTTCTCACGCCATAAAATTCTATGGGTTCGATCCCTTCCAGTTCAAAACTATGCTCGATCATATTCGCCTTTTTAGGTGTTACAAAATAAACACTTTTTTCGGGATTGGCATTTCGAAATTGAAGCATTTGCTTACCTTCGTCGAAATAAAAACGGATAAAGAGTGAAAACGAGAAAAGAACAAATTGCATCCTTTGAAAGACTGTTGGACATCATGGACGAATTACGTGAAAAATGTCCGTGGGATAGAAAACAAACGTTCGAATCGCTGCGCAAACTTACCATTGAGGAAGTTTACGAACTTGGTGATGCAATCCTTCGTGATAATCCGGATGAAGTAAAAAAGGAGATTGGAGACTTGTTGCTCCATGTTGTTTTTTACGCTAAAATCGGTTCAGAATTAAATAATTTCGATATCGGAGATATCATTAATAATCTCATTGATAAGTTAATATATCGTCATCCTCATGTTTTTGGCGAGATTTCAGTGAGTAATGCCAGAGAGGTTGAAGAGAATTGGGAAGCATTGAAATTAAAAGAAAAGGACAGAGGGCGGCGTGTTCTGGATGGAGTACCCGATGCGCTGCCGGCACTTGTGAAGGCCAACAGAATTCAGGAAAAGGTGAGGGGAGTGGGATTCGACTGGGAGCATAAAGAACAGGTCTGGGACAAAGTCAAGGAGGAACTTAGCGAATTTGAATTTGAGATTAAGGCTGAAAATCAAAAGAATATGGAGCATGAATTAGGTGATCTGATTTTTTCCATTGTCAATGTGGCCAGATTGTACGAAATTGATCCTGAAAGTGCTTTAGAGCGTACAAATCAAAAGTTTATCCGACGATTTAATCATCTCGAAGATCAAACGCTGTTAAAAGGTAAATCGCTCCACCAAATGAGCCTTGCCGAGATGGACGTTTATTGGGAAGAGGCAAAAATAGGGGAGAAGCGATAGTTAATCAATTATGAATTATCAATTATGAATTATCAATTATGAATTATCAATTATGAATTATCTTCAATTGTTAATTAATCAGTGATATTACGTCAAGAAAAAAGCGACTATTCGTCGCTTTTTTCTTGTTTGATTAAAGGAACTTCCTGAGGAATTATCCTGACAACGATCTTTTCTTTGGTTTCATCCAGATCAATTGTGATCGTATCGCCTTCATTTATCACATTGCCGATAATTGTTTCTGCCATCTCATCTTCAAGGTATTTTTGAATTGCCCTTTTTAACGGCCTTGCTCCAAACTGAGGATCAAATCCTTTATCCGCAATAAAATGTTTTGCAGCTCCTGTAATATCAAGTTTGTATTTCAAAGTCTCGACACGTTCATACAATCCTTGAAGCTCAATATCAATTATTTGTTCAATATGACTTCTTTCAAGCGGATTAAAGATCACTACATCATCAACGCGATTTAAAAATTCGGGGGCAAAAGCACGTTTTAAAGCCTTCTGTATTACGAATTTAGCATGTTCATTTTCATCTTCAGCCGTTTTTCGCGTTGAAAAACCAACTCCCTGACCAAAGTCCTTTAATTGTCTTGTTCCTATATTGGAAGTCATGATAACTATCGTATTGCGGAAATCAATTTTACGACCAAGACTATCAGTCAAACGCCCTTCGTCCATTACCTGAAGAAGGATATTGAACACATCGGGATGGGCTTTTTCAATTTCATCGAGCAGAATAACTGCATAAGGTTTTCGGCGAACCTTTTCGGTCAGCTGGCCGCCCTCTTCGTATCCTACATATCCGGGAGGAGCTCCGACGAGCCTCGAAACAGAGAATTTCTCCATGTATTCGCTCATATCGACACGGATCAGCGCATCAGAAGTGTCAAACAGATATTTGGCCAGAACTTTAGCTAACTGGGTCTTTCCAACACCGGTTGGCCCAAGGAAAATAAACGATCCAATGGGTTTGTTGGGATCCTTCAAACCGGCGCGGTTGCGCTGAATAGCTTTGGTAATTTTGAGAACTGCATCATCCTGACCAATGATATTTAATTTCATGTCATTGAACATGTTCTGCAATCGTTTACCTTCTGCCTGAGCTATTCGCTGTACCGGAATACCCGACATCATAGCCACAATATCAGCAACTTGTTCTTCACCAACAATTTCACGATGATTCTCCAATTCCTTTTCCCAAATCTCCTTTTCCTTTTCCAGGGAGGTCATGAGATTTTTCTCCTGATCGCGAAAACTCGCGGCTAATTCGAAGTTTTGACTTTTTACAGCCTGAATCTTCTCGTTACGAGCTTCTTCAATCCGCTCCTCAAGTTTGATGATCCGTTCAGGAACAGTAATATTGGTGATATGAACTCTTGAACCAGCTTCATCCAGGGCATCAATCGCTTTATCGGGCAGATGACGATCAGAGATATATCTGGTAGTAAGCCTGACACAAGCTTCAATAGCTTCGTCAGTATAAGTCACATTGTGATGATCTTCATACCTCTCCTTAATATTGTGCAAAATTTCGATGGTCTCTTCAACGGATGTTGGTTCAACCATCACTTTTTGAAAACGGCGTTCAAGAGCACCGTCCTTTTCGATATGCTGACGGTATTCGTCAAGTGTTGTTGCTCCAATACACTGAATATCACCACGTGAAAGTGCTGGTTTAAGCATATTTGCGGCATCCAGCGATCCGGTTGCACCACCGGCACCCACTATGGTATGAATCTCATCGATAAATAAAATAATATTGTCCACCTTGGCCAGTTCAT
>CAYHDA010000014.1:0-31492 GCA_964355145.1 uncultured Mariniphaga sp.
ATGCAATAATTCATGGACCGGTCCTTCAATGAAGCAGGATGATGACTCGCGCGATGAGTGTTTTAGAAAATATGGCAATGCGCTTGAATCCTACCGGGATCATTCCAGATTTTTAACCGGAGGGATGCGCTATCAGTTTCTGTTTGATTACCAGATTAAAGATTATAAAAAATGGGCTTATGGATTAAAAAAAGCAGGTTATGCAACAGACCCGCAATATCCTGAGCGATTACTAAAGATCATAGATGAATTTCAGCTCTATAAATTGGATGATTATTACAACAGTACCGGCACATATAAACCCGAAGGTTTCGCAAGGAATTTGAAACCTTCGAAAAAAGGTGGAGGTTTTTGGGGGGCTGATCATGCAATCAACCCATATCAGTCCAGAAATGTAGAGAAAAGGAATGGACGTAAAGCATTTTTTGCAAAAGAAGGTGATAATTATGAACAGATCGCAGCTGAATTTTTACTTAAAGAGTGGGAAATTTATAAATACAATGATGCAGAACAGGGTGAGCGACCACAGGCAGGTTCAGTAGTATATCTCCAGCGAAAACGGGGAAGTGCACCACGGGGAAATAATTTCCATACCCTTAAGCCCGGGGAATCGCTTCGGTCAGTAGCTCAGTGGTACGGCATACGGGTGAATGCGCTTTACAGAAAAAACAGGATGACAAGAGATTCAGAACTTAAAGAAGGACAACAAATCTCGTTAAGAAAAAAAGTAAAGAGATAAAAGGAGAATTCGACGATTTAACAATTCAACAATTTGAAAATGTCTCTGATTGATCATTGATCCGCCAGACTTCGGCGTGAGCTCAGTCGAACGCTGGCGGAGATCATCTTCCTGCTTAACCGGAATAGCTTTCTGCATCAGGGAATCCACGCAGAAAAGCAGCTGTTTCCATCCGTTTTTTACCCGCAAGCTGCAAGTCCTGGATATTCAAAAACCCATCGGCGCATGCAATTTTAAGATATTTTTTGTTGTCACTGACTATTTTTCCAGGTTGATATTGATGACTCACCTGTTCGGTGATGGCTTTGAATATTTTTACTCCTGTTTCAGTTCCTGATCTATGAAGGTTTGTCCAGGCAGCAGGATATGGACTGAGGCCTCTGATGAGATTATTTATTGCAACTGTTGATTTTGTCCAGTCTATTTTACAATTTTCTTTATAAATCTTAGGAGCATGCAATCGCTCAGGATTAACTGCCGTAGCGCTTTGCGGATAGGGTATAACTTTGCCATCGGCCAAAGCATCAACAGTTTTGAGAACAAGTTTTGCGCCGACTACCATTAGTTTGTCGTGCAGCTCGCCAATTGTTTCCTCAATTCCGATCGGGACTTTCTCCTGAAACAAAATATTTCCGGTGTCAATTTCTTGTTTTAGAAGAAAGGTGGTCACTCCGGTCTCCTGATCGCCGTTAATGATGGCCCAATTCAGAGGAGCAGCTCCCCGGTAATGGGGGAGGAGCGATCCATGAAGGTTAAATGTTCCCATCGGTGGCATTTTCCAGACCACTTCCGGCAGCATTCGAAAGGCCACAACTATTTGTAAGTCAGGATTTAGCGAGCTTAGTTCCCGAAGGAATGATTCATCTTTCAGCTTTTCGGGCTGTAAAACGGGTAATCCGCGACTAATTGCAAATTTTTTAACATCCGATTGATGAATCTGCTGGCCACGGCCCGACGGACGATCAGGAGCAGTGACAACGCCAACAACATTATAACTATTTTCAATTAGGGACTTTAAACTTTCTACCGCAAATTCAGGTGTCCCCATAAAGACAATCTTTAGCTTCTTTCCGTTCATCGCAGGTTTGTGTTTCCTTTTGTAGCCTTGGGAAAATATGGACAATTTTTACAGCCATTACCACAACAATAGCCTCTGTTTTTCAGAAAGCTTTCGGTCATGATTCTGTAGCCCTCTTTAGATAGATGATAATCAATACCTTCCTGGGGCTCGTTAGCGTATTCGCTTTTGTATTCAATATTATCAGGCATTTTAGCTCCGTTTTAAAATCTTCCAGTTCCTTCCGCCAGTTGGCGGACTTAATTCCTTCCGTCAGCTGACGGAGCCCCTTTTAGGGACTAAAATACCGTTTTAAGCTTAACTAAACGACATTAATTCTTAATTCCTAATTCCTAATTCATTACAAGGAATGCCCCATTCTGTCGCGTTTGGTTTTCATGTAAACCTCGTTGAACGGATTAGATTTAATGACTATCGGAATCGACTCAATAACTTTTAGTCCATATCCTTCCAGTCCGACCCTTTTTACAGGATTATTGGTTAAAAGCCGCATATTCCGGATGCCCAGACTGCATAAAATTTGCGCACCAACGCCGTAGTCACGTTCGTCGGGATCGAATCCAAGATGGATATTCGCATCAACAGTATCGATTCCCTGTTCCTGAAGTTTATAGGCTTTAATCTTATTCATCAGACCGATTCCCCGGCCTTCCTGCTGAATATAGACAATAACTCCTTTCCCTTCTGCTTCAATAAGATCCATTGCTTTGTGGAGCTGATCTCCGCATTCGCAACGCAAAGATCCGAAAATATCACCTGTTGCACACGAAGAGTGAACCCTGACGAGCACTGTTTCATCCAATTCCCATGAACCCTTTATCAATGCAATATGCTCAACACCATTTGATTTCTGAAGAAAAGGGATTAATCTGAAATTGCCGTGATCGGTAGGTAATTGCACCTCTTCTCCTCTTTCGATCAGACTTTCTTTATTTAATTTATAGGCGATAAGATCTGCAATTGAGACGAGCTTTAAACCAAATTTCTGAGCAATTTTGAATAATTCCGGAAGGCGCGCCATGGTGCCATCAGGATTCATGATCTCAACCAATACTCCGGCTGGTTCGAGTCCTGCCAGGCGGGCGAGATCTACTGTTGCTTCAGTATGCCCGGCCCGGCGCAGAACACCCCGGGTTCTTGCACGTAAAGGAAAAATATGTCCCGGTCGCCCAAGTTCGTGTGGCTGTGTGGAAGGATCAGCAAGTTTAAGAATCGTTGCAGCCCGGTCGTGAGCCGAGATTCCTGTGGTGATATTTTCTCCGACAGCATCAACTGAAACAGTAAATGGCGTATCATGAAGGGAGGTATTTCTTCCGACCATCATATCCAACTCAAGTTCCTCGCAACGCTCCTCTGTAATAGCAACACAGATTAGTCCGCGCCCTTCTGTTGCCATGAAATTGACCATTTCAGGGGTTATTTTTTCAGCGGCAGCGATAAAATCGCCTTCGTTTTCACGGTCTTCATCGTCAACAACGATAATTAATTTTCCATTTCTGAGATCTTCAACAGCCTCTTCAATGGTATCTAGTCGAATGTCGTTCATTTTTATATTATAGTTTACTAATTGACTTGCTTTTTATTCCCTTTTTTCTTTAGAAAAGAAAGTATCTTTTTGAAGAAATCAGTATATACATTTACATTAAAAACAACCGAGTCGTTAGCTGCTTTGTAGGTCAGAAGAATCCCGGCAGGAAGGAAGACAAAAGAAGAGAACCAAACGCCCTGCCAAATTGTAGTTACGCTGTCGCGCGATATTTTTTCGCCTGTTGTTGTAATTATCCAGTATAGTATAAACAGCAACACGGAAATTACAAGAGGCATTCCTATTCCTCCCTTTCGGATTATTGCCCCCAAAGGAGCTCCAATAAACAGGAAAATAAGACAAGCAAAGGCGAAGGTGTATTTTTTGTGCCACTCAATCCCAAAACGGTTCAGATTTCGAACATTGGCGGTAAGCATTTCATCAGATTGCTGTAATGAACGAATATTATTCCGGGCATTATTAAGCGCCCCATTTATAATTTCCGATCTGACAGAAGCGGATGACTTCACCAGGATTGAATCGAAATCGGTGTATTTCACCAATTTTATTGGTGGTAATGCTGTTGTATCTTTTCGGGCCAATTTGAAAAGATTGGTAGATAACGGAGGCATAAAGCTAAGTGTCAAAACATTATCTGTTCTTCTGATTTCCAGTTCTTTGCTAAGCGAATCAACAAAGTAGATAATCTGGGCATTATTAAGTGCCCTGTTTTGATTTCTGAAGTAACTTTCATCTTTGCGCTCCAACTCCATCCCTTGTAATACCGTAAAGATCGATTGCTTATTGAATTTATCCGTTCTGGATGGGAAAGTCAGCTTTCTACGGTCTCTGGGTTGCATCTCCGAATGGGTCTGGCCGGAATAAAGATTCAAAATCATGTATTTTTTATCCGTTGTAATCTTCATCGTGCCTGAATCAGCAACGGTTACAGTGACATTGCCTTTGTCTTCTGTATGATCATAAATCATAATGTCGTAAAGCATGTCTCCGTTTTGTGATTTCCTTCCCACTTTAATGGAATAATTATCGATCTCGTTGGAAAAAACCCCCTCCTTGACAATAATCTCCGGACGCAATTGGCGGATACTCGTCATTAGCGCGAGAAGTTTTTTATACGAAACAGGAACAACCTGGTTGAAAAAATAAAAAGAACCGATGCTTAGGAAAATACTCAGTATAATTACAGGTTTCATAATCCGGTAAAGCGATATGCCTGCTGCCTTCATCGCAAGTAATTCGTTGTTTTCTCCCAGATCTCCGAAAGTCATAATCGATGCCAGAAGCATGGCCAGAGGTAATGCCATGTTCATAAGCATAGCCATCGTATAAACAACGAACTCAAGTATGACGCTGAATCCCAGTCCTTTGCCAACCAGCTCGTCGAGGTAGACCCATAAAAACTGCATCAACAGTACGAAAAGGGAGATGACAAGCGTGACAAAAAATGGTCCGATAAAACTCTTAATAATATACAGATGTAATCGCTTCATGCAATGGGTTTCTGAAACGAAGGCAAAGTTACACCTTTTTTGGAATTTGGGGTTATTTAATCTACGATCCGATTGTTTGTTTCAATTTTGCTACCTGAGAACTCCAAAGTTTACTCGTGTCTTCAGCTTCGTCTTCGTCAATATTGTCTGTAACAATCAACGCCACATCACCGGTGAGCTCATCTTGTATGATATTGAATTCAAATTCGTAACCCGGGGTCATATCTAACCAGCGAAAACGAATTGAAACATTAAGGATCATTGCTGTTATTTCAGCCTTCTGTTCTGTATGTCCCCAGATGAAAGTAAATATCTTGCCATCCTCTTTCACATGGTCGGCAAACCATTCTGCAAGTCCGGATGCAGTGCTGATCCGGCTAAATAAAACAGCCGGTGAAGTTTTGAGAAAAAATTCTAATCTTATTTCTTTCATTAGAAGATAATTTGTTTTTTAATTGCCTGATGGAACACCTGAGTCATCTTCATTCGTGTTTGCGAAGCGCAGACTCATGGGTGTTTCATTGGTAAAGCAGGTTAATTCCTTGTGTTTAACATTTGCCTTAACGACAGGTGCAAAATAGATATAAATTTAGGAATAACAATACTTTGGATTCCTTTAGAACAAAAAATTAAAAAAATAAAAAGAGGGGTTGTCTTAAACCAGAAAGGTATTATCTTTGCAGGCTCGAACAAGAGGACAAAGTGGCTTGGTCAATATCGCAGTATTGCGAACCGGTCAAATTAAAAAGTTCTCAGATAGTTTGAAAGAATGGCGAGGTAGCTCAGTTGGTTAGAGCGTTCGATTCATAATCGAGAGGTCACCGGATCATCCCCGGTTCTCGCTACGGATTTTTATTCAAGCACTTAAGATTTATTTCTTAAGTGCTTTTTTGATTTTATATATTTGCAGCATGTTGTCATTCCATTAAAGTCAATAGGAGTCCTAAAACATTAATCATTAATTATTGAACATTGATCATTTAATCATTGAACATTGAATGTTAATCCCATCACTTTTAATTATGAGTAACCCAAACTTTACCGGCTTCCACTTTTACAACTGTTTATTCCTCAACAAGCAAAGTCTGGTTATCATGATTTTTCTGACTGTATTTTCATTTCCGAAATTCGCGGATGCCTGTGATTATACCTCCGTTATTATAAAATACAGTGCAAATGCTGATAAAGTTGAGCTGAATATTTCGAATCTTCTGGCAACCCGGCTGAAAGAGGCAGGAGTTGCCAATGTTCGGATAGTTATTGAAAATTCTGAAACAAAAGTAAGTACAAACAGTTTGAACATTCTGCTTGGAATTTCCCAAAACCACAATGAAATTAAATTGTGGCTAAAAGATTTGCAAATTCCTCCGCTTACTGATCTGGAACCAGGATCTGAAGGATTCTTACTGAAGAAAATTGACCTAAAGCCTATTGTTTTAGCTGCAGGTGTTGATCAAAGGGGATGTCTGTACGCGGTGGGAGAATTGCTTCGGCAAGTCAGAATCAGAAACGGAATCCTTCATATCCCTGAAAAAATGGAAG
Source organism: uncultured Mariniphaga sp. (assembly GCA_964355145.1). Classification (GTDB taxonomy): domain Bacteria; phylum Bacteroidota; class Bacteroidia; order Bacteroidales; family Prolixibacteraceae; genus JAAFHB01. Next base: position 6,396 of record CAYHDA010000014.1, read on the forward strand.
TCCGGACAGCTCCTGCTTTTGAGATCAGAGGCACGCAGGTACAGCAAAGCAATATCGCAAAAGAGCTGGCCAAAGCACGTCCATGGTCCCAGGATGAAACACAACGCGTAATTCTTGACTATGCCCTGGCAGGTGCCAATATATTTTCAACAGGCTACGATCCGGTATATGATTTTCTTAAATCGTACGGATTGATGACACAAGGAACATTCGGTGCAAATACAGCTTCCGGAGCCATTCCCGAAGCATGGGAGGCTAAAGAATCGATTGGCAGAACAAATTATGTCTGTCTTTCGGTTCCGGAAGGAGAAGATTATATGCTGAGTTTGTGTGATGCCTATTTTAAAGATCGTCCGGCTTTCGATCTGGTGAAATTCTACGGTGGTGATGGCGGTGGTTGCGAGTGCGATAAATGTAAACCATATGGTCTGACTTTTATTAAAACCGTCGAAAAAATGGCGGCAATCATTCATAAATATCATCCCGAAACCAAGGTTTACTTTACTAACCAGAAATTCGAGAATGCCGATGACAACGCCATTTTTTCTTATTTGCAGGAACAACCTCGCGACTGGCTTTGGGCATGGGGATACGGACCGGGATCAGATGCTGCTTCATGGCAGCCAGGTCATCGGCAAAACCATCGTATGGACCTGTTCCGCTATCCCGGATATGGTCCATACAGCCTGTACCCCAAAGAGATACTGCATCAATTGCCACCTCAGCAAAAACTGCTGTATTACAATGAAATAACCCATTGGAAGTATGCACAGCATGCCTTTATTCAAATGTATCCCCGACCTGACCGCGATGGGAATCACCCGCCTCATTGGAGTCACGATATTTACGAAAGACGTCCTGATCAGTTTCTGACTATGGTTTACAACCGGCTCTCTTTCTACGCATGGCCCCGGAATTATTTCAGGGTATTTAATGATCTTATGCCCTATGGTATTGGTGATATCACGCATTCAAGTGGTCATCACGACCATTTTAACCAATGGATGTGGCAGCGGTTATTGTGGGCGCCCAGAACAAGTCTGGAAGATGTTATCAATGATTACTGCAAAACATGGTTTGGAAATGAAGCTGCCCCGTTAATGGCTAAAGCCTTGTTGCTGCTGGAACAAAATATTGCGGAACAGCCCGGAATACCTCTGCCGAAGAAAAAGGGAATTAAGGAATATTATGATGTAGTGAAACAAGCCGGACGTCTGATGCCTAAAGAGCTTTTGGATCGGGATTGGCTGTGGCGAATGTATATGCAGAAGGGGGTACTTGACTATTATACCCAATTAAACGGTGAACAGCAAATGGAGTTGCAAACCCGTATTGAGAAGCATATTTCTGCCTCATTAAAGAATGAAACCTCCTTACAGGCGATTACTGAGTCTTTGACCTGGTTCGATTTGAAAGAATCAGCTGAAATGCTTAGTCTCAAAGAAGAAGCAAGAATCCTTGGTGATCAGAGCAACAAGCTATTTGGTGAACGAAATGAGGGATATTTCAATCTTAAGCACGATTTTATCGGCTTGGGTTGGTTGAAACGTCAGCTTGAAAGGGCAAAAGTGGTCGGAAATAAAAATCGGGATGAGTTGCTTTCTACGATTGTTGATTATGAAAATCCGGGCGAAGGTGGTTTTTATGACAATCTTGGAACAAATAATATTGCCCCGGACGTGGTTGCAGGTTATCCATACGATCATGGTCAACCTTATGTTTCACAGATGCTATCTGAAGGAAACCGCCCATCTCAGCGTTCAATGCATTATACCCAGAATGAAGATCAGGGTGTAACGCTTCATTACAATAATCTCGACTCACATGCCACTTATAAAATACGATTCACTTTTGTACGCCCTTGGTATCAGGAGCGTTATGCGCAGCGGATGAACCAAAAAAAACAAACTATCTATGCCGACGATATTCCAATTGCCAAAGACGTTGAGCTTCCTTTGCAGATGAGCGACTTTTTTACTTATGACATCCCGGCTAAAGCAACGGCTGACGGCGAACTCACTATCAGACTGGAAAGAGCAGCCGATGTAGCCAATGGTGACAGGGTAAGCGTTGAACAGTGGCGGAATTCAGGAGGATGGGGCACCTTGGCTTCTGAAGTATGGCTGATTAAAAAGCAGTAAACTTGAAGCAAATGCCTGCAGTCCTTGTTATCCAGGTTATTGAAATAAAATAATGTTGCATTATTTTTTGATCAATTTATTTAATAATTCAGTAATGGGAATAGAATAGGCGTCTGATTGGTTTCAGTCACCTGTTCTATTCCCACGGGTTTATTGTTTCTTTCTCTTCATATTAACAAAGTATCCAAATGCAGCTGCTGTAAAAAACATAATCAGACTGTAAATAACAGGAGGAATGCTCATCGCACCGTTTCCTAATATTGACAGTGCGATGAAAATAGCGAGTGTCCCATTATGAATGCCTATTTCCATCCCGATAGCTATGGCTTGTTTTTCCTCCAGTTTTAGTAATCGTGGAAGGTAATAGCCTAATCCGATACTTAATATATTGAATACCAGTGCAGCTAAGCCTACCATCCGGAAGTACGACAAAATATTTTCTCTTACCTGATAGATAACACCCCCAATAATTAAAACAAGGAAGATAGCCGATAAAATCTTTACGGGTTTATCCAGCTTAAGCGAAGTCGCGGGAAATTTTGATTTGATAATCATTCCAATTGAGACGGGAGCCAGAACCATTACAAAAACTTCACTGACTTTTTTAAACTGCATTGGAATTATCTGCCCGCTCTCCATAAAATAATTAATGGCAAAGTTCACGATTAAAGGTAAGGTGAAGAGGGTCAGCAGACTGTTTACTGCAGTTAACGAAATGTTTAGCGCTACATCCCCTTTTGACAAGTGGCTATAAAGATTGGCTGTCGGACCACCCGGTGATGCAGCAAGAAGCATTAGTCCTACAGCTAATTCAGGCGAAAGACCAAATGATTTCGCAATAAAAAAACAAATAAGAGGCAATATTAACATTTGGCTGACCAAGCCTATCATTACCGCTTTTGGATAGGCAACTATTCTTTTGAAGTCACTAAGTGCCAGAGAAAGACCCAGTCCCAGCATGATAATGGCAAGGGCCAGCGGCAATAATACCGCATTAAAAAATGTAGATGTCATAATTACTTGATTGTTAGTTTTTGCAAATATAATTATTTGTAATTAACAACCACATTAAGCACCACATCATAGCAGATAGTCACATATTATCTGTAAACGACTATTTTATACCGTATATCGGGTATAAATATACCTTATCGATGGTATGGCAGTAGATTTTGGTTAACATTAGCTTTGTCACTTTGATTCTTTCGATTCGTGATGTCGAAATTTTCAGGAAAACTGAAAATCAGATAGAAATTTAAAATTATTTTAAAGTGGGATTACATCAGGCAGGCGTATTATCACCGGAGCAACTTAACCTTTTAACAGAACTTACAATTTCGCTTTCGAAAGAACAGCAAATTTGGGTTTCGGGTTATATTGCAGGTTTCTCTGTTCGGCAGACTGAGCAACCAGTTGCAGTTCAGGAAACAGCATCTTCAGTCGCACAAACGGCTCTGACTATTCTCTATGGGTCAAGAACAGGCAATGGTGAAGGTTTGGCAAAAAAAGCCCAGCGATTGGCTGAAGATCAAGGGCTTACTGTTACGCTGAAAAACATGGAGAATTACAGACCCCGTGATTTGCAGACAGAGAAAAATCTGCTCGTTGTTGTTTCTACACATGGCGATGGTGTCCCTCCATTTTCAGCACATGAATTGCACGAATTTATTTACGGTAAAAGAGCCCAAAAACTCGAAGGGATAAATTTTGCGGTACTTGCACTAGGCGATTCAAGCTATTTTCAATTTTGCAAGACCGGCATTGATTTCGATGAACAACTTGAGCGATTGGGTGCCAAACGTCTGGCGCCAATTCTGACCTGCGATTTGGATTTTCAAAAACCGGCTGAGATCTGGCTGAAGAATACTTTGAACATTTTTTCGGGAGTAACATCCCAAAATTCAAAAGAGGCTCCCGAGTTAATAGTGACAGCTCCTGTATCTCAGAATATTAGTGAAACGGTTAAGTTTTCTAAAACAAATCCCTTTAGCTCTCCTGTTTTTGAAAAAATACCCCTTCACGGTAAAGGCTCTGCAAGACAAACAATTCACCTTGAACTGGCTGCGGAAACAAAAGGTCTGGAGTATGAGCCGGGCGATTCTGCAGGAGTTATTCCTGTGAATTCACCTGAGTTGATAAATGAAGTATTGAAAGTTGCCGGACTGAAAGCTGATGATGAAGTGATCATAAATGAAATAAAAGGCACCCTTTTCGATGCTCTTTATCGAAAACTAGAGTTGTCAAAAATTACTGCCGATGTTGTAAAGCGAGTTCTGAATTTCGCTCCCAACAAAAAGCTTCAGAAAATTGTCGATAACCCCGTGAAATTTAAAGAATATTTATACGGACGGGATATTGTTGACTTATTGCAGGATTTTCCTGTAAAGAAGTTAACAGCAGAGGATTTAGTTAAGCTGCTTAGACCTTTACAACCCCGTTTTTATTCTATTTCATCAAGTCCAAAAGCCTTTCCAGGGGAGTTACACCTCACCGTAAGTGTTGTAGAGTACGAAAATAGCGGACGTAGAAAAAGAGGTGCCTGCTCTTCCTTTCTTTCTGATTTAGCCGTTGAAAATGAACAAGTCCCTTTGTTTATTGAACCTAATCATAATTTCAGATTGCCGGCAAAGGTGGAAACACCGATCATTATGATTGGTGCCGGGACAGGCATTGCACCTTACCGGGCTTTTGTACAGCACAGAGAACTGTCTGAAAACAGGGGTAAAAGCTGGCTTTTCTTTGGTAACAGAAATTTCGAAACAGAGTTTCTTTATCAAACCGAATGGCAAAACTTTCTGAAATCAGGTGCATTAACGAAAATGAATGTCGCTTTTTCCCGCGATGGCTCTAAAAAAGAATATGTGCAAAATCGATTAATGGAAAATTCTGCCGAATTATATAAATGGCTTGAAGAAGGTGCGCACTGCTATATTTGCGGTGATATGAATAATATGGCCGGCGATGTGCAAACAGCTTTGGTTGGAATTGTAGAAAAAGAAGGGGCAATGAACAATGAAAGCGCCCGGGAATACGTTTCTAATATGCAGAAAAAAAGGCAGTTACAGTTAGATGTGTATTAGAAAATTTCACAGAATTTTGATTATTAAAAATTATGGACTTAAAACAAAATATTCCTGCTCCATCACCTATTGAAATTATCAAGGAGAAGAGTGATTACCTGCGGGGGACAATTAAAGAGAGTTTAAATAATCCTCTGACCGGTGGTATGCTGCCCGAAGACCAGGTATTGATAAAGTTTCACGGAACTTATCAGCAGCAGGACCGGGATCTGGATGATGAACGAAAGCGTCAAAAGCTGGAACCGCTTTATAGCTTCCTCATCAGGGTGCGGGTTCCGGCCGGCGTTACAACTCCACAGCAATGGCTGGCAATGGATGCGCTTACTGACGAATATGGCGATAAGACTTTAAAACTGACTACCCGTCAGGCTTTTCAGTTTCATGGTGTATTGAAACGTAATTTAAAACATACCATCCAGGAGATCAATAAATCATTGCTGGATACGATTGCTGCATGCGGGGATGTTAATCGTAATGTGATGTGTTCTGCCAATCCTTTTGAATCGCAGATTCATGCGGATGTAGCTGAAGATGCAAAACGCATTTCGGCACATTTAACTCCACAAACCAACGCTTACCATGAAATCTGGCTGGACGGGAAACTGGTCGAAGGGGGTGAAAAGGAGGAAGAACCATTGTACGGCAAATTATATATGCCCAGGAAATTCAAAATTGCGATTGCAATACCTCCGCGCAACGATACGGATGTATTATCGAATGATTTGGGTTTTATCGCTATTGTAGAGAATAACAAACTCATAGGTTATAATGTCACAATTGGCGGAGGTATGTCGTATACTTTTGGAAACTCCGAAACTTATCCAAGGGCGGCAGATGTTGTTGGTTATTTTCCTAAAGAGCAGATCCTCCCTGTTGCAGAAGCTGTTCTTATTTTCCAACGGGACCATGGCAACCGCTCTGACCGTAAAAATGCTCGTCTGAAATATACCATCGACCGTCTGGGACTGGATTTTTTCCTTTCTGAAATTCTTCGGACAAAAGGAATAAGCCTTGCACCTGCGGCTAAATATCGTTTTGATTCAATGGGTGACAAATACAACTGGACGCAAAGTGCGGACGGTTTCTGGCACTACACAGTTTTTGTGGAAGGTGGAAAACTAGCCAATAAAAATGGTTATGCTGCAAAAACTGCCTTGCGTGAAATTGCGGGGATTCATCAGGGAACATTTATTCTTACGGGAAATCAAAATGTAGTGATTGCGCAGGTTTCAGAGCTTCAAAAACCATTTATTGAAGCACTTTTGGCCGAGTATAACATTATTAATGGAGACAAGGTATCGCAGCTTCGCCAGAACTCAATTGCCTGTGCTGCTTTGCCATATTGCGGTCTTGCCTTTGCAGAGGCTGAACGCTACCTGCCCGTTTTAATCGACCGAATAGATCAGGTGCTTAAGGAAAATGGTCTGCTTCAGACTCCTATAAGCATTCGAATGACGGGTTGTCCAAATGGCTGTGGAAGGCCTTTTTTAGCCGAAATCGGATTGGTCGGCAGAGCGCCGGGTTTATACAATTTGTACCTCGGAGCAAGTTTTGTGGGCGACCGGCTTAATAAATTGTACAGAGAGATGCTTTCAGAAGATGAAATTATTAATTCACTGACGCCAATTTTAATAGACTATGCTCAAAACAGAGAAAAAGATGAGCACTTCGGTGATTTTGTAATTCGAAATAATTACGTCAAAGCTACCACCGAGGGAAAGAATTTTCACCATTAGTCCACTCTTTTACCTCAAATCATTTAGAAAATAAAATTATGAACCGGGAAGATCTTCAGTTTTTACCCATCTCCATTAATGTTACCAATAAGCAGATTTTACTGGTTGGTGGCGGGAAAGTTGCAACACACAAGGGAAGTATTATGTCGCGTTTCGTGAACCAGGTTACGGTGATTGCGCCCGAATTTACACCCGAGATTAAACAATTGCCTTTTACATTTATTCAGAAAGAATACGAAAAAGGTGATCTTAAAGGATTTTTTTTGGTTTATGTATGCACCGGTGATCACGAATTAAATGCTCAAATAAAAGCAGATGCCGGGACGCTTGGAATTTTGACAAGTGTTTGCGATGCCCCTATGCTTTGCGATTTTGTGTCGCCTGCCATACACAAAGAGGGTCGGGTGACAATTTCGGTGGGGAGCAACGGGCAGGATGCCTACCAGTCTGTTGCAATTCGTAACCAAATTTCAGAATTGATTGCCGATGGTAGAATTAGTATATAGTAATCAAAAAACCAGCTCTTTAATTGAGCGCGAGCAGTTTTTGAGAAATCTCCGGCTGCCCGTTTATACGCCCCATGTATTGTTGCAGACGTGCGACAGGATTGAAATATACAAAGGGGAAGGGTCTGTATCTGAAGATATTGCGCTTCATCTTTTTAGTGTAGTCTCAGGGCTGGATTCTTCGCTGATTGGTGAAAGTGCCATCCAGGGTCAAGTGAAAACTTGTTATCTCGATGCATGCATGAAATTTACCCTGTCTGCCGGCCTGCACAAATTATTTCAAACAGCTTTGAGCGTAGGGAAAAGGGTCCGCACAGAATCAGCTATTTCGCAAGGAGCCGTATCACATAGTCAGGCAGTAATCGAGTGTCTTCTTCACGAGAAAATTCCACTTAAAAATGCACTTATTACCCTTCTTGGCATAAATAAGCTAAACGAAGATATCATCAAATTCCTCCAATCCAAGGGTGCCGTATCCATTTTTTTGGGAAATCGTTATTTGCCTAAAGCACAGGTTCTTGCAGAGAAATATGAGTGCAAGGCATTTCCATTGGATAATATGAAACCATTTCTTGAATTTACCGATGTATTAATCACTGCAACTTCAGCGCCGCATTTGATTGTTAAACCTGAACATATTTCATCAAATCAAAAGATTTTGATTCTGGATCTTGCTTTCCCGCGTGATGTTGACGAACGAATTGGTCGACTGCCAAATGTTACCCTTTACAATCTTGAAGATATAAAACGCCGGGTAAACCAGAACCGCGATGCCCGCCGTAGCGAGATGACTCATGCATTCCAAATTATCGATGAAGAAGTCGGGAAATTTTGCAGCCGTATAAAGCGTGATATCAACCATTAAAAACCGAAATGTCAGAACAGATATCCAATAACCCGAAAACTTTAAAGGTTGTCAGCCGAACAAATCCAACCGCATTGATTCAGTTAGAGCATTTATTTGCATCGCAACCTGAATTGCATTATCATTTAATAACAACTGAATCGTCAGGAGATAAACAACAGGAAATTTTAATACAGGGTAATCCTGAAAATAATATTGACACTCAAGAGTTCGATCAGTTGGTTTTGAACGGGACTGCTGATCTGGCTATTCATTTGGCAAAAGATCTGCCTTATCCACTTTGTTCAGGTTTGGAAGTAATCGCTTTGCTGGATATTCCCGACCAGACTAATTCAAGGACAGCAGGTTCTTGTGATAACGGCCAAACTGCTCTTTCCGATCATTCGTCTTTTGATAGGCATCCATTGCAAGGAAATTTTGCCATGGTTGCGCGAGCCGACCGGTCTGATTTGAAATTGCTTTTCGAATCAACGGATATTCGGAAAAGCTACGGCAAAGTTACTATGGTGGGTTTTGGTCCCGGTAATGCCGACTTGCTAACCCTGGGCGGAGATAAAGTCCTTGCAAAATCGGATATCATTTTTCACGATGACCTGTTGGACAAGAATTTCCTTGAAAAATATCAGGCTGAAAAATACTATGTAGGAAAACGAAAAGACTTTCATAGTTGCAGGCAGACGCAAATAAACCGGCTGCTATTGGACGCCGCCAAAACCGGGAAAAATGTTGTGCGCCTCAAAGGAGGGGATCCAATGGTTTTTGCTCATGGGGGTGAAGAGATAGAATATTTGCAAAGGTTTTTTGTTGAGGTTAATGTTATTCCAGGTGTATCGACAGGCACCGCATTCGCCGCGCTTACTAAAGTTCCATTAACGCACAGAGGAATTTCATCGTCTGTGTCATTTATTTCGGGCCATTCCCAGGCAGTTCAAATACCGCAGACCGATACTGTGGTGTGTTTCATGGGTGGTTCGAATGTTCGTCTGATTGCCCAAAAAGCAATAACAGAAGGACGAAATCCGAAAATGCCGGTAATGTTGGTATATAATGTTTCATTGCCTGACCAGAAAGAGTTTTTCTTCACACTTGAAGAGCTTTCACAAAGCGATCAGAAATTTCCAACACCGGTAATTATTGTAATTGGAGATGTGGTTTCGTTGCGTAATAATTCAGAGCTGGCAGTTATGAAACCTGTGATTTTGATCACCGGAACTTATAAGCGCGATTATGAGAAATTGGCAACCGTTGTTCACCAGCCTCTGATTCAAATTGAAGAGATTTTGCATAACCCTGAATTCGAAAATCATATTAATCATCTTGATCGGTTTGATTGGGTGTTTTTTACCAGTCGTTATGCTGTTAATTTCTTTTTTAAAGCATTGCACAAATCCGGGAAAGATACCCGGGCACTAAGTCACCTGAAAATTGCGTCCGTTGGAAAAATTACTTCGAAAGCGCTTGGGCAGTACGGTGTTACTCCGGATCTGCAAGCAGCCGATGAATCTTCAGAAGGATTGATCCGGGAAGTTGAAATCAGGAGTATTGCCAGTGGAAACGCGCTTATTCCCCGTTCAAATCTGGGCTTGCCGATACTTCCTGAGGGCTTAACCAAACTGGGATGGGTGGCAAACACTCAAACAATCTATAATACCACATTCCCGGAGAATTTACAAAAACTGGATCTGACAAAAGTACAATCCATCGTTTTTTCATCTCCGTCATGCGTAACAAATTTTGTCCGGCTATACGGGGAACTTCCGGCTGACAAGCAATTTATATTCAGGGGAAAAGAGACTGAAAAAAGATTTTGGGAAGTAAAAAATTCTGAAATTAAATTCTGATGAAGAATTTGGTGTTGTATTTTTTCTAATTTTGAGTTTTCCGGAAATTCTATAATGAACAATATAATACTGGATTTTGATGGAAATTAAATTTTGAAATTGTTGTCGTATTTAAGGGAATATTAATTGCCAATTCCATTCTTCACATTCAGCACCCAATGATAAAAAAGACAGATCGTTTATTAAATATTTCCTGTGTTGCAATTTCGAGTATCAGCATTTTGCTGTTTGTGCTTACTACTTATCAGCTCATTGTATTAGACCCCACTTTATTTACCATTTTTCGCTCTTTTAATGTTCTCCTGTTTCTCATTTTCGCTTTCAGAAGCAGATCATTGACAGTATGGATTTTAGTAAGTATTATCGCCGGAGCCGAGTTTGGCTTCGATTACCCGGAGATCGCTAAAAATATGCAGTTTTTAAGTGATATTTTTCTTCGGCTCATCAAAACAATTATTGCTCCGCTGATATTTGCAACTTTGGTAAACGGTATTGCGGGTCACAGCGATTTAAAGCTGATCGGAAGACTGGGGTGGAAATCAATTCTTTATTTTGAAATCGTTTCTACAATTGCTTTGTTTATTGGACTTTTTGCAATTAACATCAGCAAAGCAGGCGAGGGTGTGGTTTTACCGGCTGTCGCGAATGCCCCTGAAGTTGCTGTAAAAGTTCATTCATGGTCAGGATTTCTTTTGAATATGTTTCCGGAAAATATTGCCAAGTCAGTCTTTGATGGAAATATTCTCCAGGTGGTGGTGTTTAGTATTATTTTTGGTATTGCCGTAGCAAAACTCAGCAGTCAGCACAGGGGTACGATGTTGCGGTTTACCGGGGGATTGGCAGAGGCAATGTTTAAATTCACCCATATCATTATGTATTATGCTCCTGTAGCAGTTTTTGCTGCTATTGCATTTACAATAGGACAATTAGGCCTCGATGTTTTAACCAGCCTTTTGAAATTACTGGCAACCTTATATGTCGCTTTGCTCGCGTTTCTGCTTCTGATTATTTTCCCGCTTATAATAATTTTGAAGATTCCGTTTAAAAAATACCTGACTGCAATCAGCGAACCTGCTTCAATCGCTTTTGCAACTGCAAATTCAGAATCGGCTTTGCCTGCAGCGCTTGAATCGATGGAACGCTTTGGCGTACCACGCGAAATAGTTGCCTTCGTTATTCCAACCGGATACAGCTTTAATCTGGATGGCACGTCTCTTTACCTGTCGCTGGCCTGCGTCTTTGTAGCACAGGTTGCAGGCATCGATTTGTCAATATCCCAGCAATTGGCAATGTGTTTGGTATTAATGCTAACCAGCAAAGGTGTCGCAGGAGTTTCCCGTGCTTCACTCGTAGTTTTGCTTGGTACCTTATCGAGCTTCGGACTTCCGACTACTCCGGTATTTTTAATTCTGGGAATTGATGTGTTAATGGATATGGCACGTACAACTGTAAATGTTATCGGTAATTGCACAGCAACTATAGTGATGGCCAAATGGGAAAACGCATTTGATGAAGAGAAAGCGATTAATTTTTCAAACGAAATTTAAATATTCTCTCCGGCGAAAATATTCTCAAGGTATTTATAACCGGTTCCTGTATTGATCAAAACAACTTTTTCGTGTGACGATATCCGGTTTTCTGATTTAAGACGCTTTAAAGCGGCCCACAATGCAGCTCCTTCGGGCGCCACAAACATTCCCTCCAAACGGGCTATCTCCTGCAACGAGTCATTGATTTCAGTATCCGAAACACTTATCGCAGTCCCGTTATTCTCATACAGGATTTTTAAAATAAGCTTGTCGGCAAACGACTTGGGAACGCGTAATCCATTGGCGATGGTAAAGCCCCTGTCGACAGGTTCCGATTTTAATAAATTCTGATGAAAAGCCTGGACAATGCCGTCACAATTTTCGGATTGAACAGCAACAAGCCGGGGGCGTTTTGAACCGATCCAGCCGATTTGTTCCAACTCATTAAAAGCCTTCCAAAAACCAATCAGTCCAGTTCCGCCGCCTGTCGGATAGAGGATCACATCGGGCAATTCCCAGTTAAATTGTTCTGCAAGTTCATAACCCATCGTCTTTTTCCCTTCCAGCCGATAGGGTTCTTTCAAGGTCGAAACATTAAACCATTCCCCTTTTGCAGTCAATTCCGCTACCAGCTTGCCGCAATCGCCAATATTGCCATCAATTTCAGTCAGTTGTGCCCCGTAGTATTTAACTTCGCGCTTATGCTGTTCGGGTGTTTCACGTGGCATAAATACATGTACTTTCAGACCGGCTCTTGTTCCGTAAGCCGCGAGCGCGACACCGGCATTGCCGGCAGTTGGAATGGCCACCTTGGTGATTCCTAGTTCTTTGGCTTTGGATATTGCAGTGCTCATTCCTCTGGCTTTAAAGGAGCCTGTAGGATTTCCACCTTCATCTTTCCAGTAAAGTTCCTCAATTCCAATGGCTTTATTTAGTTGATTTGCTTTGAAAAGCGGTGTGCCTCCTTCACCTAGTGAAACAATATTTCTTATATCGTTAATAGGTAAGAATTCCCTGTAGCGCCACATATTATTCGGCCGGTTTTTCAGTTCTTCTTTCGAAATAATTCCCGGACTTAGATCATATTCTGTTAGCAATGTTTCCTGGCACTGGTGGTTAGTGCAGAAATTCTGAATCAAATCATGAGGATAAACAGCACCGCACCCTGAACATTTAAGGTTCGATATGTAGCTTGTCTTTTTTAAAGTATCCAAAGCGGGGATTTTAATGTCAGTCATCAGAGAATTTTAAACTTCCGTGATAAAGTTCACAGAATAGGTAATCAGCTTGTAACGAATTACGTTGCAAAAATCGTTGATCTGATTGTTATATGTAATCCCATTTAAAAGGTATAATTTCTACCACAAATAGGGTATGAAAATTAGTTTTCCATCAAAATGATTGATGATTACCTGACAATTGCAATGAATGCATCAGGCAGCTGATTTTTTTTCATTTTTACTCTGTTTATTATCTTCCTGATGCTCCTTTTTCTGTACTTTTACATTTCAAAATTAATAACATATTTCCATGATCAGATTCATTTCACTAGTTTCAATTGCGTTATTCATGCTTGTCTCCTGCACAACTCCGGCTCCCAAAAAAGCTGAGGAACAGCGTTTAACTGATTTCGTAAATCCTTTCATTGGAACTGCTGATCACGGACATACTTATCCGGGTGCGGCCTTTCCTTTTGGACAGATTCAGCTTAGCCCCGACAATGGCACGCAAGGTTGGGACTGGTGTTCCGGTTATCATTATTCCGACAGTATTGTGGCCGGATTTAGCCATATGCACCTTAGCGGTACAGGAATTGGTGATCTCGCCGATATCTCTTTCCTTCCGGTTACTGCAGAAGTAATCTTTCAGGATAAAGAAAAAAACAACGAATTTGTCACCCGGTATGCAGGAAAATACACACATGATCAGGAAGTTGCAAAAGCCGGCTATTATGCCGTGACCTTGAAAAATAATGGTGTCAAAGCTGAATTTACAGTGACTGAACGCGCCGGACTTCATAGGTACAGTTTTCCTGAAGGTGGTCAGAATAATTTATTGATTAATCTCGGTTTTGCAATCAACTGGGATAAACCCTACCAGACATCACTAAATGTTGTGGATAGTTTATTAGTTACTGGGTCGCGTTTATCTCATGGCTGGGCTGCCGATCAGCATGTCTTTTTTGCCGTTCGTTTTTCAGCACCGGTTTCAAAATCCACAATTACCAATGTGGGAGGCGAGGGAAGAACTGTGGGATATTTAAAATTTGCACAGAAACAGGTGATGGCCAAAGTTGGTGTTTCATCGGTAAGTATCGAAAATGCGCTTGCAAATCTTGACGCATCTTTGCCCGGATGGGACTTTGAAGCCACCCAAAAAGCCGCTTCTGACGCATGGGAAAAGGAATTGTCGAAAATACGCGTCAAGTCTGAAGATCTCGTACAAAAAACTATATTTTACACTTCCCTTTATCATACAATGGTTGCACCCGCTTTATTCTCGGATTTAAATGGTGAATTCAAAGGTGTAAAAGGTGTTGTTCAAAAGGCAACCGGTTATAATCGCTATACAGTTTTCTCTTTGTGGGATACCTATCGGGCATTGCATCCTCTGTTTACACTTACCCAGCCATCCAAGGTGAATGATATGGTGAAATCGATGCTCGATCATTATAAACAAACCGGATTGCTCCCTGTTTGGGAATTGGAAGGAAACGAAACCTTTTGCATGGTTGGCAATCATTCAATTCCTGTAATTGCGGAAGCGATTCTGAAAGGAATAGGAGATTTCGATCACGAACTGGCTTTTGAAGCCATGAAGGTAACTTCGATGCACGACCGCGATGGTATGGGACTTTACGATAAGCTTGGCTTTATACCTGCTGATAAGGTGCAGCAATCAGTGGCCAAATCACTCGAAGTGGCTATTGATGACTGGTGTGTAGCTGCAGTAGCTCAGAAACTTGGCAAAACTGAAGACGCTGCTTACTTTAATAAAAGGGCTCAAAGCTACAAAGCTTATTTTGATAAAGAGACCCGGTTTATGCGTGGCAAATTAAGTAACGGACAGTGGACAACTCCCTTTGATCCGGCTTACTCCAACCACGAAGGAAGTGATTATACCGAAGGCAACGGCTGGCAGTATCTTTGGCTTGTTCCGCAAGATGTAACCGGTCTGATTGAATTATTAGGCGGGAAAGAAGCTTTCGCCGATAAACTCGATCAATTGTTCAAAGTTGAACAGGGTGTAAAGGGCGATAAGGCTTCGAGTGACATATCAGGATTAATTGGCGCCTATGCTCATGGAAATGAGCCGGGGCATCATACCCCGTTTCTGTTTAACTATGCCGGCCGGGCATGGCGTACTCAGGAGTTAAACCGTCAGATCCAGACCACTATGTACACCAATCGAACGGATGGGTTATGCGGCAATGAGGATTGCGGACAGATGTCGGCGTGGTATATTTTCAGTGCGATGGGATTTTATCCGGTCAATCCTTCGGAATTGAAATATCAGTTTGGATCCCCACTTGTTCAGGAGGCAAAACTTGAGATAACATCCGGGAAATACTTTACAATGAAGGCTCCTTTGGCTTCGGTTACCAATAAATACATTCAGGAGGTAAAACTTAATGGGAAAACGCTCGACCGTACTTTTATCACGCATCAGGAGATAATGGATGGCGGAACACTCGAATTTACGATGGGTGCGCAGGCAAATAAAAATTTATTCCGGTAATGGCGTTTTTTATGTTTAATTGATATTTTCATCCGGGTAGTTATCGGGGGCTAAACTCCTGGTGGATTTGCATTTTCTGCGGTATTATTTACATTCTCCGGCAATCAGTGAATTTTTCATCGTATTTCCTGTTTTTTATGCAGAAAAGGGAGATTTTTCCAATAAAAATCAGCTTTATTATCAAAAAGTTTAATTATTTTTGAAACACCCATGAATCTGCGTTTCGCAAATGCGAATGAAGATAACACAGGTGTTCCATCAGGCAATTAAAAAATAAATTATTACTGATGAAAAGATTATATTATTAATACAGCATCAACAGCATTCGATCAACCAAAGTTCTCATCACAATATTCTGCATACCCAAATAAAAGGAGGCCGGAAGATGATACTAAAAGAGGAAGTTTGCAATATTCTTAACATGACGGAAGAAGAAAAATATGATCTTCTTAAAAATGTCATAATTGATTACGAAAAGAAGGAAAGTAACCTGATTCAGGTTCTGCATATGGCACAAGCCATTTTTGGCCACCTTCCCGCTGATGTACAGAATTTTATAGCGGAACAGATGGATCTTTCCATCTCAAAAGTTAACAGTGTTTTAACTTTTTACTCCTTTTTTTCCACTCAGCCCAAAGGAAAATATACAGTTTCAATATGTCTGGGAACCGCTTGCTATGTTCGTGGAGGAAAGGAAGTGCTCTCAAAGTTAAAATCGGTTTTGGGTATCGATGTTGGCGCAACTACCGAAGATAAAATATTCTCTCTTTCTGTCATGCGCTGTATCGGAGCTTGTGGATTGGCACCGGCAATGACGATCAATAATAAAGTTTACAAACAAGTGAATCCCAATAAAATTCAGCTGATTCTCGGCATGCTGAAATAGGCGTTAGAAAGTTCCAAAGGAGGATTGCAATATCATTGCTAAATAGTTTCGGATTACCAACCTGTTATCATATCTGTAATATTATGAAAATCAATACATTTAACGATCTTGAAGCGATAAAAAATGATTTTCTGAATAAAGAAAAGAAATATCAGTATACTGCTCATATTTGCTACGCTGTTGGTTGTTTATCTTCTGATTGCAAGGAGTTTAAGGAGGCTTTTGTGCAGGCTTTGGAGCTGGCAAAGCTTCAGTCGAAAGTTAAAATTAAATTGACAGGCTGTATGGGGGCGTGTACGCTTGGCCCGACCCTGATTATCAATCCTGGCAATACTTTATATGTCAACCTTAACCCATCAAGTGCTGCATTGATTGTTAATCAGCATATTAAAAAAGGTAAAATTGCAGAAAAGCTTTGTTATAAAGATCCTGAAACCGGAGAGATTATTCCCGATTTAAATAACATTCCATTTTTCAAACATCAGCTCAAAATAGTTCTCAGAAATTGTGGAATAATAGATTATGCTTCTGTTAATGAGTATATTGCCAGAGAAGGTTATTTTGCAATTGCGAAAGTTCTCAAATCAATGACCCAGCTTGAGGTGATTGATGAAATTAAAAAATCGGGGCTGCGCGGTCGTGGTGGTGGTGGCTTTCCGGTGGGTTTAAAATGGTCGATGGCTAACGCTGCGGTAAGCGATCAAAAATACCTCATCTGTAATGCCGACGAAGGTGACCCGGGCGCTTTTATGGATCGCAGTTTATTGGAAGGCGATGCACATTCGGTGATCGAAGGAATGCTTATCGGCGGTTATGCAATTGGAGCAAATAAAGGTATTGTTTATATTCGGGCTGAATACCCGATTGCTGTTGAACGACTTACTCTGGCGATAAAGGCTGCGCGTGAACTCGGACTATTGGGACAAAATATCCTTGGAAGTGATTTTAGCTTTGATATTCAAATTCGCATCGGAGCGGGTGCATTTGTTTGCGGCGAAGAGACCGCTTTAATGGATTCCGTGGAAGGAAAGCGTGGGGAACCACGGCAGAAACCACCTTTCCCCGTGCAGAGTGGTTTGTTCGGAAAACCATCAGTTATTAATAACGTTGAAACTTTTGGAAATATTGCACCTATTCTTTTTAAGGGAGCAGAATGGTTTGCATCGATCGGCACAGAAAAAAGTAAAGGAACAAAAGTTTTTGCCCTCGCAGGAGACATTGTTCATAAGGGATTGATTGAAGTGCCAATGGGGGTTACCTTGGGCGAGATCATTTATGAAGTCGGTGGCGGAATTCCGCGCGGTAAATCATTTAAGGTGGCTCAGACAGGAGGTCCTTCAGGCGGATGTCTCACTCCCGGGCATCTCAATACCCAGATTGACTATGACTCATTGATTCAGCATGGTGCAATTATGGGATCGGGAGGTTTAATCTGTGCTGACGAGGACACCTGCATGGTGGATATGGCGCGGTTCTTTATGGACTTTGTGCAGGATGAGTCATGTGGAAAATGTATCCCATGCCGCATTGGTACCAAGCGAATGCTCGAAATTCTCGAGCGGATCACCCGGGGTGAAGGGAAAGAAGGTGATGTGGATCTGCTCATCGAATTAGGCAATTCAATCAAAGAATCAGCAATTTGTGGGTTGGGACAAACCGCTCCCAATCCGGTACTTAGCACAATAAAATATTTCAGAAAGGAGTATGATGAACATATCCGGCAAAAATATTGCAGCGCCGGCGTGTGCAACGATCTTTTTATCTCTCCATGCCAAAACGCGTGTCCTGCCGGAGTAAATGTTCCCGGATATATCGCACTTATTGCTGCGGGGAGAGTTCGCGATGCATATAACCTGATCCGTCAGGAAAATCCTTTCCCGTCAATCTGCGGGCGCGTGTGCACCCACCCTTGTGAAAGCAAATGCCGGCGGGCTCAACTCGACGAACCTATTGCCATTGCTGATCTCAAACGTTATGCCGCTGATTATGTGCTAAATTCAGGAGAACCGTTTATGAGTCTCATCTTTCAGAAAAACGGAAAATCAGTGGGAATCATTGGAGCCGGTCCCTCAGGTTTGACTTGCGGTTACTATCTTGCACGCCTTGGATATACAGTAGATATTTATGAAGAGAAAAGTGTTGCAGGCGGAATCCTGGCCTATGGAATTCCTGAATATCGTTTGTCTAAAGAGGCTTTACGTAAGGAAATAAGTTCGATTGCACAGGCCGGAATCAATATTATTTACAATACGAAAATTGGGAAGGACATTACATTCAATGAGCTTAAATCAAAATACAGTGCTGTTTATATCGCCACAGGCACCCAGCTTTCCCGCAAGATAGGAATCGAAGGCGAAGAGAAAAATGGCGTTTATCACGGATTGGACTTCCTGCGGGATATTAACCTTGAAAAGAATGTAACAGCAAAAGGGATTGTTGCCGTTATTGGAGGTGGAAGCACAGCTATTGATGCGGCAAGGTCCGCTCTTCGTCTGGGCGCTCAAAAAGTTCATATTCTTTACCGGAGAACCAGAGAGGAGATGCCGGCTGATAAACGGGAGATTGCAGATGCGATCGAAGAGGGAATTATCTTGCATGAACTTGTAGCACCCGTTCGTTTTATCGGAAATAAGACAATCTCACGTATCGAATGCATCAGAATGAAACCTGGCAAATTCGGCAAAGATGGAAGGCGAATACCTGTTGTCATTCCGGATTCCAATTTTATGCTGGAGATCGACCTTGCAATCCCGGCAGTAAGCCAATACTCCGACTTCCCTTTTATCTCTAAAGCGGAAGTTGGCATAACCGATTGGGGGACATTTATCGTTGATTCGGAAACCCAAATGACAACCCAGCCGGGAATATTTGCAGGAGGTGACGTAGCCCGTGGCTCTGATGTCGTAATTACGGCCATAGCAGACGGAAAGAATGCCGCAAAATCCATTGATAAATACCTGGGAGGGAAAGGTAAATTAAATATTGGTGAGCCAATTGAGATTCCAGCCAAGACCCTGGATGATGGAAATGTTGTTGAACATGAGCGACTTCAGATGCGATATCTTGAATTGGAACAGCGAAAAGGAAATTTTGATGAAGTTCCCCAAGGTTTTCATAAACTTAATGCCATTGCTGAAGCGATGAGGTGTTTGCAATGTTCAAAACGTTAAAATGCAGAAAATCTAATGGATATGATAAATCTAACGATCAATAATAAAGCAATCCAGGTTGAAGAAGGAACAACCATCTTTGAAGCCGCTAAACTCAGCAATATTCTGATTCCTCACTTTTGTTACATGGAAAATGTTCATCAGATTGGTTCATGCCGAATCTGCGTAGTCGAGGTTGAAGGGGGGAAAACACTGATGGCCTCTTGTGTAACTACCGCTAAGGACGGAATGATTGTTCATACCAATTCCGAGCGGGTCAGAGATGTGAGAAAGGTGATTTATGAATTAATGCTTTCGGATCATCCAAAGGAGTGCCTGAGTTGCTGGCGAAATCAAAACTGCGAACTGCAGGAACTCGGGAATCTGATTCAAATCAGCGAATTCAGATATGAAGGCGCTAAATCAAAAGATATTGTCGACAGTTCAAGTCCTTCTATTGTTCGTGACAGCTCGAAATGTATTCTTTGCCGGCGCTGTGTGACGGTATGCAACGAAATTCAGGGTGTGGGCCTGATGAACCCTCACCACCGGGGTTTCTCAACATTTATTGGTCCGTCGGAAGACGAACTTCTGGGAGAATCGGTCTGCACAAATTGCGGCCAGTGTGTGTTGGTCTGCCCGGTTGGAGCCTTGAAAGAAAAAGATTCTACTTCTATAGTTTGGGAAGCATTGTACGATAAGAACAAAACGGTTATCGTTCAAACTGCTCCTGCGGTACGTGCCGCTTTGGGTGAAATATTTGGTTATAAACCTGGCACATTGGTAACTGGAAAGATGGCTTCAGCATTGCACGAGCTGGAGTTCGACTATGTTTTCGATACCAATTTCGCAGCCGATCTCACTATTATGGAGGAGGGATCCGAATTTCTGGAAAGGGTAAAGAATGCCCTCACTGCTCCTGAGAAAGATGGGGTTTTGCCAATGATTACAAGTTGCAGTCCAGGCTGGATTAAATTCATGGAGCACCGGTTTCCTGATCAGCTGGCACATCTGTCGAGTTGTAAATCGCCCCACATGATGCTGGGTGCTTTGACAAAAAGCTACTTCGCTGAGAAAATGAACATCGATCCGGCAAAAATATTTGTCGTTTCAGTGATGCCTTGCACCGCAAAAAAATTCGAAATTACTCGTCCTGAAATGTTCAGTAACGGATTGGCAGATGTTGATGCGGTAATCACAACCCGCGAACTGGGACGGATGATTAAGGATGCAGGAATTGATTTTAAAGAACTGCCCGAGGGTGAGTTTGATAGTCCTCTTGGCCTTTCGTCTGGCGCCGCTGATATTTTTGGAACTACCGGTGGCGTAATGGAGGCTGCTTTACGGACAGTATATGAGCTGGTTACAGGTCGTGAGCTTCCTACCGGCAATCTTCATATTCAGCCTCTTGCCGGATTGAATAGTATAAAAACGGCCTCGTTGAAAATTGAAGATCCTTTGCCTGAATATGCTTTTCTGTCTGGTGTAAATGTGAATGTAGCTGTTACAAGCGGGCTTTCCGGTGCTGCCCAGTTGCTTGAAGAAATCAAAAATGGATCAAGTCCCTATCATTTTATCGAAATAATGGGCTGTCCGGGTGGTTGTATAAGCGGAGGAGGACAACCCCGCCCTGTTAATGATGCTATCCGAATGCTGCGACTTAATGCAATTTACAGAGAAGACGAAGGGAAGATAATGCGCAAATCGCATGAGAATAAAGATGTCATACAATTGTACCGCGATTTTTTGGGCGTTCCTCTTGGTCATAAGTCACATGAACTGCTCCATACTGTTTATACTCATAGGCGAAAAAACTGAAAGGGAATAAATGGTCAGCTCAAGCTGATTTCAGCTTTCTAAATTTTGAAATGGGTATCGTAAATGGAATTTAAGATTGTTAACAAATCTTACCATGAATCCAGTTACTCAATTGATCAAAAATCTGGCTGACCAAAATGGTCGGAGCCGGCAAAGTCTGCTGCCCATTCTTCAGGGCGTTGTCGAACAGGAAAAATACCTGTCTGAATATGCAATGATTGAAATTGCCCGTGAAATGGATTTGCCGGCTGCGGAAGTCTATGGTACCGCGACCTTCTATTCTTTCCTGGAATACCAAAAAATGGGACGGTATATTATTCGGGTCTGCAAAACCATTACCTGCTCCATGAAAGGGAAAAATCAGGTTCTGCTCGCTATCCAGGATATGCTTAAAATTGATATCGGAGAAACAACCCCGGATGGTAATTTTTCACTGCTTCAAACCAATTGTCTGGGGTTTTGCCATAAAGCTCCTGCAATGCTGATCAATAACGAGGTTTATTATGAGCTGACTCCTGAAAAAGTCCGTGAGATTTTGAGCATCTATTTGAACAAAAAAAGGGAAGGAGGGGATTATGACAACCAGCTATCAACTTAAACGGGTCGATTTCATATTTAAAAATGAAGGTGACTGGGAAGAGATTCTTAGTAAAAATATTGGTCGTCCGCCACATGAGTTAATCAATGAATTAATAAGTTCAGAACTTAAAGGAAGGGGCGGAGCAGGGTTTCCTACCGGGTTGAAATGGAAACTGTCGGCTGAAGCAGTTGATGAGACCAAATACGTTATTTGTAATGCGGATGAGGGAGAACCCGGAACATTCAAAGATCGGGAAATTCTGTCGCGGGTCCCTTTTAAAGTTCTGACAGCCATGGCTATTTGTGGTCATGTGATCGGTGCCAAACAGGGATATATTTACCTTCGCGGAGAGTATTTTTTTCTGAAGCATGAGTTAAATAAAGCGATTGCAGCGTTTGAAGATTATTGCCGTAAGATATGTTTTGATTTTTCAATCCGGATATTTATGGGTAGTGGAGCGTACATCTGCGGTGAGGAGACAGCATTATTCGAATCGATGGAAGGGAAACGTGGTGAACCACGGAATAAACCTCCATATCCGTCCTCTTATGGCTATATGGGAAAACCAACGGTTATCAATAATGTTGAAACATTGGCACATACCTTTACCATTTTTAAATATGGTGCCAAACGGTTTTACGACCTTGGTGTTCAGTACTCGCGTGGCTCGAAGTTGTTCTCTGTTTCCGGTGATACTCCCAAACCGGGCATTTATGAGCTTGAGCTGGGCATGAGTCTTGCTGATTTTGTGGATGATTTTGGAGACGGCGATACTAAAGCCGTTCAGGTTGGGGGCGCATCCGGATTTTTAGTCCCAAGGAAGCGATTTAATGAGACGGTTATTGGTTTCCAAGGAAAATTAACAGGGATTTCACTCCCTACAGGCGGCTCCATGATGCTTTTTAATAGTTCACGCTCCATGTTTAATGTACTTGATAACTATCTGGAGTTCTTCCGCGAGGAATCTTGCGGACAATGCACCCCGTGCCGTGTCGGATGTCAGCAATTGCTCAAAGGAATAAAAGCCGTCAAACGAGGTGAGAAAAATGCACAGTACCTCGATAAGTTATTGAGGCTGACTGAAACCATGCAATATACAGCTAAATGTGGCCTTGGTCAGTCTGTTGCAAACTCTTTCTCTTCGATTGTTGAAAATTTCAGGGAAGAGATGATTTACTAACCGGCGATTGGCATTAAGTTGACTTGAACATTACTCAGAAAATTGTGATGGAAAAGAAAATAAAAATAACTATAAACGGGGTGATTGCAGAGATTGATCAGGGAGTTTCCATTCTTGATGCTGCTCGTCTGACAGGAGTGATCATTCCAACTCTCTGCTTTCACAGAGATCTTTGCGTTGCCGGAAACTGCCGGGTTTGCGTGGTCGAAATTGTTGGTCAGAAACGATTGGCCGCTGCATGTGCTACCCCATGCGAGGAAGGGATGGAAATTCTTACTAATTCCTTTAAAGTACGCAATTCACGAAAACATATTATTGAACTTTTGCTTTCGGAGCACAATGCTGATTGCACCCGCTGTTATAAAAACGGAAACTGCGAATTACAGACGCTGGCCTCCGAATATAAAATTATGACTCAGGATTTTATTCGGCTAATTCCATTCAAAAATTACACCATCGATCAGTTTTCACCCTCCATCATAAAAGACGACAGTAAATGTGTCCGATGTCAGCGGTGCGTAAGAACTTGTGCTGAATTACAGGGGGTAAATGCTTTAACTGTTGCCTATAAAGGCGATCAGATGAAAATTGCCACCTTCTTTGAGAAGGCAATGAACGACGTTGTTTGCACCAACTGCGGGCAGTGTATTAATCACTGCCCGACAGGTGCACTGGTTGAAAAAAATTACATCGAAGAGGTATGGGATGCCATTGCAGATAAAACAAAACATGTCGTTGTTCAGACTGCGCCTGCAGTGCGGGTTGGTCTGGGTGAGGAACTTGGTTTTGCTACAGGATCCCGCGTGACCGGCAAAATGGTGGCATCACTTAAGCGATTGGGTTTTGATGCGGTAATGGATACTGATTTTACGGCTGATCTCACAATCATGGAAGAGGGAACTGAATTGTTGAACAGACTGAAACGAGCCCTGGTTGATCACGATCCTGAGACGAAGCTGCCCATGGCGACATCGTGCTCGCCCGGCTGGATCAAGTACATCGAACACATGTATCCCGGTTATCTCGGTCACTTGTCATCCTGCAAATCACCCCAGCAAATGTTTGGAGCACTTGCAAAGACCTATTATGCTCAGGCACGAAACCTGAATCCTGAAACCATTGTATCTGTTTCGATTATGCCATGTACAGCAAAAAAATTTGAGGCGAACCGACCTGAGATGCATGATAGTGGTTATCGGGATGTTGATTATGTTCTTACAACCAGAGAGTTGGCTATTATGATTAAGCAGGCTGGCATCGATTTCGCCAGACTGGAGGATAAGGAATTCGACCGGCTTATGGGTGAGTCGACAGGTGCTGCTGTAATTTTTGGTGTTACCGGAGGAGTTATGGAGGCGGCATTGCGCACAGCATATGAGCTGGTTACCGGGCGGGAAGTTCCCTTTGAAAACCTGAATATCACTCCTGTGCGAGGGATGGATGGAGTCAAAGAAACAGCAGTAAAAATCGAAAATCCCTTGAAGGAATGGTCATTTTTGGAAGGGATTGTATTGAAATGTGCAGTGGCCCATGGCTTGGTCAACGCTAAAAAGGTAATGGATCTCGTGATTTCTGGACAGGCAAATTATCATTTTATTGAGTTTATGGCATGTCCGGGAGGCTGTTTGGGTGGTGGTGGACAACCAATTCCGACAAGTCCTGAAATCCGAAGGAAGCGTGCAGCTGCAATTTATGCTGAAGATGAAGGTATGCCACTTCGAAAGTCACATCAAAATCCGGAAATCATAAAAATTTACAGTGATTTTCTGGGAGAACCATCGGGTGAAAAATCGCATCGTCTTTTGCACACAAAATACACATTAAGAAAAAGATATTAAAGCGATCTTTTGGTAAAGAGTTTGCTAAAGAAATAAAATTATTAACCCCCCATTCTCTAGCGCTTCCTTTAGATTTTGGATGTAATATTAAGTTAAATTTTTTAGCATCAATTAAATTTGTAAATTTTTCAGGTAGTTTTTCTATTTTTTTAAGACCATAATATTTAGAAATTTCATTAATTTTTATATCAATTTTAATATTTAATGGTT
>CAYHDA010000015.1:0-30193 GCA_964355145.1 uncultured Mariniphaga sp.
CCATTGCGCAAAATAGCGACAGTATAGTGCAGATAATATTGCGGCACCAGCGGATTATTTTTATCGAGCAGTTTAAGCAAACCTTTATCAGGTTGTGCCACTGCATCATGTTCAAAACCTGCCAGCATCCATTCACCATTTTTATAATATTCCGGCAGCTGTGTCTCGGGATTTAACCGTGCGGGAATACCAAATGTACGGCAAGCGGCGACAAAAAATGTAGCCCTGGATAGTGGATCAGCCACCCTCAGATTATAAACTCCGATTGGCGAAAGGGAAGTACGCGAATGCCTGTTGGCATCGTTGTCGATGCGGATATTTTGGCGAATCCAGTCAGATAAAATGGAAATATCGTTACGCGTCGATTGTGCCATATCGGAGCCAAATGAGGCACTCAGAAAACTTCTCCATGGACTTAAATTTTCAAGGCCAATACGTGGTGCCAACACATAACGAGTGAATATTTCTTTTGATGCCCCCAATTTTTGTGCCCCTGACAATGCTGTCTGCACCAGGTGATCAGTCAGCACTGCTTCGGAAGCATCACTGAAATCCTTATCGGATAACTGAATAGCCATTTCAAGCATCATTCCCCGGTTTTGAAGTCCGTTCTTTTCGAGATAAGCCGAAATCTGGTCCCAATTCCCATAACTTAAATTGATAAACCGGGAAATGGTATCTAAAGGAAGTCTGGTTTTATTGGCAAAAGCTGCGATCCAGGCCGAATCTTTAAAAGTCTCCATATAGGCCCCACGGATCGAATTGTCGAGCCCCAGCTTACGTTCATTTTCCTTTCTCGCCTCATCGCTTATATTAAAGGTCAATTTTGTAGCATGTGGCGCAATAAAATCAAACAATTCGCCGCTTACTGCCGGTGCTGTTTGATTAAGCACAAGCTTAAGCGTATCCTTTTCAGGTACAGAAAATTTTTGCCAGGCAAATTTTCCATTTTTGGAAGCCCAGATAATCAGATCGCCCATACCTGTGGTCAGGCTATTTGTGCCGAGGGAGTTCGTATATCCTGTGGCAATGGGATAATATTCTGCATAATTATACAGCTGATATTCCACTTTCGCGCTGTCGGCAGGAGTGCCATCGCTATTATTCACCAAAATGGTAATTTTTTTCACTGTTGCATAGTTCGATGTCAGATTAAGCTCGGAGAAACGAACGGCAGCCGTTACGACATCCTCATTGCCAAAATAATGACCGTAAGCACGCGTATGAACAAGCATTGCCCGACGGGCAGGCTCACTGAACCAGCCTTTATTGAGATCAGCTTCCGGCTCACATGCGCCCAGATAGTTCCATTTGCCATCGATCCATACCTCAACCCAGGCGTGATTATCATCTGAATGGGCCCAACGGGGTGTATAAACCTGACGTGCAGGAATTCCCGCCGTGCGTAATGCGGTTACGGCAAACGTTGACTCTTCTCCACACCGGCCAAACGATTTTTTAACTGTACTTAAAGGGGCACTTGTCCGGGAATCAGTCCCACGATAAGTTACTTTTTCGCGGCACCAGTGATTAATTTCGAGCGCAGCCTCTTTCATTCCAAGCCCTTTGATCCGTGCTTTAATTTCAGGATACATCACCTCCCTGAAATTATCCATGTTTTCATTGTTCACCCTTAATGGAAGTACAAAATGTAAAAATTCTTCTTCCGGAATTATCTTTCCCCATGGCATTTCCTCACGGGCCTGCAGATTTAAACGTACATTTTCAAGAAAAAAATCAGGCTTGTAATCAGCCAGATCGCTTAATGGCATATAGGCGTACAAAAATTCCATGGCTTGTTTTTCTGAACCAGTCAATGGCTGCTTAAAAATATCCCAGACCGGAAGCTGACTTTTAGAAGTAAGCTCTTTCTGAACAGCCAGCATCCGCTGAATATCAGCCAGGCGTGCCGGATCTTGAATCAGGTTCTGCTTTTTGGTACATGACACAAAAAGAGTGGAAACAAAAATAATCGCCAAAAATTTATTAATCATAAAATCCGATGTAAGGTGTAATGTAATTATCAATTAATAATGGTCTCCGCCAGCTGCCGGATCAATGATCCTTATCATTGATTATCAGTATATTATCAAAATGGTATTACGACAATTTATTATTCCGGTAACTTACCGGCAAATAACGCAATTTTTCAGGAATTTCCATACCGGCAAGGGTAACTTAGGGGTTGATAATGTTTATTTTAAAATTCGGTTAATAGGTCTTGCTCTGTTAAATTACGAATATTTTTCTCAGTCACCTTTCACCTTTACCTAAGCAAAATAAAAGAAACCGGCTGATAAGCATTTACTTGTGTATCGAAAGTGTGATTGATCACAGGAAATGCTTTCCCTTTCATTTCGCCCCTCAGGTTACAGGGCTGAACAGATTTATAGTTGCTTTCTGCCGGCAATGTAACCTTACATGACGTGCTTGTCCCATTTTGTTCCCAAAGCCGTAGAATATCCCCTGCCCCATCTCTGTTTTTTCCGAAGAAAGTAATCAGAATACCTTTTCCCGATAAACTGATTCCATGACCCACAGCCTTAAGATTTCCGGGTTTTCCTGTGGCCAGGGCACACATCAGTGGGTTCCGGATCTCCTCTGAAGGAATAATAACCGAAGAAGCATTCGAATACTTGTCGATACTCCAGATATAAAAACGGGTACTCCACGAGCCTTCGACCCATTCCGTAAAATTGGTACTCCATTGATTGTTGTACAAATTGAAGAATACATTAGCTTTTTTCGGAACAAATGTTGGAGAATGGGACCATAATCCGGGACGATCGAGGCTGATTCCGGGAACATCGGGTGACATAATACCAAATCCCTGATTATTTGAGTCAAGCACAGCCATTCCGGTATTCAGAAAGCAATAATCTCTGTTTGAACCATTTATAAAATCCACTGCCGGGTCCACAATTGCACCAGGCCGACCCAGTTTAAAAATGGGTTTATCGATATTAAAGGGAAAACTTATCCAGCCTCCTTCCGGCCACGAATCAGCCGGCTTACCGTTGATACTCCAAATCATTTCAACCGATGGTCTGTTCTCAGCCAAGCTGAAGGTTAATGAATAATTGTGTTTTAAATATGCAGCTGCATCAAAATGCATAACAGCTGACACTGAAACAGAATCTTTCAAAAATTCAACGCGCGCATTTTTACCTGAAGTCCGTTTATAGGGTTCATCCGTAAGATTGATCCGTCCAATTTCTGCATAGGCCCAGTCCCAGCCGCCTTTGATGTAATCTTTGGCATACTTGTCGGTATTTAGCTTGCTGAAACGCTCATAAACATACTGACCGAATTGAAATTCCTCATTCGGATTAACTGCTTCCCGTCCGGATTTTTTATCAATCAATGATTTGATCGTTCCATTTTTGGAATCAAAAACTATCCTGAAAAATTTATTTTCAATACTTGAATTTCCGGCGTCGCATATCAGGGATGTTTTTTTGCTTGAACCGGGTTCGTCAACAGGAACGAAGGTGGCATACCCCATCGAAGGAATGTAATTCGCTTGAAATTGAACGATATTCCTGTTTCGGGATACCTGCACAATCTCGCCGTTGGTCAGATTTTTCAATGCTTTCTTAAGTGGCTGAATGGTCTGAATCGTCACGAGCCCGCTTCGCTCCCAAGGCAGTGGATTATATACAACTATCCTGTCGCCGGAAACATTCACAGCAGCAGCAAGTCCTTTCATTTCGCGGCTCAAGGCAGGATAGAGATATTGGGCTGCCAAGGTGATATGGTTCGATTTTTCCTTCCATGAATATTCAATCGGCTCGTACAACCCTTTAGCCCTCAAATCTTCAAATTCGTCACCGTAAGCCCAATAACCGGCATGTCCGTGACTCATCGCCATTCCGAAAGAGTGTTCGTCGAAAAGCTGTATTTGCTCCAAAGCACTATCAACAACAGGAACAATTCCCTTATCATTGTCTGCACCCCATATCGCGGAGAGGGTATTAAGCGCTTCCAGATTGGTTGCCGTTTTGCTCAAATCTCTGCCAGACTTCACCTCGCGGGGCATCGACATATATCCATGAATCCAGGTATCAGGCATATCCCCTTTAACAACAGGCAATTCAGGGTGCTCTTTCATAATGGAATTATAAAAATCGGCCATACTCCCTGTTCTGACTTTTGCGCCGGGATTTTGTTTTTCAATATCTTTTATTGCTTCCTTAAATTGTTCGTAAGTCGGGGCTCCCGTATTGTCGTTGGTATGGATGATCGCCATCCATGTCTGGTAAGGCCATCCTTCAGGAGGTGCAGGGGTAGTTCCGTAGTATGGTCCAAAATACATCGTCATTAAACGCGATTTGTCAGGTCCCTCCCACCAGAAAAGTAATGGCACGTCGGGCGATTTAGATGCCGCATTGCAGCCAATATGAAGGAATTTGATCCCGGCATTGGTAAGAATTGTTGGAAGAATCCATGAATGACCCGGAACATCGGTTTGTTTGGCATCAATGGGTAAAGACAACCCGGCATCTCTGCTTATTTTCGAAGAATACTCCAACGAACGAACCAGTGGCTCCAGATCACAAGCCTCCGTCTCAAAGGTAAATGGCATACCATGAATCTGGAAATTACCTTCTTTTATCGCTTTCTCAATTCTTTGCTTCACCTCCGGCTTCGATTTGGCAAGCATTTCTTTCATTGGCCAACCCGCAACAGTCCATTTGAACTGTTGACTTTCAGACAATTGTTTCGACTTTTCAATAATTTCCAAAGCGCCGGTCACCATTCCATGCGAATAATTATAGCTTACATTATCAGCCCAATCGGTATAACCAATATCAAAATGAGTTTTAAAAACAACGATCACCTCTTTTACCCCTGAATGTCCAGGTTTTGCCTGACCGGCTGACCCGAGTGTCAGTGTCAAAAAAAATAAAAATATTGCAGCTGTTTTCATACTATAAAAAATCAGGTAACTGTAATGAATGTGTAAATTTTTATCTCGCAAAGATTATCCGCCTGTAAAATCATTGATCCGCCAGCTGGCGGAGATCCTTGATAACTGATTATTAATTATTTGGCCCAATTTTCAAACATAGAGATTGCAGTAAACAAGACACCGGCTTCACCTCTGAAAGTGCCTGATCCTCTGGGTTTATTATCAACCGAATACCATTCATAGAAACCATTATTATCCTTTACCCGTTTCACCATTGGAATCATTTGCTCATACGCTTCATCAATAAATCCATTATTTATGAGTTGCTGAATCATTCTGCCACCAAACCAGGTCCAATCGCCTCCGTTCTGGTAGCTGTATTCCGGGTTCATAATTTTATTGACAAAAAAACCTTTAGGATAAGGAGGATAGAGTGTAAGTCCAATAGAACCCGCACCTGCTTGTTTTACACGGCTGACCATCTCGTCCAGTGATTTTTTGATCTCATCTTTGGTGAGTAATCCGGCTTCAATGGCTATTGTTGTTCCGCCAAAATAAAAGATCTTGTTCTCATCAAAATCTTTTGGAAAGGGTGATCCTTTTGCCAGATAAATATGAGGAATGAATTTTTGATTTTGATTATCCCACAAATATTTGCGGCAGTTACCGGCGATAGCGTTTCTGGTTTTATTCCATTTCGCTTTTGTTGCCGGAATGATTTCCATCAGATTATTCAGAGCAATAATGAACATGGCATTATCGTAAATATCAATAGCCGGATGAGTGTTTGCATCCAGATCAACTCCCCAGCCATGTTCGGGCTGAACATCGCCCCAGTCGGCTGTAGTTGCCCCGATAATGAGTCCGTACTGCTGGTTATAACGTCTGTTTATTAAAAATTCCATTGCCCATTCGAGCCTTTCAGACACTTTTTTATCCCCGATTTTTTCATCCAGTATGGTTTTATCACCTGTTATTTGTATGTATTTATATACCGCCTGAACCAAAGAACTTTCCTGATCGGTTTCTACCGTATTCTTATGACCAGCATACCTTGGTTCGAGTTTAGAATAGATAAAATCATACTTTTCAGCACCAATCTTATCCACAGGGGTAAACCCATCAATAATATTCCCATCTTCACCCTGCATTCTGAAAAAGACAAGCAGATTTTCCTTCAATGTTGCCTTTTCATTAACCTGACCTGCAAGCTCAATAAAGGTATTGTAATCGCGGATCCACACTTCACGGTAACCATCTCCGGCGTTAAAACCGGTTTTCATCACCTCAAGCGCCTTGGCTTTAACGAAAGCAAAATATTGATCATTTTTAATTTTTTCGGCCAGCTCCTTTTTGGGGCTCGCACATGCCTGCAATGAAGAGGCAAAAACAATCAAAAGAGTGAGAAAAAGGTTGCAATTACGTTTCATAGTTTTTATTTTATAAATTGGTTTTTAATATTCCATCCTTCCATTTCAATCCGTAATGATCTGGATTTAATCCCATCGGAAAGAAGCGTTAAATCGACATTGATTTCCCTGCTTTCAGATGGAAATAATGTGATATAATTATCACTGAAATAAACAGGGAGAGCCAGTTCACCGCTTTTCTCATCCACGACTTTCAACCGTACAAAAAAAGCCGTTTCCAATCCTTTATTGTTTATTATTACCGATTTCCCGCCTTTTGAATTATTTATAAACTCACCTTGCAAAGTTGCGGGTTTTAAATCGTTTAATTTTTCATAACTCTTTCCCGGTGTTGATAACCAATAAAAATTCTGGTCTCTTAACTGATTTTCCTTATCCAACAGTTTCAACCTTAAAAAGTAAACTTCTTCTTTAATATTGCGAGTCTTAATTTTATTTAAAACCTTTACTTTATTGGCTAAAAAAGAGGCTTTATATTGATCACTGGCGAGTGGTGTTCCGTGAATATCAAATAATTCAGCACTGACTGTCAGCTCACTAAAATCAAAAGGAGTCTGATTCACCACACAAACGGATGAATCATTCAGATTTAATTGCACATGAAGTGGTTTTGCACCATGCTGATAGCCATAAAAACCGCCGTTCTGCTCGAGAAAAACATCGTAAAATTGTCCTCGCAGCGCTGTCCAGGGATTCTGGTTTTTCCAGACAAGCATTCCCGAATAGGTCGTCCACATCCCGGCATTGAAACTTTCCTGCAGCGCACGGTATTGCTCGTAATTCACAAGCTGTGCTTTTCTGCAGAAGTCTGCAATCCCTGCCGGTTTGCCGTACTGATCAATAAAATTATCATATCCAATGTATTTATGATAAGTCCAGGTTGGATTTTCGCCTCTCTTTGATGGCAGCACCAAATCCTTTTCCTCCATTATTTTACGCATTGTTTCAACATTGGGCATTCCAACGGAGCCCAGTTCCGGATTAAACGGAAAAGAAGTAAACGTGAAAAAACGAAGCGGATTTTGTATTCCATAGGGACCATCGCCATTTCCTCCCAGACTGCTTCTTGCCAGATCGGTTGAAGTCGATTCATTAAGGTAATAACGCGTTCCGTCATATTTTGGGAACACCTCATCCCTAAGCTTTTTATCAATATCGGCCGGAGGAGGATATTCGTTTCCGCCGCACCACAAATACAGGCTGGGATGGTTTCGCAGCATTTTCACCTGATCGATGACTGTATTGACAAATAATGAATGGTTGTCGGGGTATGCACGACGACGTTCCTGGGACTCCTTTTTTGCAGGATCGAACCACCGGCCATTGCAATCGCCTGAAACATAAAGGTCCTGCCATACCAGTAAACCATATCTGTCGCAGGCATCATAAAATTCAGGTCGTTCGGTCATCGATCCGCCCCAGACGCGAATCATGTTCATATTCATTTCAGCATGCATTTTCACATCAGCTTCATAACGATCAGGTGACAACCGCAATAATGCATCAGAAGCAATCCAGTTTCCCCCTTTAATAAATACATCCTGACCGTTTACCGAAAATATTCTGGCACTCAACGTCTCGTCAAACCGGCTTGCGGATTCTTTGACTCCAAAAGTGACCTTTTCCTGATCAACAAATTCTCCGTTATTTCCAACGATAGTGAAAGTAACATTGTAAAGCGGGTGCTCTCCCATTCCATTTGGCCACCACAATTGAGGATTATCTATTTTAAACTCCGGAAGCATCGAAGTTATTTTCCCGCCGGAAGGAATCTCCACCATTTTCGAGACCTCGTAATTACCACAACGCGCAATTAATTTACCCCGTTGAAGTTGATCGGTAGTATTCAGTAAATCAGCAGAGGCAGTAACGAATACCGGAGCCTGTTTCCCGGAAGGCACTCTTTTCCCTGGTACTTTGGTCTGAATGTGAGGGTCGAGCAAATCAATTAGACCACTAAATTCCAATGCTACTTCGTCCCAGATGCCTGTATTTCGATCCTTAATCGGACAAATCCAATCCCACCCAGGGGTAAATTGCATCGTTACCGAGCGGGCGATGGTTCCGTCGCCACCCTGACCATCGGGAGCGCCGACAGGATTTGGCGGATGAACCAAAACAGCAAGCCGATTAATTCCTTTCTCAAGGAAAGGAGTAATCAGGTATTTCTCACGCAGAAACATCCCCTCATGAGTATCCGGATTGATCTTTTTGCCATTTAAAAAAAGCTCGGCAGAATAATTAATTCCCCTGAATTTCAACCAGGTCTGTTCACCGTCCTTTAATTCCGGAACATTAAATTCGTCGTAAAACCAGTAAGTATAATGATCGGCTCCGATATGATAAATATCGGGAATCTGCTCATTATTCATTCCAAAAAACGGATCAGGAATTTTTTGATTATGGAGCAGGGTTGTCAGCACCGTTCCGGGAACTACCGCGTCCATCCAGCCGTAGAATTTATAATCCTTACCTGTAACAACTGTTCCGTCAACCATCACTTCAATGGCCTTCTTAGCCTTCCATCCTGAGTGAAGCTTAATCGGTTCATGTTGTGCCACAACCTGAAGAGAGAGAAATAACGGCAATAAAACGGAGAGTTTTGTTATTTTCATACCTGTAAAATTTGTTTTCTTTCGGATGTAAACTTCACCATTTTAACGGTTTTCAGATTGCATATTGCTCATGCTGGGTGGTGAAGTATTTACCCCCCAGCCGGTATTTGGCTGCGCTCCCATTTCAAAGATCAGCGTGCCGCCATCTGTTAATTTTTGGCGGTCAATCCAGCAGTTATTAACCTTTTCGTTATTGAACGACATCGATTGGATGTAGCTGTTTTCTTTCGAATTGTTTCTGGTTTGAATAATCAGTTCTTTTCCTTTGTAATATTTAGGATCAAGCTGAATTGTCACTTTATCAAATTGAGGACTGCCAAACTGAAACGTGGGATTAATAGCAGAATGGCCCTGTACATCGAACAATCCCAATGCAGCCATCACATACCATGCGCCCAGCTGACCCTGGTCTTCATCCTGACCAACGCCATATCCCCGCAAGGGTTCAACACCATAAAACTCATCGCAAATGGCACGGGTCCACTTCTGGGTAAGCCATGGCTGACCGCTGTAATTAAACAACCACGAATCATGCAAACAAGGCTGATTACCATGATTATACAACTTTTCAATGCCCGAAAAACTGTCGATAGCATCGGATCCGCCACCAAACTTGCTTTTTTGAGCATTGACAAACATCTCCCCAAGCCGCCGGTTAAATTCGTCCTTTCCCATCAATTGAATAAGTCCTGCCACATCGTGGGGAACGTACCAGGTGTATTGATAAGCATTTCCTTCCTGAAAACCATCCCATGCCTTCATCGGATCGAATTTTGAGACAAAAGTGCCATCTGCCATTTTGGGTCTGATGAATTTTGTCTCAGAATCAAAAAGATTTTGGTAGAAGGCAGCTTGTTTCATTAGTTTTTCGTAGTCTGCATCATGACCCAAGGCCTTTGCCAATTGCGCTACCGCGAAGGAGCTAAAACAATATTCAAGGGTATGCGATGATCCAAAATTAAATTTCCATCCATTTGAAATCAAGGTGTCGCGATAAGGCACGTAGCCATTTTTAACGAAATAATTAAGATCGTATTTTCCGTTCCCGAGATCCCGGCCATGGTATTCAACCTCATTCTTCAGCGCCGCTTCATATCCGGTTTTCACATCAAAGTCGCGGATGCCGCAATTATACGCTGAGGCAATCATTAATCCCTGAAAATTCGTCTGCACACCATTGGTATAGGTTCCGGCTGCTTCACCATCGTGCAGCCAGCCACGGGTCTTATAAAAATCGATATTGGACTGAACATATTCACTGAAGTAGTCGGGATAAGCCAACGCCCAAAGCTGACTAAGATTCCAGAATCCGCCCCAGATACCGTCGGTGTTATAATGGTGGTATTTTGGCTTTCCATTTTCGCCGATTGGGATTTGCCCGATTCCTCCATCGACAAGAGGATATTTACCGTTTACATCATTCGAAAGACCACGTCCCAATAAGGCATGATAAAGGCCGGTATAAAACTTTATGCGGCTTGTGCTGTCTCCCCCCTCCGCCTTGATGCGCCCCAGTTTTTCGTTCCATATAACCTGCGCGGATGCATGAACTGCGTCAAAGGTTTTTCCTGTCGCTTCTGTTTGAAGATTCAGCCGTGCGTTTTCTATTGAAGTATAGCTTAATCCGGTTTGAATTTCGAGCTGTTCATTTTGCTTCATTTCAAAAGTCAGGTAAAGACCATTGGCAACACCCTTTGTGGCGATCACTCCATTTTGCTGAATCGAATCAGTAAATGATCCGGTTTCGGATGGTTGCTTGTTCAATCTTGCAATAAAATACATTTTCACCCTTTTACCAGGATCACCGAATTTCACATATTCGGGATAAGTCTCAACATATCCTTCTATTTCATTGCCATTTACAACTTGCGCAAAGGCATCTGTCACGTCGCTGCTTTCACCCTGTTTATGACCGATATCAACAATCAGGTGAGCCTGTCTGGTTTCAGGATACGTGTAGCGGTGAAAACCCACCCGCTCGGTTGCAGTCAGCTCGGCCTTGATTCCATCATCTTTCAGAAATACTGAATAATATCCGGGCTCAGCGTGTTCAGTCTTTTTATCAAAACGCGAACGATAACCACCATCGGGATTTTCCAGTTTTCCGGGGACAGTTTGCAATTTTCCTGCTGTCGGCATAAATACCACACCACCAATCTGAAATTCGTGGAAGTGTCCAAACCCTTCGATGGACGTGTGCCTGTCATCATATCCGCATGGTCCCCAGCTGCCCGGACTTCCATAAGCATTGGTGTGCGGGGCAAGCTTGGCCATCCCGAAAGGCAATGAGGCGGGAGTATAGAAAAACCAACGACCGTGGACTGAACCGATTTGCGGATCGACATAAGCCGAAGGATTAAAAGTTTTCGTCGGAGCCGAACAGGATACAAAAAATCCGAGCAAGCTAAACAGAAGCGCTGTTTTCATCGGTGAATTAGTTATTGAAAGCATGGTGAAAAAGAATTATCAATGGTCTCCGTCAGCTGACGGATCAATGGTGAATTATCAATGGTCAATGATCAATTTTCAATGATCAATGATCTCCGTCAGCCGACGGACGTGTCCGACTACTGGCGGATCTATAGTCATAAGTGTAACCTTACGACATTTGGGGCAAGAGTAATTTCACTCTTTCGTAGTAAGACTCATCGACCAGAACGGAGCTGCCGATCATTGAAGCAGTTTCTTTAAGTTCTGATACTGAAACCCGGATATCGGCACCATTTGTTTTTAAATATGCGTTAAGACTTTCACAAAACAGCGGATAGGCATTCGAGATATTTCCGCCAATAACCAAAACCTCAACGCCAAAATTCATCATTAAAGGACACAAAAACTGACCAAGCTTACTGCCAAAATCATCGAATAAAACCTTTGCTTCAGGTGTATTAACAACGAGTTGCGCCAGTTCCTTAACCCCTGAAAGGTGAATTCCCGTTTTTTCGAAATAGCGATTCAAAAAGCCCCGGGTCGAAAAATAATCATCGGCATTCCCATTTTCAAACGGCAGATACCAGACACAGCCTTTATCGGGAACTTTGCTGCCATCAACCACCGGAAGCCGGTCGCATAAAAAGGCGGAGCCAAAGCCAGTTCCAAGGGTGATGGCCATTGAGCGTTTCGATCCGTTGGCTTTACCGATCCAGTCTTCGCCGATTGCAAAGGCTGTTGCATCATTAATGAAACGAATCGGGAAGGTATCCGGAAGGTTCATTTTTTTTCGTAATGCGTCCCGCACATCCAGACCATAAAGATTCTCAAACTTTTTATTGTTCCCCTTAAACATGGCAATCCCATTGGCATAATCGAAAGGCCCGGGCATTGCAAATCCGATTCCTCCAACGTTTTCAATGCCAACTTTATCGATTGTGCTTTGTATGGTTCTGCTCCAAATCCCGATAATCTCTTCGACAGTTCCCTGATTATCCGCATCATTTTCAGAGAAAGTTTCGGGCAGATATCGTTTTTCTACAATATTACAGGCTGCACAACTTATATGGCTGCCACCTATGTCAACTCCAATAGCTATTGAACTCATGAATCCAGGTATTTTTTATTAATTTGCAATCTTGCTAATCTTAAGGACTACAGCGTACTCCGACGGCATCGCCTTTGACAATGCGGCAGGAATAGTCATTTTAAAGCCTGTTCCATCTATCTTCCAATTTACCAAACTTCCCTTCTTGCCTAACATCCTTATTTTCGCACCTTTTTCAGGGACAAAACCTTTTATCTTGATCTCGGCCGGAAGCTGTTCGTTTTCTGCGAGCAGATAAATAATGGATACAGATCCGTCTTTGCTTCGGGTAAAGCGAAGTTTACCATCGACGTAAGGTACAATTGGCCGCGTTCCATAAATAGCCTCGCCGTTGATCTTCAACCAATCGCCAATATTTCTCAGCCTTTCATAAGCTGAATCGTACCAGGTTCCGTCAGGTCCCGGGCCTATATTCAGTAACAGGTTACCCCCTTTGGCGACTATGTCGGTAAGCATATGGATCATTTCACGGGCCGGCCGCATTTTGGCATTGTATGAGAACGACCATCCACCGCCAAGAATAATACACGACTCCCAGGGATAGGGCAACATTTTGTCAGGAACAGTATTTTCAGGAGTCAGGTAATTCTGATTTTTCCCTTCAACGGCACGGTCAACAACAATCGCATCAGGCTGTTTTGAACGTATTTTGGTCACCAGCTCATCCATTTTAATGTCCTGATCGTAGTATTTTTTAACCGTAAATCCAGGCACATGAGGTGCTGCACCTGCCGGGGCATTTTTCTGAACCCAGCCGCCATCAAACCACAGTAAATCAATTTTTCCATAGTTAGTACAAAGTTCCATCACCTGATTGTGTGTAAAATTCACAAAATCATTCCAGCGCCCGGGATACTTTGCCGGATCGTAATTGATGTTTCGATCAAGGGGCGGGAAATGGGGCCACCAGAAATCGGGGCTGTGCCAGTCGGGTTTAGAGAAGTAAGCACCAACCCATAACCCCTTGTTGCGAAAAGCATTGAAGATTTCTTTGGTCACATCAGCTTTGGGGTTAGTATGAAAGGGACAATCCTTTCCTGTAATTTTATAATCAGTGTATTTGCTGTCGAACATACAAAAGCCATCGTGATGCTTGGTGGTAAATACCACGTATTTCATGCCGGCTTCCTTGGCAGCTGCAGCCCATTTTTCAGGATCAAATTTCACCGGATTAAATGTTCTTCCCAGATTTTCGTACCGTTTTTTGTATGCAAAATAATCCGTTACAGTGTCGGGAACGCACCATCCTTCGTCTTCAGGACAAATCGACCACGACTCGACAATTCCCCATTGACTGTAAGGGCCCCAGTGCATTAAGAGCCCGAATTTGATGTCTTGCCATTCGCCGATCCGTTGCTGAATACGTTGATCAGGATCGGGAGTATAACGCTGCTCCTGGTGCTGTCCTTCGACTTTCAAAACCGAAAGAATGGAAAAAAGAAAAATTACTGTTACAAGTTTCATGGCTATGGCGGAATAGATTAATTTTGATTTCTGCAACTGTAAAATTAAAATAATCTGCTATCTTAGCACGTCCTAAAACTAAAAAAAAGAACAATGAGAACATCTTTTACCGGATTATTGATTTTAGTCTTTTGCGCTTTGCTGATAAACTGCAAACCAAATAAGACTTTCACTGAAAAAGAAATTGTGCTCATACCACAGGTTCAAAAAATGAGCTTAGGCACCTCCTCGTTCCAATTTAACAAAAACACAAAATTTATTGTTCAGGATTCGGAACAACAAGAAATTGTCAGCCAATTAGCCGCACGATTCGAAAAATCGGCTGGCTGGAAACCAGAGATAATATTAAATGGCAGTGAAAGTTCCAATCAGGTCTATTTCACAACAGACCCATCGCTGGATACCGAAGCTTATGTCCTGGATATTTCAAAGAAAGGGATTGAGATTAAGGCAGCCAAGCCGGCAGGGTTCTTTTATGCGATGCAGACATTGCGTCAATTACTGCCGGCCGAAATCGAAAGCAGTCAGAAACAGGAAAAAACGGACTGGATTGTTCCTGTCATATCAATTTCAGATAGTCCTGCGTTCAAATGGCGAGGCTTTATGCTGGATGTTTCACGTCATTTCTTTCCAAAAGAAGAAGTGATTCAAATGATTGACTATCTCGCGATTCACAAAATCAATACGCTCCATCTGCACCTCGTCGATGATCAGGGATGGCGCATCGAAATAAAAAAATATCCTAAACTCACTGCCGTCGGAGCCTGGCGTGTAAACCGAGAAGATAAACCCTGGAATTCACGTGCAAAACCGGAGCCGGGAGAAAAAGCTACTTATGGCGGTTTTTATACCGGAGAAGATATTAAGGAAATAGTAGCTTATGCGAGTAAACGTTATATAAATATCGTTCCCGAGATTGAAATGCCCGCCCATGTAACAGGAGCGCTGGCCGCCTATTCTCAACTTTCATGTCTCGGCGGCTCATTCAGTGTGCTCCCCGGCGGAGTATGGCCTATTACCGATATTTATTGTGCAGGTAAAGATTCCACATTTCTTTTTCTTGAAGATGTACTATCCGAAGTTATGGATCTTTTCCCTTCAAAATATATCCATATCGGAGGTGATGAAGCCACCAAGACCATTTGGGAAAAATGTCCTGATTGCAAAAAACGAATTAAGACAGAAGGATTAAAAAATGTTGGAGAGCTGCAAAGCTATTTCATCAAACGAATTGAGAAATTTATCAATGCAAAGGGAAGAACTTTGCTTGGATGGGACGAAATTCTCGAGGGAGGATTGCCTCCTAAGGCTACGGTAATGAGCTGGCGAGGAACCCAGGGAGGCATTGATGCTGCAAAACTTGGTCATGATGTAGTGATGACACCAGGAAATCCATGCTACTTTGACCATTATCAGGGACCAAAAGCGGAGGAACCATTGGCAATAGGCGGATTTAACCCGTTAAACAAAGTTTATGAATTCAATCCGGTACCCATTGAGCTGGATGCCGAAGCTGCCAAACACATATTAGGTGCCCAGGCTAACCTATGGACCGAATATGTCCCTGATATCAAACACGCTCAATACATGACCTTCCCACGTATTGCCGCAATGGCCGAAGCTTTATGGAGTCCGAAGGAAGTCCGCAATTGGGATAATTTCCTTCTCCGAATCCAATTATTCACCCGTCGATACGATTTTCAGGGCATCAACTATTCAAAAAGTGCCTTCAAGCAGAATGTCACTCAACCGGCCGAACCAGCGAATAAGAATTAAAAAATCAGCTTTACTAATAGATGGTCAGTTTATTATGATAAAACACCCATGAATCTGCGCTTCGCAAACACGAATGAAGATGACTCAGGCAGGCTATCAGGCAATTAAAAAACAAATTATCTTCTGATGAAATTGTTTGATCTGACTCATACGCTACAT
Source organism: uncultured Mariniphaga sp. (assembly GCA_964355145.1). Lineage (GTDB taxonomy): Bacteria > Bacteroidota > Bacteroidia > Bacteroidales > Prolixibacteraceae > JAAFHB01. The sequence continues at coordinate 15,895 of CAYHDA010000015.1, forward strand.
AAAAGTATTCCGGTTTTTCCCGGTGATGATCCCATTCTGTTAGATCAGCTCAGAACCCTTGGGGGCGATGGCTATAATAATTACAGACTCTCTGCTGATATGCATATTGGAACGCATATTGACGGACCGGCACACATGACAACAGATAAACGGCTGATGGCCGATCTGCCGCTTGACAGGTTTACCGGCAAAGGGGTACTGATTGATGTGAGAGGTGAGACGGAAATTCAGCTGAAGGAATTGTATCGCACGATGATTCAACCTGATAGCATTGTATTGTTTTACTCAGGACTGGATCAGCATTTTGGCAAGCCCGAATATTTTTCTGCATATCCCGATATTAGCTGCGAGCTTGCCCTGTTTTTATCTTCCCTGCAGGTGAAAATGGTCGGACTGGACTGGTTTTCGCCCGATCATCATCCCTACCCTATCCATAAAATTTTGCTGGAGAACAACATCCTGATTCTTGAAAATCTCACAAATCTCGGCCGGCTTTTGCAGGAAACTGACTTCGAAGTGTTCGCATTCCCGCTTAAGATTGAAGCGGACAGTTCGATTGTCAGGGTAGTAGCGAGGATTGACTGAGAGATTTTGACGAGAAAAAACTAAAACACCTAATTTTTTAGACTGAAGCAATATGTATATTTGTAATAAAAATGAATGTAAGGTTTGAGTAAATAATTATTTATTTAGAGGTTTAAAAATCATTGGTATGAAGCAATTAACATATAGAGTATTACTAAATCATGAACCTGAAGGTGGCTACACTGTAACTGTTCCTTCATTACCCGGTTGCATAACGTATGGAGAAAACGTTGATGAAGCACTCTTAATGGCTAAAGAAGCAATTGGATTGTATGTCGATAGCCTTATCGCAAATAATGAACCTATTCCTGATGAATCAAAAATGCTTGAATATGCTTTAACTATTCCGGCTGCGGTATGAGCAACACTCCCTCGTTCACAGCAAAAGCCTTAGTGAAAATACTTCAGAAGAAAGGATTTCAATTGGATCGTACTAGTGGAAGTCATCAGCTTTGGCTACATCCTGTTTCCCATAAACGTGCCATTGTCCCTATGCATAGTAAAGATTTACCAGCCGGGACCCTTTACGCAATTCTTAAACAAGCCGGCATCGACAAAACTGAACTATAAGCGTCGGTTCACAAAAAAGGCTCCATCTTTCGAAGGAGCCCTTTTTGTGATCTGTTTTGTTTCTGTTTATTAGACAATCGCTTCCATCGCCTCCATGGCTTCGCGCAACTCCTGACCAACCAGTTCAACCTCGTGGTAACGAATTTCTTCGTTAATCTGAATCAGCATTTTATTATCTACGTGATTATCAATGCCTGCATTGAAATTTTTCCCGATAACATTCGTATCAATTTTCGACATAAAACCGGCTAATAACGGTTTTGCAGCATGATCGAACAGATAACAGCCATATTCGGCGGTATCGGAAATTACACGGTTCATTTCGAACAGTTTCTTGCGGGCTATTGTATTGGCAATTAACGGTGTCTCGTGGAGTGATTCGTAATATGCCGACTCAGCCTTAATACCTGCCTCGGTCATCACTTCAAAAGCGAGTTCCACGCCGGCTTTCACAAATGCAACCATCAGTGTACCGTTATCGAAATATTCCTGTTCAGAAATTTTCATAGTTCCGGCAGGGGTTTTTTCGAAAGCCGTTTCTCCGGTTGCAGCCCTCCAGGCCAAAAGATTTTTATCTCCTGCTTTCCAGTCTTCCATCATTGTGGCAGAGAAGGCTCCGCTCATGATATCGTCCATATGATGCTCATACAAAGGACGCATAATCGTTTTCAGTTCATCGGCCAGCTTAAAGGCGGCAATTTTTGCAGGATTCGACAAACGATCCATCATATGGGTAATACCACCCAGCTTCAACGCTTCGGTAGTAACTTCCCAACCATATTGGATCAGCTTGGAAGCATAGGATGGTTCAATCCCCTTCTCCACCATTTTGTTAAAACAAAGAATAGATGCAGTTTGCAACACCCCGCAAAGGATGGTCTGCTCACCCATCAGGTCAGACTTTACTTCAGCCACAAACGACGATTTTAATACGCCTGCTTTATGACCACCGGTACCGGCACAATACGCTTTGGCGATTTCAAAACCATCCCCGTTCGGATCGTTATCGAGGTGAACTGCAATAAGGGTTGGAACACCGAATCCCCGCAAATATTCGGCTCTAACTTCCGAAGCAGGTGATTTTGGTGCCACCATAATGACCGTAATGTCCTTACGAATCTGAATACCTTCCTCCACAATATTAAAACCATGAGAATAGGAAAGGCAAGCCCCTTTTTTCATCAGTGGAACAGCCGCATTCACAACCGGAGTATGGTATTTGTCGGGCGTAAGGTTTAATACAAGATCAGCCTGTGGAATCATCTCCTCGAAAGTTCCCACTTTGAATTTGTTTTCCGTGGTATTGATATAGGAAATATGTTTTTCATCAATCTCTACCTGACGCAGGGCATAAGAAACATCCAAACCGCTGTCCCGCAGGTTTAGACCTTGGGCAAGACCTTGTGCTCCGCAGCCGAGAACGACTAATTTTTTACCTTCCAACTTCTTTACACCATCGGCGAATTCCGACTGATCCATGAAGTCGCATTTTCCAAGCTCCTGAATTTTGAGTCTTAACGGAAGTGAACTGAAATAATTTGCCATTTTTTGAATTTTTAAAGAATTTATTATTTTTGAATTTTTCTCTTATTTGCTGAGGTAATCAATAATCCAGTCACCAACAGCAGAGGTGCTTAGTGCCTTTGATTTATCATCTGTCAGGTCTTCGGTGACAGCACCGGCAACGATGGAGGCTTCAACAGCTTTGCGAATCAAGGCTCCCTCTTCCATTAAAGAAAAAGCATATTCGAACATCATTGCAGCCGAAAGAATTGTGGCACATGGATTGGCAATATTTAACCCGGCAGCCTGAGGATACGATCCGTGAATCGGCTCAAATACCGACGTATGTATGCCGACGGATGCCGATGGTAAAAGGCCCATAGAGCCGGAGATGACGCTGGCTTCATCAGTCAGAATATCACCGAACATATTTTCGGTAACCATCACATCGAACTTCTTTGGCCATTGAATAATTTGCATTGCAGCATTGTCCACAAACATATAATCAACAGTTACTTCAGGGAATTTTGGTTCCATTTCCTTGGCAATCTGTCTCCATAACCGCGACGTAGCCAACACATTGGCCTTATCAACAACGGTAAGCTTCTTACGACGTTTCATTGCAAATTCAAAAGCCAGCTCCAGGATTCGTTCTACCTCCATGCGGGTGTAAACTGATGAGTCGTACGCCGTATTCCCGTCCTCCGACCGGCCTTGCGGCTGTCCGAAGTAGATACCACCTGTTAACTCGCGGATAGCCACAAAATCTACTCCTTCAATGCGGTCCAGTTTTAAAGGCGATTTATCGAGCAGTGATTCAAAAATGATTACCGGACGAATATTGGCATATAAACCTAGCTTTTTGCGCATCGCCAGCAAACCTTGTTCAGGACGAACTTTCGCCGATGGGTCGTTATCAAAACGGGGATGACCAATTGCACCAAAAAGTACGGCATCAGAGTTCATGCAAAGATTGTGCGTTTCGTCAGGATAGGGATTGCCAACCTGATCGATCGCCACTGCACCTACGAGCGCCGTTTTGGTAACCAGCTCGTGGCCAAATTTCTGACAAATAACTTTCGTGACGCGTAGCGCCTGTTCTATGATTTCAGGCCCGATGCCATCTCCGGGCAATACTGCAATATTAAGCTTCATTCGTTGATTTAATGGTTACTAAGTATAATTAAAATATCTGATTATCGTTTTCGATGATGTTGAGCATTTTTATCGTTGCTTTGATGGCAGCTGCAGTCTGGTCAGGATCAAGTCCCCTGGTTTTAAATTCGCGGCCCATATCCCATGTAATCAATGTCTCAACCAAAGCATCGGTTTTCCCTCCCGGAGGAATGGTCACCACATAATCAACCAAAGCAGGAAACTGTTTTTTCTGCTTATGATAGATCTGCCGCAAAGCATTCATAAACGCATCGTATTGTCCATCCCCGGATGCAGCTTCTTCAAAAAACTCACCATCTACTTCTATCGCGACAGTAGCCATCGGCCGTAAACCCAAGGCATGCGAAATGGCATAATTACGCAATCTGATTTTTTCGTTTACCGCCTCACTCTTTAGTACATCTGAAAGAATATAAGGCAAATCGTCTGACGTAACTGATTCTTTTTTATCGGCAAGCTCAATCACTTTGTCAGTTACACGGATCAGATCTTCAGGATCAAGGTGAATGCCCATATCCTCAAGATTTTTAGCGATGTTTGCCTTTCCTGAGGTTTTACCCAAGGCGTATTTACGTATTCTGCCAAATCGCTCAGGCAATAAGTCGTTGAAATAAAGATTGTCTTTATTATCCCCATCAGCATGAATACCACTGCATTGTGTAAATACATTCTCCCCGATGATTGGTTTATTACCGGAAATGCGTATTCCGGAAAAATTTTCAACAATACGGCTGGCCAGTCCTAACTTTCGTTCATTAATCGAGTTCGGGAGCTTCAACTGATCATTCAACAAAGCCACAACGCTTGAAAGCGGAGCATTACCAGCCCGTTCTCCAAGACCATTTATTGTGGTATGAATTGTTTTGATTCCTGCACGGATGGCAGCATCCACATTGGCAACAGCGAGATCGTAATCGTTATGGGCATGAAAATCGAAATTAAGATCGGGGAATTTGCTGATCATCGATGAGCAAAAAACGAAGGTTTCGGTTGGATTCAGGATACCAAGCGTATCGGGCAGCATAATCCGGCCAATTTTTTCATGCCTAAGGCCTTCAAGCATAAAATCAACATATTCGGGCGAATTTCTCATGCCGTTCGACCAGTCTTCAAGGTAGATATTCACCCTGATTCCCATAGAATGTGCCAGTTGAAGTGAGCTTTTAATTCCGGCAAGATGTTCCGCAGGTGATTTCTTCAATTGCTGTGTTACATGCCGCAACGATCCCTTAGCTAAAAGGTTCATCACTTTCCCTCCGGCACGGGCGATCCATTCAAGAGAGGTTTTCCCGTCAACAAAACCAAGAATCTCGATCCGTTCAAGATAACCGGCCTCATTTGCCCAATCGAGCACTTTTTTGGCTCCCCTGAATTCCCCGTCAGAAACACGTGCCGATGCCACCTCAATAAAATCGAGCCTTAGTTCCTCGATAAGTATTTTGGCAATATTCAGCTTTTCCAACTCGGAAAAAGAGACTCCTGAGGTTTGCTCACCATCTCTCAGGGTCGTATCCATTATGTAAACCATATGTGCTTTATTTGTGTCCACTGTGGGATATGTCTGTTATTAAGCCTGTTCGAATGCTACGATCTCTTCTTTCAAACTTAACAGAAAGTCAATATCGTCGTATCCATTCAGAAGGCACTCCTTTTTGTAAGGATTAATATCAAATTTAACGCATACTCCCGCCTTTAAGTTGCAAATAGTTTGATTTTCAAGATCGATTTCAAATTGTGCTGTTGGATCCGATTCCACAGTTTCAAAAATTCCGGCAAGGAAATTATCAGGTACCTGAACGGGCAATAATCCGTTATTTAATACATTACTTTTAAAGATATCTGCAAAAAAACTTGAGACAACGACTCTGAATCCGGCATCATAAACTGCCCACGCAGCATGTTCGCGGCTGGAGCCACTTCCGAAATTTTTTCCGGCTACCAGAATTTCACCTGAGAAACGAGTGTTATTCAATACAAAATCGGGATTTGGCGTACCATCTTTTCTATAGCGCCAGTCTCTGAAAAGATTATCTCCAAATCCTTTTCTTTCCACAGCTTTAAGGAAACGGGCCGGGATGATCTGATCAGTATCCACATTTTCAATTGGAAGCGGAACAACTGTACTGACCAGTTTCTGGAATTTTTCTATTGACATTGTTATACTTTTGAAATTCGTAATTCATCATTCATAATTCGTAATTCGTAATTCATAATTGATTACATCTCCCGCGGATCGGACACAACACCAGTAATTGCGGCTGCTGCAGCCATCAACGGACTGGCAAGCATGGTGCGGGCACCGGGACCTTGTCTGCCTTCGAAGTTGCGGTTAGAAGTTGAAACGGCATATTTCCCTTCAGGAATTTTGTCATCATTCATGGCCAGACAAGCAGAGCAACCCGGTTGACGAAGCGCAAAACCTGCAGCTTCGAGAATTTCGACCAATCCCTCTTCCCTGATCTGTTGCTCCACTTTCTTTGAACCCGGAACAATCCACGCGGTGACAGATTCAGCCTTCTTTTTCCCTTTCACAAAATTGGCGAACAGTCTGAAATCTTCGATACGACCATTAGTGCAACTTCCGATAAAGACATAATCAATTTTTTTACCCTTGATTTTATCTCCGGGATTTAATCCCATATATTCCAGTGATTTATCAAATGTTATACGATCAGATCCTACCAGACCAATGCCTGTAGGGATGGTACCGCTAACACCAATTCCCATTCCGGGATTAGTGCCATAAGTGATCATTGGTTCGATATCGGAAGCGTCAAATGTATATTCTGAATCAAAAACAGCGCCTTCGTCAGATTTTAGTTGTTTCCACAATGCTATCTGCCGATCCCATTCCTCCCCTTTGGGTGCAAATGTACGCCCTTTGATGTAATCGAATGTCGCCTCATCAGGAGCAATCATTCCACCGCGTGCGCCACATTCGATGCTCATGTTGCACAGTGTCATACGACCTTCCATCGTCAGATTGCGAATAGCGGAGCCGGCAAATTCGATAAAGTGACCTGTCCCGCCCGAGGTTGATATTTGAGCAATTACATAAAGTGCAATATCTTTTGCAGTGACATCCTTTAGCAACTTTCCTTCAACGCTGATGAGCATTTTTTTAGGCTTCGGCTGAAGAATACACTGACTTGCAAAAACCATTTCTACTTCACTTGTTCCGATTCCAAAAGCAATACTTCCAAAAGCGCCATGTGTGGAAGTGTGACTGTCGCCGCAAACAATGGTCATACCCGGCTGGGTAATTCCTAATTCAGGACCAATAATATGTACTATTCCATGATATTGATGATCGAGATCATACAATTCAATGCCATTATTCAGACAATTCTGTTTCAGGGCTTCTACCTGAAGACGAGAAAGCTCCTCCTTGATAGGCAGATGCTGTTCTATTGTAGGAACATTATGATCAGGGGTTGCAATAGTATTTTGTGGTCTGAAAACCTTCATACCCCTCTTTTCCAATCCTAAGAAAGCAACAGGACTTGTGACTTCATGGATAAAATGCCGGTCGATATACAATACATCGGGACCGTCTTTTACTTGTTTTACCACATGGGCGTCCCAGATTTTATCAAAAAGTGTTTTTGATTCCAAAATCATGATTATTAAAATTACTGAATTATTACAATTTTAAATTCGCAATTGTTCATTTAGCTTTAGCCAATTCTGCGTTACCGATCTTATTAATCGCATCAATAAAAGCTTCGACAGAGGCCGTAATAATATCGGTATTAGCGCCAAAACCATTATAAATGTTATCGTCGTACTCTACCTGCATGTGAACCTTGCCAATATCATCACTCCCTTTATTAATCGCCTGAATCAGAAACTCCTGAAGAGTAACCTTGCGGTGAATAATGCTCTTTACAGCTTTAATCGCGGCATCAACAGGGCCATTCCCGGATTCGGTTGCCGAAAATTTCTCTCCCGCAATATCCAGCCTGATTGTGGCCATAGGAACCAGATTCTTGCCGGTAACTACCTGAAGAAAATCAAGTTTAATGCGTCGTTCGCTCATCACCCGTTCACCTACAAGCATCAGCAGATCATCTTCTTTGATGTCTTTTTTCTTATCTGCCAAAAGCAGAAATTCTTCATAAACTTCGTCCAGTTTTTCTTTTTCAAGGGTGATACCCAATAATTCGAGACGGTGTTTTAATGCGGCACGTCCGCTTCGTGCAGTTAAAACAATTGATGATTCACTGATTCCAACTTCAACAGGATCAATGATTTCGTAGTTTTCCCTATTTTTTAGTACCCCATCCTGATGAATACCGCTCGAATGTGAAAATGCATTCCGGCCAACGATAGCTTTATTTGGCTGAACAGGCATATTCATCAGACTCGAAATAAGGCGGCTGGTTTTGTAGATATTTTTTGAATTAATATTGGTATGAAGATCAAGTTCTTTATGTGAACGCATGATCATGACCACCTCTTCGAGTGCTGTATTTCCTGCACGCTCGCCAATTCCATTAATGGTCACCTCAATCTGACGGGCTCCGTTCATCACTCCGGCAATAGAGTTGGCAGTAGCCATTCCTAAATCATTGTGACAATGAGTTGACAAAATCGCTTTATGAATATTTGGAACATTATCAATCAGAAACTTGATCTTGGCTCCATAATCGCTAGGCAAACAATAGCCTGTTGTATCCGGAATATTCACTACCGTTGCACCTGCCTTGATAACCGCTTCTACGACTCTGGCCAGGTAAACATTATCGGAACGGCCGGCATCTTCGGCATAAAACTCAACATCCTCAACATATTTCTTGGCATACTTTACCGCAGCAACAGCTCTGGCAAGAATTTCATCCGGTGTTGAGTTCAATTTATATTGAATATGATAGGGTGATGTTCCGATTCCGGTATGAATCCGGCCCCGTTTCGCAAATTTCAACGATTCGGCAGCCACATCAATATCCTTTTCTACAGCCCTGGTAAGTGCGCAGATTATTGGCCAGGTTACCGCTTTGGAGATTTCAACTACCGATTTAAAGTCACCCGGACTTGAGATTGGAAATCCGGCCTCAATCACATCAACACCCAATTGTTCCAGTACTTTTGCGACTTCTACTTTTTCGATTGTGTTCAACTGACAACCAGGAACCTGTTCGCCATCCCTTAGTGTTGTATCAAAAATATATACGCGATTATCCATAACTATTTCTTTATTAACTAATTGATGTTTATTTAATATTTTTCTTTTCTTCCAGTTTTTCTAAAAGGGAATCGCGTTCTTTTAGAAATACCGATAATTTCTCGATTGGAGAACGTGTAATCGCGACTCTTCCTGAACGGATAAATTGCAATACTCCGAACGTATTGAGTCCCTCAAAAAGTTCCTGTGTCTCTTCTTTATGACCGGTTTTTTCGATTACCGTATATTCGCGTGTAATCTCAAGAATTCTGGCATTATGCAAACGGATCAGTTTCTCGATCTGATCGCTTTCCATAAGGGCTGTTGTCGGCACTTTATACAGTGCAATCTCTTGAAAGATCATCTCGTCGTTCGTATAATAAAAGGCTTTCAGCACCTCAATCTGCTTGTCGATTTGTTTGACAATATTAACGACTTTTTCTTTCTCCTCATTTACGACAATGGTAAATTTACTGATTCCTTTCAGGGCAGATTCAGAGACTGTTAAACTTTCGATATTAACCTTGCGACGTGTGAATATGATGGTAATCCGGTTCAGCAAACCAATATGATTTTCGCTGTAGGCTGTAATAATATATTCTTGTTTCATCTTGTTGGTTTTAATTTTCTTTTGATTTGAAAAATTATTTCAGCTCGTCTGCACTCAAAATTATTTGAGAAACCGACTTTCCTGCCGGAACCATCGGAAAGATGTTATCCTCTTTTTCGATCATCACTTCAAGCAGATAAGGGCCATCACAGTCAAACATCTTCTTCATTTCACCTGCCAGCTCGCTCCTGTTATGAACTGCACTTCCGGGAATTCCATAGGCATCAGCAACTTTCACGAAGTCAGGACTTAGAATTTCAGTAAAAGAATAACGTTTTTCGAAAAACAGCTCCTGCCATTGCCTCACCATTCCGAGAAAATGATTATTCAAAATTACAATTTTAACAGCGAGTTTTTCCTGAGCTATCGTTCCCAGCTCCTGAATCGTCATTTGCATGCCGCCATCACCGGTGAAAATCACCACCTCACGATCAGGTGCACCAAATTTAGCACCCATTGCGGCAGGCAATCCAAAGCCCATCGTTCCCAAGCCACCGGAAGTGACCCAGCTGCGTGAATCAATAAATTTCGAATACCTGGCAGCAGCCATCTGGTTCTGACCCACATCCGTAATTACAATAGCTTTATTGTCAGTAAGATCCGAAGCCATCCGCACTACTTCGGCCATTGTCATACCTGATTTCTTAGGAGCAAGATCATTATTGATAACCTTCTGCTCCTCAATCTCTTTGGCATCTCTGAACTCACCCAGCCATTCGGGGTGCTGCTGTTCATTCACAAGGCGCAAGAGCAGTCTAAGTGTATGTTTTGCGTCACCAATCAAAGCGATGTCGGTCTTTACATTTTTATCCACCTCTGCAGGGTCAATCTCAATATGAATAATTTTCGCCTGCTTTGCATAAGTATGAATACTGCCGGTCACCCGATCGTCGAACCGCATTCCAACGGCAATTAATACGTCACATTCGTTGGTCTTGATGTTCGGTCCATAGTTTCCATGCATTCCAAGCATCCCCATATTCAAAGGATGATCTGTCGGAATAGCAGACAACCCCAACAAAGTTCCTGCAGCAGGAATTCCGGTTTTCTCAAGAAAACTGATCAGCTCTTTTTCGCCTCCAGATAACATAACGCCCTGACCATATAGCAAGAAAGGTTTCTTTGCCCCGTTAATCAGTTCAGAAGCCTTCTTTAACAATGTTTTATCAGCAGGAAATTCAGGAACGTACGAGCGAATCTTACTGCATTTAGAATAAGAGTAATTTAATTTTGCAAACTGAGCATCTTTGGTAATATCCAAAACCACAGGTCCCGGCCGGCCGGATGATGCAATATAAAACGCCCTTGCAATTGCTTCCGGAATTTCTTCGGCACTTGTGATCTGATAATTCCACTTGGTTACAGGCATCGTTATGCCAATCACATCCGACTCCTGAAAAGCATCCGTACCCAATAAACCAGAAACAACCTGTCCGGTAATGCATACCAATGGTGTAGAATCAATAAGCGCGTCGGCGATACCTGTAATCAGGTTCGTTGCTCCCGGACCTGAAGTTGCGATGCAAACGCCTACTTTGCCTGAAACCCGGGCATAGCCCTGAGCAGCGTGAACCGCACCCTGTTCATGCCGTGTGAGGACATGTTTGAGATTATGATGGTGATCATGAAGTGCATCATACACCGGCATAATTGCACCGCCTGGATAGCCGAAGATGGTATCAACACCTTCGGCAATCAAAGAGCGGATAACGGCTTCAGAACCTGTTATTTCGACTGGTTCCTGATCTAATGGATTGTCGTTTGATATAGATGTCATAACTATTAATTTAAGGATTATTCAATTATTCTTACCGCTCCTTTATCTGCCGAGGCAACAAGGCTTGCGTATGCTTTTAAGGCCTTACTGATTATTCTGCTTCTATTTTGTGGTTGATAAGCCATTTTCCCCCGGGCTTCTTCCTCTTTTTTTCTATTTTCCAGCTCCTCTTCTGAAATAATCAGCTCGATCTTCCGTTGGGGGATATCGATCTCAATGCGATCACCATTTCTAACCAAAGCAATCGCGCCACCGGCAGCGGCTTCAGGTGATACATGACCGATTGAAAGACCCGATGTTCCGCCGGAAAAACGACCATCCGTGAGTAAAGCACAAACTTTATCAAGCTTCGAAGCTTTTAAATAAGAAGTCGGATAAAGCATCTCCTGCATTCCCGGTCCTCCTTTGGGTCCTTCATAGCGGATAATCACCACTTCACCGGCTAAAACTTCACGTTTTAAAATGCCTTCACAAGCATCATCCTGCGATTCATAAACACGGGCAACGCCACTGAACTGAAATACTGAGGGATCGACACCTGCCGTTTTGACAATACAACCCTGACGGGCGATATTTCCATAAAGAATGGCCAGACCACCCTCTTTGGTATAGGCATGCCCGATATCACGGATACACCCTTTCTCCCTGTCGGTATCCAATTCGGCATAATAAGTATCCTGAGAACCCAGTTGCAGGTTACGGCCTATATTTCCCGGAGCCGAAGCAAATAATTTCCTCGCCTCATCATCAGCTGCAGGTCTCAAAATATCCCACTTGCCAATCGTATTTATTAAAGTATCTTCTGTTATGCGTGAAACCGAAGTATTCAAAAGTCCTCCTTTTTCCAGTTCACCTAAAATTCCCATAATACCACCAGCACGGTTAACATCCTGAATATGATAGTGAGAACTTGGAGATACTTTGCAGATACACGGAACTTTTCGTGAAAGAGCGTCGATATCCTGCATTGTAAAGTCCACACCAGCCTCGTGAGCCACGGCAAGCAAATGCAAAACAGTATTGGTCGAACCACCCATGGCGATGTCAAGTGTCATGGCATTCATAAAAGCATCACGTGAAGCAATAGCCCGTGGCAACACTTTTTCATTTCCATTCTTGTAATAATCCCAGGTAATCTCAACCAACCTTTTTGCCGCTTTTTCAAAAAGTTTTTTTCGGTTTAAATGGGTTGCAACGACAGTACCGTTACCGGGAAGAGAAAGGCCTAAAGCTTCTGTCAGACAGTTCATTGAATTAGCCGTAAACATACCGGAGCACGATCCGCAGGTTGGACAGGCTTCCTGTTCAACTTTAGCGAGTAAATTTTCATCAACCGAAGGATCTGCAGCCATTACCATGGCATCTACCAGATCGTATTTTTTGTCAGCAACAACGCCTGCTTCCATTGGTCCGCCTGAGACAAATACACAGGGAATATTAAGCCGCATGGCAGCCATCAGCATACCGGGAGTAATTTTATCACAGTTCGAGATGCAGATCATAGCGTCAGCCTTGTGCCCGTTGATCATATATTCAACACTATCGGCGATCAGGTCTCTTGAAGGCAGCGAATATAACATACCATCGTGACCCATGGCGATTCCATCATCAATGGCTATGGTATTGAATTCAGCAGCAAAACAGCCCTCCTCTTCGATCAGTTTTTTCACCATCTGACCGATTTCGTGAAGGTGCGCATGCCCCGGTACAAATTGGGTAAAAGAATTGACAACTGCGATCAGTGGTTTTCCAAAATGCTCCTCTTTCATGCCGTTAGCACGCCAAAGGCTCCTTGCGCCAGCCATTCTTCGGCCTCGCGTTGTTGTTTCGCTCCTTAATTCAATTTTCATCAGAAGATAATTTGTTTTTTAATTGCCTGATGGAACACCTGAGTTATCTTCATTCGTGTTTGCGAAGCGCAGATTCATGGGTGTTTCATCATGGTAATAATTTATTAAAAAAAAGCCTTTCTCATTTCGAGAAAGGCTTTTATATGTTTATCATACAATAGTTCACCTTCCTCAGCCGGCATAGACGAGAATTAGAATGACCACGAGTAGGAGACTATGTGAAATAATATTTTTCATAAATACTTAAATGCAAATCTACTAAAATTAACAAATGACTTTTACTTTTGTTTTGTCTTTAATTGATCTGACAAAGATTTTCGTAAAACTTCGTCACAAAACTACAAATTATATTATCACCACAAAATAAATTCGTAAGCATTTTACAATTATTTAATACAATTCGAAATATATTTTGGCTTTTTACTACTGTTTAAGAATATTTAAGGATTTAAGTCTGAAGTTTAATAAAATAACGAAGCAGATTTTAAAAAACTCAGAGCTTACGACAGCCTAAGTATGAGAGAGAGCAGGAACAATTAATATTTTTAAAACAGACAATCATTATAATAGAATTGTTTAAATTTGATTGATTAACCATTTCCTGTAATTCTAAAGCAATAACTCAATAAGACCAAAAATTTATATAAAAATGGAAAAATGCAAAAGGGGAATGGTGGTTTAGAAGTTTCAGCCTCGCAAATTAAAATCGTCGGGGAACGCTATCCAGAGGCTAATATGAAAATGACAGGACGATAAAATATAGATAAAAATTCACATTTAACAACTTTAGAAATGACATCAATTAAAGGATTACTGAAACCTAACGCCAGGATTTTATTAGGAGTTGTGTGGTTCATCATCGCAATGATTTATATTGCTGCTCGGTTAATAAACAATTTAGATCTGAGGTTATTCGATTGGATTGGCTGGATTGCAATGTTCATAGTCGGTGCTATTTCAATAAATGAAGGATTAAGAACCAAGAAAAATAATTCCTGACCCGCACTTGTAAGTAATGAGAATAAATTGATGTCGCATTTTAGTTTAAGAACCCGACATCTATG
>CAYHDA010000016.1:0-29194 GCA_964355145.1 uncultured Mariniphaga sp.
TTATCACTTTATGAATACAAAAAACGCTGGTGTAACCTATCCCGGAAATCTCGCCTTGGCATCACTTTCTGTAAAGCAAGACAGGTTTAGTTTTGGTATTAATGCATCAGTTTTAAACGATCCGACAGATAATTATATGCAATTTGGGGGATTGGCAGGGGTATCATTACCGGGAAAATATTCGATAAACATCAAAAGCGCTCTTAACGGTATGTTAAGTTCAACAAGCAGCAATATTATTTTTTCACAATCCATCGGTGCCCGCATTGCAAAAAACCTATGGACTGAAGGAAATATCACCTTAGGTAATTTGAAAAATTACAATGATCACAGCGCTTTATATGTTTATAATTCGATTGATCCAACTACTTTCAGATCCGGCTTAACCTTATTTTGGCAACTTAACAAAAATCTGACCCTATTCGGTAATTACACTTACGAGCAAAAACAAATAGAAATCACCAATACAAATTACAAACAAAATTCATTTTCAGGAGGAGTAATATGGAAACTATAAGAAAGAATATAATAATAGCTGCATTGCTGTTGATTAGCTGCAACACTTTTTCGCAGTCGGCAAATACATTGCAAAGTGCATTCAGCAAGAGTTATGAAGCTGAAAATGCAAAAAACTATGCGAATGCAATTAACGAACTTAAAGCTGGCTATGACGAAAGTAATTATGTGATCAACATTCGTTTGGGTTGGTTAAATTACCTTGCAAAGCAATATACCGAATCGATTAAATATTACGAAAAATCTATTGCATTAAAACCTTATGCTATAGAAGCCCGTTTCGGTTGTGTAAAACCGCTCAGCGCCCTCGAAGATTGGGAGAAAGTGAAAAAGCAATATATAGAAATATTGACAATCGATCCACAAAATACTGTTGCAAATTATTGGCTTGGCGTGATTAATTTTAACCGAAAAGACTACTCATCAGCCTCAAAACTTTTTGAAAAAATTGTAAATCTTTATCCTTTGGACTACGATTCAGTGATTATGCTGGCCTGGGCGAAATTAAACAGCAATAAGCCTTCTGAAGCAAAAGTATTATTTCATCAGGCATTGATTATCAGGCCGAATGACAGCTCTGCAATAAGTGGTTTGAAGTTAATACCATAATATTTGATGCTTTTTCGGGACTTAGTTGGTGTTTGATTTTATCTTTGTACAAAAATAACAGTCAACCGTACCTTCATGCATAATAACAAACAAATTTTCGCATGGAAATGGATCTCCATAAACCTGATCCTCATTTTCTTACTGTCGATTTCATGCCATCAGCCAACCGGAAAGCAGCGGGATAGCACAGCATTAAATCGGGTAAGCACTGAATACCAACCTCCTGTAATTCCCCTAATGCTGAACTCTCCTGAACAAAAAACGGGCTTTCTCATAGAGCATTACTGGGATAATTTTAACTTTAAGGATACCTCCCAATTACAGGATATTGCGGTGCAGGAACAGACTTTTGCTAATTTTTTAGCCATAATCACGCAGGTTTCTCCGCTAAAGGCTAGCCACGGCATTAAAATATTGATGAACCGGGCTGAATTAAGCCAAAATAGCAGCCTTTTTTTCTTCGGAATGGCAGAGAAATACCTCTATCATCCAAACTCTCCCCTGCGAAATGATAGTTTATATGAGAAGTTTCTGGACCTGGCATGTTCATCCCAAGTTATCGACAGCATTTCGAAATCCCGATTTCAAAAGCAGTATGGGAAGGCTCAGCGGAACAAACCGGGACACAATGCCGCTGATTTCAATTTCACACTAAAGAATGGCTCAACTTCAACCCTTTACCACATCAAAGCCCGGTTTCTTTTACTTTATTTCTACAACCCCGAATGTGCCGAATGTAAAGTAATCAGAGGCAAAATAGTACAATCAAAATTGATTAGTCTGCTGGAGGGCAAAGGGTTGCTTCGGATACTTTCTGTATATACAGATAAGGAGCTGAATTTATGGAAAAACCATTATTCCGAGGTACCTGGCTCCTGGATTAACGGGTATGATAAAGGAACGGTCATCCAGCAAAAGGATTTATATGATCTCAAGGCAATACCATCTTTGTATTTGCTGGGCGGGGACAAAACCGTTCTTTTGAGAGATGCGACTTTTGAGCAGATTGAAGGATATCTGCAGTTCCACGGTAAAGTCAAGTAATTATCAATGAATAATGTAGTATTTCAGTTTTAAACCCGAGATCTATGAAAATCCTTTTTGCCACCATCCGTCATCCGACGGACACCAAAGTCTACGCCAAAGCCTTGGTGCCATTTTTGGTGACTTGGTGCTTTGGTGGCATTTTTTAATTTTATTTTTTTAAAAGTCGATTGAGAAAACACGACATTATTTCATTCCTATAACTTATATCAGGGACAATAAAATATTGTCGCATTATTTTATTCGATATAAATAATAGTTCAGTTATTATCAGATTGCAAAATTTTGAAAAGTCAAGTAAATCAGCTATATTTGATTATCAATTAAAATTAGCAATAAAAGCCACACTACAATGCTAATAATCAATATTTTAATTGCATTTTTTGGCCTGACCGCAACCTTAGCTGCGTTTGGTGGAGAAACATGGAAAAAAGGAGACGAGCCTTTAATCATGAGAATTACCCTAAGAGGATATATCTCTTTGTCTTGTTTGTTTTTGACTTTTACTTTAGGTATTTTAAAGGAACTGAAGTCTAATGAACAAAAAAAATTGGCTTCGAACGAAATAGAAGCGCTAAAAGATTCATTGGTAATCAGCACAAAGGCAATCAGCCAAAGCACCAAAGATATTATTAACAAAGTTGAAGATTTCAGAGACAGTAATTGCGAAGGATTAGAGCAGGCTTTTAAACTTGCAGTCAACGTTCCAAGGGAATATGACGATAATGTACTCAACATTGATGGTCAGCTAAAAATTCCGGTATCGGGCAGAATTACAAATCCCATGGAATTATATTGGGGAGATAAATTTGAATTTAGTTTTTTCCAGGAGGGCAGCTCATCGAGTCAAGCCAGCGATTTAAAAACTATAAAATTAGAGGTAAGGGATAAGATTTATGATTTGCATCCAGGCACCGGAAACTCCTATTTTAGTGGACAAATCCGGATCTATGGTTCTGATCCAACTCCAATGACCGGCTATATTTTAAATCCCAACAGATTAAGAGGAGTCAAAATAAAGATTTATGTCAGTTCGACTGATGCTACCAGAGGACAACAAGAATTCAAAAGAATTGTGCTTAACGGACAATGTTCTGAATATGCCAGGAAAATTTATAAAGTAACGAATGCAGGTATGGTCAGACTTAGAGCTCAGCCTGAGGGCGATGCAGTTATTCGCTCAACGTTATCAAAAGGGTCATTTGTCAGAACGTTACAGAAACTTGAAGACGGATGGACTGAAGTTCTGACTCCGGAAAACAGGCAAGGCTGGATTAAATCCGAATTCCTTTCGCTGATTGAATAGACTTTACCTCTCGTCTGGCAGCTATTTTGCCACAGACTTCCCCGCTGTTGTATCCAGACTGTAAATTTGATTTAAAAAATCTTCAATCAAATGACTTACTGATGCTTGGGAACCTTCAAAATTATTGGTAATTATTGCAAAAATTATTTTCCGTCCGGACTGATTTGTGAATATCCCGGCTAAACTTCTGACCCGCGACATGGAGCCGGTCTTTGCCCTGAGATTATTTTCAAGTTTCGATCCTTTAAAAGACGCCTGTAAGGTGCCACTTCGCCCGGCCAAAGGCAAGGAATTGAAAAAATCATCCCGATTGGTACTCAGATACATATAACGAAGCACTTCGGCCAAAGTGCGGGGACAAAATGCATTGGAACGCGAAAGACCGCTTCCGTCTGTAGGGTAAAACCCCTGAAGAAAAATCTTCTTCTCAGACCAGAATTCAATCAGTGCTTCAAGACTGCTGTTCAATGTTGGAGAACCTTTTCTGGCTAAACCTGTCTCACGTAATAAATGCTCGGCAAACAGGTTAATACTCTCTTGATTTAACGGTACTAATAACTCCTTGAGCGCTGGGGAAAGTTTTTCAGCGATAATCGTAAACTCCCCATCAGCCGGCTTGGTTCTGAAAGTTATTTTACCGGATAAAATTATATTACCTGTTTTTAACACCTTAATAAATTGAAGGGCAGCCGTTCTTGCAGGATCAGGAATCGCAGCTTTCACAATAAAATCGGATTTCCCTTTTGGTATCGACCCTTCAGCCATTTGAGAAAAAGAGCCCGGAGCACCATATACAACAGACAGATCACGTTCGATATCCGAAGACACTACCCTATTGATGAGAATGAGGCTGTCAATAACCGGATCTGTTTTTGTAATTGTGGCAAGTTGTCCCGAAGCTTCGGGAGCCGCAAAATGTATCTTATAATAATTATCTGAATAGCTTAGTGCCGACACTCCGGCACCATAATAGTTCCCAATATCTTCCCACAGCCAACCACCCGGGATTAATGACTCATCCATCCTGGAGAGATCAATTATAAGATTTCCCTGAATATTTTTAATCCCCGAAGCAGAAAGGGCGGCGGTCCATGCTTCGAAAGTTCCCTGATAGTGTTCAGAAAAATATTCGGAATAAAATGCAGGATCGCAACCACCTTTAAGCACAAGGTTACCCTCCAATATGCCGGTTTCCCGATTCACTTTCCCTGTAATTCCTATTTGAGTGCGAAATTTAAAATCAGGTCCAAGAATTTCCAAGGCTGCGGCAGTTGTCACCACCTTCATCACAGAAGCCGTCGACAAACTGATCTGTGGCGTTCTGTAAATAATCTCACCATCTTCAGCACCCATTACGTAAACAGAATAACCTGCGTTTTGAAGTGCCTTTCCTTTAAAGTCGGGTCCGGATTGTGCGTATAACCCACTCAAAAATAAAAATCCCCAAATCAATAAAATTAGCTGCTTCATATGGTGGATTTAGAATATATTAGAACAATAAACAGATCCGGTTTCAATTTACTGCCAATTATAATAAAAAACCCTGAATATTTAAATAAGCCGATGTTTTGGCTTAAGGGTATTTTTATTCAAGTCTGTCTTTTGGTTATAAGTGAAATTTTAAAATTAAGGCCATGAAAACACTAATTTTCCGATTCATTAAAAAGGCTTTAGCAATATCTGCTGTTATTTTCATAGGAACATACAGCGCTGCACTGGCCTTCCCGGCAACTCCAAAATTACGTCAGGCCGATACCCTGACCTACGTTCAGTATAAAGGTTCGGTAATTGATCAGGAGTCAAGATCACCGCTTGCCTTTGCATCGTTATCACTTGAAGGGACGAATATTGTTACGATAACCAACTCAGAAGGTGAATTTTCGCTCAAAGTTCCAAAATCCATGCCCGAAGTAAAAGTAATAATATCCTTTATCGGTTACAAAAATAAAACTTTAGATCAGTCCCTGTTTAAACCTGAAAAAACCAAAATCGAACTTGAGCAGCTGATCATTGCATTGAATGAGATCCGTGTTTATCCTAAAGATCCCGAGTTACTGATTCGGGCTGTAATGAATAAGCGGGCCGAGAACTATTTCAGCAATTCCACACTGATGTCTGCTTTCTACCGCGAAACAATTAAAAAAAGAAAGGCATACGTGTCTCTTTCTGAAGCTGTTATAGAAGTGTACAAACAGCCGTATACCTCTTTACGCGAAGATGTTGCCCAACTGTTCAAAGCCAGGAAAAGTACTGATTATATAAAATTAGATACCCTGACATTTAAACTTCAGGGAGGACCTTACACAACATTATATTTAGATGTAATGAAGAATCCGGAGATGATCTTCACTGAGGATATGATTGGTAATTATGAATTTAATCTTGAAAACGTCACGAAGATCAACGATAATTTGATTTATGTGCTTGGATTCAGGCAGCGCGCTCATATTTCGGAGCCTCTTTATTATGGGAGGCTGTATATTGATACTGAAAGTCTGGCGATAACCAGTGCGACCTTCAACCTGAATGTCGAAAATAAAATACTTGCCAGCGACATGTTCATAAAAAAGAAACCGGCCAGTGCCAAAGTGTATCCCACAATAGCTGCCTACCATGTCGATTACCGGGAGAAAAACGGCAAATGGTATTATGGTTATTCAAGAGGTCAGATCACATTCAAAATTGACTGGACCAAACGACTGTTCAATACTTATTATGAATCGACCATAGAGATGGCTATAACGGATTGGGAACAGACAACTGAAAAGCCGGCCAAAATGGCAGAACGGATGAAGCCGGGCATAGTGATGGCGGATGAAATTTCAGGATTTGCAGATCAACAATTCTGGGGCGAACACAATGTAATTGAACCAGAAAAATCTATTGAATCAGCCATCAGGAAAATTCAAAAGAAGCTTGAGAAGGAAAAACAATAAAATAATACTTTCCCGCTAAAATTTAACCTCTTCTTAACAGATGTGCTGTAAATTTATAGTGTTTAAAACGAGGAATGATTATCTTTGGGCTGTTTAACGATTTAGGAACCAATTTTTCGTATCGTTCTGTCAGTCTGACAGCAACATTATTGTCTAATACTATAAATACAAAAAAACGATGTTAATTTACAAAGTAATCGGAAGAGAAATTCTTGATTCACGCGGGAACCCAACCGTTGAAGTGGAAGTTACCCTTGAAAGTGGAATCATTGGTCGTGCTGCTGTACCATCAGGTGCATCAACCGGCGAAAACGAAGCCATTGAATTACGCGACGGAGACAAAAAACGCTATCTCGGAAAGGGTGTTCTTAAAGCAGTTGAAAATGTCAACAAAACCATTGCCGCCGAGGTTATTGGCATGAGTGCTCTTAATCAGGTTGCCTTAGACAATAAACTAATCGAACTTGATGGCACTAAAACTAAATCAAATCTTGGAGCAAATGCCATTTTAGGCGTATCTCTGGCTGTTGCCAAAGCTGCTGCCGCTTACCTTGACATGCCACTTTACCGCTATATTGGAGGAGTAAATGCTAAAACATTGCCTGTTCCAATGATGAATATTATCAATGGCGGATCTCATTCTGATGCCCCAATTGCATTTCAGGAATTTATGATCCGGCCAATCGGAGCAACTTCTTTCCGCGAAGGTCTTCGCATGGGAGCCGAAGTATTTCATAGCCTTAAAAAAGTACTTCACGAGCGTCATCTCAGCACAGCAGTTGGCGACGAAGGTGGGTTTGCACCTAAACTTGATGGTACTGAAGATGCCCTGAACAGCATCCTCGAAGCAATCAGAAAAGCCGGATACAAAGCCGGACGCGCCGAAGATGGTGGTGATATCTCAATCGGTCTTGATTGCGCTGCCTCAGAATTCTACGAAAATGGCATTTACAACTATGCTAAATTCGAAGGAGAAACTGGTGCAAAAAGAAACCGCGAACAACAAGTTGATTATCTTGCAGACCTTGTTGCAAATTATCCTATCGATTCAATCGAAGATGGTTGTTCAGAAGGCGACTGGGCCGGATGGGTATTATTAACTCAGAAAATCGGGGATAAGATCCAGCTTGTTGGGGATGATAATTTTGTCACCAATATTGAATACCTGAAAAAAGGGATCGAAATGGGTGCCTGTAACTCAATTCTCATTAAAGTCAATCAAATTGGTACGCTGACCGAAACCCTCGATGCTATTGAAATGGCACACCGCGCCGGCTATACCAGTGTAACTTCACATCGCTCAGGTGAGACTGAAGACACGACCATCGCCGATATTGCAGTTGCAACGAACAGCGGACAAATCAAAACCGGTTCTTTGAGCCGTTCCGACCGTATGGCAAAATACAATCAATTACTCCGCATCGAAGAGGAATTGGGTGCAAGCGCTATTTATGGTGTTAAAAAAGTAAAGAAAGGATAATTACTCCTTGGTGTTATATAGAAAAGGTGCTCTGATCGGGCACCTTTTTTGTTTTAATGAAGTAATAAAAGCGGTCAATTAAAATTGAATATTGTTCATTGACTGTCACTTCTGCTTATCGGTTATCAATCTTTTCAGGATTAAGATCGTGGTTAGTGAGCCGGAATTCTGACATTGCCACAAACCGGGTGCCGGGTTTGCCATAATTACAGTAAGGATCAATACTTATGCCACCCCGGGGGGTGAATTTTCCCCACACCTCAATATATCTTGGCTCCATAAGCCTGATCAGATCTTTCATAATGATATTGACACAATCTTCATGAAATCCACCATGATTTCTGAAACTAAAAAGATAAAGCTTAAGACTTTTGCTTTCCACCATTTTCACATCAGGGATATAGCTGATATATATGGCGGCAAAATCGGGCTGACCGGTAATCGGGCACAATGAAGTGAACTCCGGACAGTTGAATTTAACCCAGTAGTCGTTTCCCGGATGACGGTTTTCAAATGTTTCGAGCACTTCCGGTGAATAGCTGAATTGGTATCCGGTTGATTTTCCCAAACTTTTCAGATCATCCATTTTCCTTTGATTTTAAATATTTAAGTAATCCTTTGTTGCGTAATTTACATGACGGACAAATTCCACAGCCATTGCCTGGAATTCCCTGATAACAGGTGATCGTTTTATCCTTCACGATTTCAAATACACCCAGATCTTCAGCCATCTGCCAGATTTCAGATTTGTCAAGCCACATTAATGGGGTATGAATATGGTACTCGAAATCCATCGATAAATTAAGTGTCTGATTCAGTGATTCTATAAATTCATTTCTGCAGTCGGGATATCCGCTGTAATCGGCCTGACCGACACCTGTTATGATGTCATTGATTCCATTGGCCTTGGCAAATACAGCAGCATAAGTGAGAAACAACATATTTCTTCCTTCAACCAATGTGTTGGGCGGACGGTGATCAGGCTGATCAATCTCGACTTCTATTGCTTTGTCAGTTAATGAATTATGAGATATCTCGCTAAGCAGGTTTGTTTTGAAGACACTAAGGCACACATTCGCCTGCTCTGCAATATGCTTTGCGGCGTTTATTTCAACGATGTGGCGTTGTCCATAATCAAAAGCAATTGCTGAGACATTGTCAAAATGCTTTATCGCCCAGAAAAGGCAGGTTGTTGAATCCTGACCACCTGAATAAACAACCAGTGCTTTAGATGGATCCATAGTTGACCCCTTTATTTTCATTTCGTTGAAATTCATCCAGTTTTTTATGATCCCTATAAAATGTTTTAACTAATTATCAATTAATAATGTTCAATTAACAATGATCTTAATCATTGATTTTCAAGAGTATTAACAATCGCAATTCCTCAGTGATCATACACTTCTCCTGCACAAACAATGCAAAATGAGCAGCCGAAAGGGTTGAATCGATTCCAGGGAAACTTAACATGTCAGATTTGAGTAATTGAAAACGGATTGTAAGAAATTGACTCATCATAGGTATCAATACTTTCAACTTTTTTAACCCATCTGACAATCAAGATAGTAAATGGCAAAATTACAATTTCATAAACCGTTTTAATACATGCCTGGGTTAAAATCATTCCAATCAAAACGACGAATGGCATATTTCCGGCGAAAGCAATGATTATAAAAATAAAGGAGTCAGCAGCTTCACCGATTAATGTGGAGAGAATCGCCCTGACTGAAAAGTTCTTCCCTTTCATCAAAACCTTAACCCTGCTCATCACAAAGGCATTCAAAAGAGAACCAGTGAGATAGGCCAATAAACTGGCGATAATAATCCGGGGAGTGCTTCCCAGAATAGTTGAAAAGGCTGACTGATTTTGCCAGAAAGGGGCAGCAGGAACGATAATTGCAAGCATAAAGAACAATGCCGCCAAAAGGTTCACAGCAAAACCAGACCAGATAATCAGACGGGCTTTTTGATAACCCCAAACCTCAACAATGACATCGTTAAGGATATAGGCAATTGGGAAAATCAATACACCTGCCGGAGCAGCCCATGATCCCACCAAAATAATTTTTGTAGCTAAAATATTGGATATCAGCAAACAAATTGCAAACAAAATGCCTGCAAGCATAAATAATACGGAAACGGTCTTTTTCATCAATCTTGTTTTTTACGTGGTATTCAAGCACACGGAGTTTAACCTCAGATTAAGCCGCAAAGATAATACAATTTGTTTGAATCAAATCTCAGACAGGTTAGCGTTTTTAAACCATATTTCTCTTACTTTTGGTTTCTGGAAAGAGCATAGTTGGATAATCAGAAATAAACAGAAACATACAAATGAATCAAAATCTCGCAGAGTTAGTTGAAGTGTCACGCCTTTACGGAAAAGATAAAACTTTTGTCATTGCCGGGGGTGGAAACACCTCATTTAAAGACGAAAACTATATTTGGATCAAAGCAAGCGGGGTCGCGCTTGAAACAATCGATGAAAATGGATTTGTTTGCCTTTCACGTGCAAAACTAAAAACGGTATCCTCCAAAACTTACCCCCAGGATGCTGCTCAACGTGAAGCTGAGGTAAAAGAAGATCTTGCAAATGCCATCGTTTCTTCAGGAAATAATCGGCCATCAGTAGAAACATCCATGCATGAAATTATTGACTATCAATACGTTGTTCACACGCATCCCACTAAAGTAAATGCATTGATGTGTTCGAAAAATTCAGAACGTATTTGTCGCGAACTTTTTGGAGAAACATCATTATTCATTTCTTATACTGATCCCGGGTACATCCTGTTCAAAAAAGTTGATACTGAAATTAAGCAGTTTACAAAGAAATATGGAAATGCGCCGCAGCTTATTTTTCTGGAAAACCATGGAGTCTTTGTGGCAGCCAATACTATTCCTGAGATTAACAACCTCTATGCAGAAATGATGAAAAAAATTGATACAAGAATCGAAGGGTCAGTTCCATCAGAAGTAATAACCCAATTTATTTCGCCAATAACCAATAAAATAAAGGAGTTACATTCAGGATTTGAAATGTCGGAAGCAATGGGGATTACGAGTCCTTTGATTCAATATTTTTCAAAAGACCGAACCAGCTTTCTAAGTGCAAGTACTGCCTTTACGCCCGATGATATCGTTTATTGCAAAGCTTATTATCTGTTTATTCCTGCTTCCGGAAACGAAAATGAGCAGTTAGAATCGGCCAAAATCCTCATTGCGGACTATTTAAGGGCTTATGGATATCTTCCCAAAGTTTTGGTGGTTGAAGGTGAAGGTGTGATCGCTGTTGAAGACAATCATAAATCAGTGTTGAATGTTCTGGAAGTATATACTAATATTTTGAAAATCAGTTTTTTATCTGAATATTTTGGTGGTCCTAAATTTATGACTAAAGCGCAGATTGAGTTTATCGACAATTGGGAAGTAGAGAATTACCGGCGTAAAATGGCAAAATCGTAGTATTAATGGTGAATTTAAGCTTTTTATGACTAAAGGTCTATTCAAAATCCTTTCCAAGGTTGGTCTGAACGCTTTCTTCTTTCTGATGATTGGAACAATTTTCATTGCCTGGCTTTTCCCTCCGCTTGGCGTAGCTGAAAGTCCGCTTCACCTTCCAACAATTGCAGGTTATGGCGTTTCGGTGATATTTTTCTTCTACGGTGCGAAATTAAGTCCGGAAAATATAATTAACGGATTGAGCAAATGGCGGTTGCACCTGATGGTACAACTTTCCACATTTGTTCTTTTTCCGGTCACCATCATACTTCTTCAGCTGATTTTCAAAGATTACTTCAATTCATTGATTGGATTGGGTATTTTTTACCTTGCCGCATTGCCGTCAACAGTAACTTCATCGGTGGTTATGGTTTCAATTGCCAGAGGGAATATTGCAGCGGCAATATTTAATGCAAGTGTTTCGAGCATCTTAGGCATTTTCATCACACCTTTACTGATGAGCAGTGTGCTTGAAAAATCGGCTTCCGGATTCGATATCAGCCACACAATAATTCATCTCTGCCTGCAAGTGCTTTTGCCTGTCGTGTTGGGATTACTTTTGCACTACAAACTGAGGAAATGGGTAACCCATTATAAAACAACACTGCGAAACTTCGACCAAACCATTATTTTACTGATTGTCTATACTTCATTCTGCGAATCATTTTCAGGCAAGATGTTCGATAATTTTTCAATATCGGAAATCTTCATTCTCGGAGGAATGATGTTAACCCTGTTTTTGGTTGTATTTACACTGATGGATCTGCTTTCAATCTGGATGAAATTTAAACGCGAAGACAGGATCACAGTAATTTTCTGCGGATCAAAAAAATCATTGGTACAAGGAGCGGTTATGGGAAAAGTAATATTCCCCGACCAGGCGATACTTGGTGTAGTCCTTCTGCCGTTAATGGTTTATCATGCCCTCCAATTACTCGTAGGGAGCACCATTGCAAAGAGAATGGGAAAAGAGTGACAATCCGATCCATCAGCCTGCAGACAAAGCTTCGACAAATTTGCTGTGTTTGAGAGATTGATAAAAAATATCAGATCATCTTAATAGAACTGAGAATAATCTTGGTATTTTCGTCACTCCAATTAAACCCTAATATCATCAATAAATGCGACTCATCAAATTAATACCTGCAATCCTGATCATGCTATCATCTTTTACCTGTCTCGCAGGACTTCAAAAGGGAAAGGTTACCAGAATGAATTCTTCAAATGTTGCTCAATACTGGGTTCAGCATGATAATGCACCGTCAGGAGAGTGGATAGTTCTTAAGAATCAGGCGGCTGCGATAGATTCAAAATTTAAAGTCAGAAATTTTGAATTTACCGCTAAATTGAAAACTACGGCAGGTGCTGAGGGAGAAATGATTTTCGCTTTGCCCCAGCTAACAGGCTCGCTAAAAGGCTATGTAATAAAAATAAATAACAGTGACTATCGCCAAGGAAGTCCTCAAAAAACGGGCAGTCTTGTCAAAATCAGAAATAACTTTGTCAGAACTGCAAACGATGATGTCTGGTTCAACCTGGCAGTAATAGTGAAAGGGAATTTAATTAAAGTTACGGTTAACAATAAGACAGTTGTTGAATATACCGAACCGGCCGGTATTCAGCGAACCGGAGATCTTAAGGGAATAATGCTATCGAATGGTTCTCTGGTGATCAAAAAATCAACCCCCAAGGGTGAATTATTTATAGGAGAGATGACTGTTCTCTCACTTGAGGACAACATAAAAACTGAAAACATTACAGCTGCAGCATCCGATAGTCTGATGCAAGTGGTTGACCTTCTAAATCAGCAGGAGTTTCCGCTTATCGATTTTCATTGTCACCTTAAAGGAGGCTTAACCATGGATCAGGCATGTGAACATGCGCGTCAGATCGGATGCAATTATGGTGTGGCAGCCAACTGCGGATTGAAGTTTCCCGTTACCAACGATTCTACTCTAAATGCCTACCTTGACGGGATCAGTAAAGAGCCCATCTTCAAAGCGATGCAATGCGAAGGACGCGAGTGGGTTACTCTGTTTTCGCCCGCCGCTGTCGCCCGGTTTGATTATATCTTCACGGATGCGATGACCTGGACTGACATGAAAGGACGGCGGATGCGCTTATGGATGCCCGACGAGACATTTGTTGATGACGAACAGCAGTTTATGGATATGCTGGTCGGCAAAATCGAAGCCATCGTTGGGGGTGAACCTGTAGATATTCATGTAAATCCAACTTATCTTCCCGCTAAACTTGCTCCTGACTACGACCGTCTTTGGACTCCTGCCAGGATGGATCGCGTAATTAAAGCACTAAAAAACAATGACGTTGCCCTCGAAATCAATGCCCGGTTCAAACTCCCAAGTATTGCCTTTATCCAAAGAGCGAAAGCGGCGGGCATCAAATTTACTTTTGGAACCAACAACGGCTCCAACGATGATTTGGGAAGACTTGAATACTGTCTTAAAGCAGTCAAAGCAGCCGGAATAACTGCAAATGACATGTTTCTGCCTCGTCCGGCCAAAGCGAAGAAAGTGATGAAATCAGGCTTGCCGGCAAAGGTAACAGGGTAATATTATCAATGTTCAATGATCAATGTTCAATGATCTCCGCCTGCTGGCGGATCAATGATCAATTAAATTCTATTAATTCGTTAAGATATGTTTGGAAAACAAGTTTATTCAGAAAGAAGGGATCGTCTGCGTTCAAAAATGGGAAGTGGCATTATTCTGATTCCCGGCAATACGGAATCACCCATGAATTACACGGATAATGCCTATCATTTCAGGCAGGACAGCACCTTTCTGTACCTTTTTGGCCTCGATATGCCCGGATTATTCGGCATAATTGATGCAAACAGCGGAAATGATACACTTTTTGGAAATGATCTCTCAATGGAGGACATTATCTGGATGGGGACAAAACCATCAGTAAAAGAACTTGCTGCCTCAGCAGGAGTGGTAAATACTTTGCCATTTAAAGAACTTTTCCTCACTGTATCTCTAACTAGCAGCAAGGGAGGTTCAGTTCATTTCCTTCCTCCTTATCGTGCCGAAAATAAACTATTGCTTCAGGAATTACTGAATATTCCGGCTGCTGCACTCTCTGCAAATGCTTCAGCCTTACTTATCCGAAGTCTGGTAGCAATGAGATCATTAAAGGATCAGTTTGAAATTGCGGAGATTGAAAAGGCATGCGAAATTGGTTATCAAATGCATGTGACTGCTATGAAGATGGCAAAACCCGGAATCATGGAGCAGGAAATTGCCGGCACAATTGAAGGAATTGCTCTTTCTCATGGAGGAGGAACCTCCTTCCCGACCATCCTGACCCAGAACGGACAAACACTTCACAACCACGACCATTCATTCATGCTCGAGAAAGGCAGACTTATGATTGTAGATGCCGGGGCAGAATCAAATTTGCATTACGCTGCTGATTTTACCCGCGTTGCTCCGGTTGGCGGAAAATTTTCACAAATGCAACGCGACATCTATAATATTGTACTAAAAGCGAATAATACAGCTACCTCACTGATCAAACCCGGCGAAACCTATTTAAGCATCCATCTTAAAGCCGCGGAAGTAATCGCTGAAGGATTAAAGGATTTAGGACTTATGAAAGGCGATGTCCACGAAGCTGTTGCCAATGGTGCACATGCCCTTTTCTTTCCTCATGGATTAGGTCATATGATGGGGCTTGATGTTCACGATATGGAGGACTACGGGCAGATAAACATCGGTTATGACGAAGAAATTCGTCCGGTCGATCAGTTTGGGACAGCCTACTTAAGATTGGGCCGCAGACTACAAGAAAATTTCGTAGTCACTAATGAACCAGGAATTTACTTTATCCCAGCATTAATTGAACAGTGGCATCAACAAAAAATCAACCACGCATTTATTAATTTTGATAAGGTCGAACAATACCTCAATTTTGGTGGTATCCGGCTCGAAGATGATATTCTTGTCACCGCAACAGGATCTCGAATTCTGGGGAACAGAATTCCCGTTAATCCTGATGACGTTGAAGCTTTGCAGTCATAATAGTCACATCATCAGGAAATTAGACCCTCAAGGTTTTAAATAGACCCTCAAGGTTTCAAAAACCTTGAGGGTCTTATAATGGTGTTCGATGTTTTTGAAAACCTTGAGGGTCTTATAATGGTGTTCGATGTTTTTGAAAACCTTGAGGGTTTAACTTAATACCCTACTTTCGCGATAGGATTATTTTTCACATCATCATAAAATTTGGCAAAAGTGACATGCATATAAGGGATCAGAAACAAAAACCCAATTCCAAATGTAAGAATGCAGAGCAAAATCCATCCAATAAATCGCAGGCCTAAACAAAAGCCCTTCCATTTGTAGCCATACATCATCTCTTTACTTTTATCAATGGCCTCCATTGGACCGATGGAATCGTCATCAGCGATAATAAAAAATGTCAGGGAATACGATAAAGCGGCAATAATTCCGGGAATAATCAGCAAAATAAGCCATAACAGAACAAAAACCATCACAAGAAAATATGCTGCCAGAGCATTTACAAAATTGTTAAAACCAAGAAAGATTTGCTCGAGGCTGGCATCCTGATTACGGGCAATCGAAAGTGAGAAAATTGCCAGCCCAACCATCATAGGTCCTGCAATAAGCAATACTGGTATTGAGCCCCAAACCGGCCACATCGGAGGTATTCCCAAAATTAACATATAGACAAGATAAGTTCCAACTGCAAGTCCCCATTTTTCATTGAGTGACTCACGGGCCATTTTCATTAAAACAACGTTTTCAGTTTTCATTTTAAACACTTTTAAAATAAGTTATTGAGAATTGTCAGCTATAAATAAATATACGAAATTCTTTTGTATAAAAAGGAGTTTAAAACGTTCTGTTTGAAAAGCGCAGACTCATGGGTGTTTCAGAAACTTGTTCCGTTCACAAAAAAAAGTAATTTTGAACCCTGTAAAATTTTAAGAATCATGAAAAATAAATCGTTATTAATTACACTTTTCTTGTACGGAATGACAACAGGAATATTTCTTGCCTGCACCGATAAAACGCAGCAAAAAACAGAGCCGGCAATTAGTCTGGCCGACTTGGACACTAAGGTTGATCCGGGTCATGATTTTGATGCTTATGCCAATGGGGGATGGAAAAAATTAAATCCATTGCCTTCCGACCGTGCCCGTTTTGGGTCCTTTGATAAATTAGCTGAGCTGGCTGAAAAGCAATTGAATGAATTAGTGAAAGAAACAGCTTCAAAGAAAAATGAAAAAGGGACAATCGCGGATAAAACGGCAACCCTTTTCAATCTCGGAATGGACACTGCCAAAATTGCAAGTCAGGGAATTGCTCCACTGGTTCCTTATTTTGAGGAAATTCAAAAATTAGCTACAAAAGATGATGTTGAGATAGAGATTGCTAAATTTCATAGTTATGGATTCTCTCCATTATTTGGCTTTTATGGTTCCTCTGATGCCAAGAACAGTTCAATGGTGATCGCTCAGCTTACCCAAGGTGGAATTGGAATGCCCGACCGTGATTATTACCTGAACGATGATGACCGCTCGAAAGACCTGAGGACCAAATATCTTGTTTACATTGAAAAGATGTTTAAACTTCTTGGTGAAGATGAGGCTACAGCCAAAAAATCGACTCAGGTTGTAATGAACATGGAAACCCGTCTGGCAAAAGCCTCAATGACAAGGCTGGAGCAGCGCGATCCAAACAAAACCTATAATAAAACCACAACGAAAGGGTTATCTGAAATATCCCCTTCCTTTGACTGGATTCGGTACTTCAAATCTCAAAATATTGGCGATCCGGGAGAAATCAACCTGAACCAACCTCTGTTTGTCCGTGAAATCAGTGCAGCAATCAATGATGTATCTGTCGAAGACTGGAAAGTCTATCTGCGCTGGGAGCTGATCAACAGTACAGCATCCTATCTTTCGGATGATTTCGTCAATGCCAAATTTGATTTCTACGACAGAGCGATGTCGGGAACAGAGAAGATGCGGCCAAGGTGGAAAAGGGTGCTTGGAGTTACAAGCGAAGCGCTTAGCGAAGCTATTGGCCAGCTTTACGTGGCCAAATACTTCCCTGCCGAAGCGAAAGAACGAATGGTTAACCTGGTTGCCAATCTGCGTGTTTCGCTTGGAGAGCGGATCAAGAATCTGGAGTGGATGGGTGCTGAAACAAAAGTGAAAGCGCTGGAAAAATTGAATGCCATCAATGTAAAGATTGGTTATCCTGATAAATGGCGTGACTATTCCGGACTTGAAATCGCAGATGATTCATATGTTCAAAATGTAATTCGTTCCAATAAATTTGAAACGGCTTTTAATTATTCCAAAATAAATAAACCCGTAGACAAAACCCAATGGTTTATGTCGCCACAAACGGTGAATGCATATTACGCTCCCGACATGAACGAAATTGTGTTCCCAGCTGCCATTCTGCAACCTCCCTTCTTTTTTCTGAAAGGCGATGACGCAGTCAATTATGGCGCTATCGGGGTTGTGATCGGACATGAAATGACGCACGGATTCGACGATGAAGGTCGTAAATATGATAAAACAGGGAATCTTACCGATTGGTGGACAGCTGAAGATTCAAAATTATTTGATGCAAGAACAAAAGTTCTGGTTGACCAGTTCAACAGTTTCGTGGTACTTGATTCAATACACGCTGATGGACAATTAAGTTTAGGTGAAAACATTGCAGATCTCGGCGGTCTGAACATCTCTTATCAGGCATTTAAACTGGCTAATAAGGAGACCAATTCAATCGATGGATTTACTCCTGATCAAAGGTTTTACCTCGCTTATGCCCATGTGTGGGCCCAGAATATCCGTGACAAAGAGATTCTTCGCAGAACCAAAGAAGACCCGCATTCACTTGGAAACCTGAGGGTTATCGGTCCGTTAAAAAATATTCCTGAGTTTTATGCAGCATTCAATATCAAACCGGGACAGCCGATGTACCTGGATGAGGTGCAGCGCGCAAAAATCTGGTAGAAAATCCAAAATATTATAAAAAAGCCGGATCCTTTGTGTTCCGGCTTTTTTATATCCTAATTGAAACAAATCTTGAATTAATAATGACAATTCTAAATATTTTTGTCAGTTTCAACAATAATATGGAATAAAATTATCATCTTTAGATGCTAATTTATTTAATTAAAAACCAGCTTCCATTATGCTTGAAAACCTTAAACACCAGGTTTACAAGGCCAGCTTAAGGCTTGTAGAACAAGGTCTTGTTATTTACACCTGGGGTAATGTCAGTACCATTGACAGGGCAAGTGGTCTGGTGGTGATCAAACCATCAGGAGTTTCGTACGAAGAGATGATTCCTGCTGATATGGTTGTGATGGATCTGGACGGGAATATTATTGAAGGAAATCTAAAGCCTTCGACTGACACGAATACTCATTTGGTATTGTATAAAAATTTCAGCCAGATTGGGGCGATATTTCATTCACATTCGGAATACGCCACATGCTGGGCTCAGGCCGGCAGAGGTATTCCGCCGTTGGGCATCACCCATGCCAATTTTTTCAATGGCGAAATTCCTTGCACCCTTCCGCTAAGCATCGAGCAGGTAGAGCATGACCTGGAATATGAAACTGGGAAAATGATTGTAAATACCTTCATTTCAAGAGATATTGATCCGATGCGAATTCCTGGTGTACTTGTTTACGGTCATGGACCATTTTGCTGGGGAAAAGATGTGAGCAGCGCTTTCGATCATACTGTTGTCATTGAAAAAGTTGCACGAATGGCATATCGCACGCTGGCATTAAGCGAAGTTAAACCAGTTGAGAAAAAACTACTCGACCACCACTTTTTTAAATAATTGGAAAACCCTTTCTTCAAAACTTACCATCCAAGGTATTTGTCTCCGTTCCACAATGTTTCAGGATCAAGATGATCTTTTTCAATATCTTTAAAATAGCGGTAATTTCCAACCTTTAATTCAATGGTAGCCGCTTCATCACAGACAATTATACCATTGGCATGCAACTGAAGTGCGGAAATCGTCCACATATGATTAACTCCTCCCTCAATCGCTTTGTGCAGGGCACGTGATTTGTTATGACCGGTCACAAGAATGAGTACTTCCCTTGCATCCATAACTGTTCCGACCCCTACAGTAAGCGCCGATTTAGGAACTTTGGTTGCATCATTATCAAAGAAACGGCTGTTAACCTGAATAGTATCCTCATTGAGTGACTTATCTCTGGTGCGGGATGAAAGACTTGATCCCGGTTCGTTAAAAGCAATATGACCATCGGCTCCGATACCACCCATAAAAAGGTCAATACCCCCTGCAGCAATTATACGCTCCTCATAATCAGAACACTCATCCTTCAAATTCAAAGCGTTTCCATCAAGAATATTGACATTCTCAGGCAGGATATCGATGTATTTGAAGAAATTATCCCACATAAAAGTATGGTAACTCTGCGGATGATCTTTGGCGATCCCGACATATTCATCCATATTAAAAGTGATGACATTTTTAAATGAAACCTTCCGTTCCTGATATAACCGTATCAACTCTTTGTAGGTACCAAGTGGAGTGCTGCCGGTGGGAAGCCCCAGCACGAAAGGTTTATCGGTGGTGCGCAAAGATTCATTTATCCTTCGGGCAATGTAAACTGCTGACCATCTTGCTACGCCAACCGCCTCTGATTGAATTATAAGTCTCATATTAATGAAGTGTTTTTTTCAGACTGTAAAATTGGCGATTTTTTCCTGATTAATCATTCATTATTATTTTTCTAATCACAAATATGAAGATTGGTATTGCTATTTTTGTCGCCAATTAATCATAAGCATGCAAATAGGTCATTTGGGTGAATTAGCAGGAGTAATTACAGCGATTTGTTGGACAGCTTCCGCGTTATCGTTTTCGTTGGCAACACGCCGGGCCGGATCCCTCGCAGTTAATATTGCACGTTTAATTATCGCAATGGGTATGTTTATGGCGTGGTCTAAAATCATGCGAGGCTACTGGACGCCGTCTGATGCCACTCCTGAAGCATGGAAATGGCTTTCAATATCCGGGTTAGTCGGGTTTGTTGCAGGCGATTACTGTCTCTTCAAATCGTATTCTTATCAGTCAGCAAAACTTTCGATGTTAATTATGTCCCTTGCTCCTCCCGTAGCTGCCATGGCCGGAGCGGTGATTTTGCATGAAAAATTAACCTGGCTGAATGGGCTGGGAATGGTGCTGGTTTTATCGGGAATCGCAATCGTAATCCTGAAACGACCCGAATCGGAAACCAATAAGTCGAGGTTGAATTACCCCGTCAAAGGATTGCTGCTGGCTCTCGGAGGTGCTGTAGGACAAGGAATTGGAGCAGTATTCTCTAAGCTAGGAATGGGAAGTTACGATCCCTTTGCCTCCTCTCAGATAAGGGTAATTACCGGAATTTTGGGTTTTATTGTAATTATTTCAATTGCAAAGGAATGGAAGTCAATCACGGTTTCATTAAAAAACAATAATGCGATGTTGCCACTTTTCATCGGATCTTTCTTTGGTCCGTTTCTTGGCGTTTCACTTAGTCTTTTGGCATTTCAGCACACTTCGGTCGGAATTGCCTCAACACTGATAGCAACAGTTCCATTGTTTATTTTAATCCCTTCGGTATTGGTATTTAAGGAGAAACTAAACTGGAAAGAGGTTGTCGGAGCATTTCTGGCTGTGAGCGGGATGGCCATTTTTTTTCTTTGAATTTATTCTCAAAATAAGTGTAATTTTACGGGTTTTAAAGAAACAGCTGAAAGTAATTCTTTTAATAGCATAAAATTCCCCGTCGAAAGGATGGTTCAAATGATTATACAACTTTCATGTTTTTTTTAATAAATTGATTGTTAATAGATTAATAGACTTATTATGGCAGGTACCGAACTTTTCGGAAACGAAGAACGAAAAGAAGTATTAGATGTACTCGAAACAGGAATCTTGTTTCGCTATGGTCATGATGCACAACGTAATGGTATTTGGAAAGCCAAAACTTTCGAGCAGGAATTCAGCTCCTATCTGGGTGCAAAACACGCTCATTTCTGTGCCAGCGGAACAGCAGCAGATTCATTGTCGCTTGCATGTTGTGGCATCGGCTACGGCGACGAGGTAATTGTTCCACCGTATACTTTTATCGCACCTATTGAGGCGGTTCTGTTGGCGGGAGCAATTCCTGTATTTGCGGAGATTGACGAAACGTTGTGTTTAAGTCCTGAAGGAATCGAAAAAGCCATCACTCCACGGACTAAAGCTGTACTTTTAATTCAGGTTTTTGGATCGATGGCCAGAATGGATGAAATACTTGCAGTTTGTGAAAAGCATAATCTTATTCTGATTGAAGACGCTGCACCTGCATTGGGAGGCAGCTACAAAGGTAAAATGCTGGGAAATTTCGGGAAGATATCCGCTTTTTCATTCGACTTCTATAAAATCATCACTGCCGGTGAAGGTGGTGCGATTGCAACAAACGACGATGAATTATACGAGCGGGCTCATCGGTATTCCGATCATGGTCACGATCATATTGGAAATGTACGGGGAGCTGAGCAGCATCCTATTCTGGGATATAACTTCCGGGGATCAGAACTTGGAGCAGCAGTGGTTTTAGCCCAACTTCGAAAGCTGCCTTATATGATTGAGAAACAAAAGGCACACCAAAAGGTACTAAAAGGAGTTTTGCAGGAATTTCCTGAGATTCGGTTTAGAAATGTTCCGGACGAAGATGGAGACTCGGCCACCTTTCTCTCTTTCTTTCTTCCTGATCCCGATAAGGCAATAAAAGTCTTTGACGAATTCCAGAAAGAGGAATTGAGCGCCTCTTATTGGTACAGAAATAATTTTCACTACCACCGCCAATGGGGACACTTAAAGGAGATGAAATCGATCTTCAATCTTCCGGTAATGAAAATAAATAACGCCCCTGACTATCGAAATTTACAAGTCCCTCAATCGGACGCAATTATGCAAAAATTGATGATGACTCAGATTATGGTAACATGGAGCGAAGAGGAATTGAATACGTTAGCCGGCAAAATGAGGTCGGCAATTAAAAAAGCACTTAAATAAATTAAAAATATGTATAGAAATTTAAAGGCAGTCGGTCGAATTCTTTATGGTCGGAATAGTTTTGACCAATTAGGAGACGTACTCGGTGAATTACGTCTTGAAAAGGATTCTTATGTACTTTTTCTTGTTGATGAATATTTTGAAGGTAAAGATTTCCTGAAACGAATTCCCCTTCAACCTCAGGATATTCTCAAAATTATTGATATCACAGATGAACCAAAAACAACAACCGTAGATAAAATAGTTGCAGAATTAAAAAATCTGAGGCCTGATTTACCCGTTTCTGTAGTAGGAATTGGTGGTGGCAGTGTTATGGATTATGCAAAGGCAATCCGCCTGATGTTTACCAACGAAGGCTCATCTGCTCAATATCAAGGACTTGACTTTATTAAAAATAAAGGAGTACATTGCACCCTTGTTCCAACCATTTCAGGGACAGGCGCAGAGGCATCGATAACAACCGTGCTAACCGGTCCGGTAAAAAAGCTGGGTATTAAAGGTAATTTTACTGCTGCAGATCAGCTGATCCTTGATCCCGCATTGATTGCTTCAGTTCCGGAACCTCAACGGTTCTATACAGCAATGGATTGTTATATACATAACATTGAGGCGCTGAATGGCTTTAAGAAATCAGTTATGGGTGATTCATTAGGTACTGAATCGTTGCGTATTTTCAGAGATATTTATTTAAGCAATGACAGCCGTTCACCTGAAAACGAGGAAAAACTGATGATCGCTTCGTATCTGGGCGGACTCTCTCTGACTTATTCAGAAGTTGGCGCCTGTCACGCAATTTCATACGGACTGGCAACAGTAACATCGATTCATCATGGTGTAGGTAACTGTATTGTATTCAATCAACTGGAGGAATTCTATCCTGAAGGCGTAAAGGAATTCAGAGAGATGATGCGACTGAACAACATTACAATACCACAGGGCGTCACAGCGGGCTGTACAGCGGAAGAGATAGACAAAATGATTGATGTTTCGCTCACATTGGTTTTTATGTGGCAGCATGTTTGTGGTCCGGAATGGGAGAAAATAATCACTCGTGAAAAACTCCGCGGACTGTTCCTTAAAATGTAAAAAAACTAGAATGAAAAAAATTATTAAAGTCGGAAATGTTGAGTGTGGTGCAGATAAACTTTTTCTAATTGCCGGTCCTTGCGTTGTTGAAGATGAGAAAACAATGATGGATACCGCTGAATTTTTAGTTGAATTATCGCTAAAGCTTGATCTTCCGCTTATCTTCAAATCTTCATTTCAAAAAGACAATCGCAGTTCTGCAGATTTCTATTCCGGACCGGGGATCGATAAAGGACTTGCTATACTTCAGAAAATTAAAGAACAATTCAAGGTGCCGGTGCTGACTGACATTCATTATCCCGATCAGATTGCAGCGGCAGCAGCTGTTGTAGATGTGATCCAGATTCCCGCGTACCTTGTAATGCAGACCACCCTGGTGGTGGAAGCTGCTAAAACCGGGAAAGTGATTAATCTCAAACATGCTCAGTTTCTATCACCCGAGAATATGATTAAACCGGTATTAAAAGTAGAACAAGCGGGAAATACTAATATTATGGTAACTGAAAGAGGCTATGCTTTTGGTTATAACGACCTGATAGTTGATCCCCGCAGTTTTTACCATTTACGGACTACAGGCTATCCTGTGATTTTTGATGTGACACATTCCATTCGTAAATACGGAATTCCGAGTTCGGATCCTGCAGGCGGCTCCCGGGAGTTTATCCCAACTTTGGCTCGTGCCGGAGTTGCGGCTGGTATTGATGGATTATTTGTTGAGGTACATCCCGATCCGTCGCGCGCCTTATGCGATGCTGCGAGTCAAATGTGCATTGCAGATGTTACTGAATTCCTTAAACCACTGATTGACATTCACAACGTTGAAGTAAAATACAGATCATAAATTTAAATTACTAATTCTTATGGAATTTTTTCTTGACTCAGCTAATCTTGCTGAAATTGAAGAAGCCCTGAAACTAGGGATAATTGATGGTGTTACGACTACACCTACATTCATGCACAAAAACGGGATTACCGACATCGACGGCGCCATTGTTAAATTATCAAAAATGGTTCCGGTATTGATGATTGAAGCGCTCGGAGAAACTTCGGAACAAATTGTTGTGGAAGCACATCGGCTGCTTAGTCTCGGACTTGACAAGAAAAAAACCGTATTTAAAATCCCGGTTAATTTCGAAGGCGTGAAAGCGTGTAAAAAACTTCATAATGAGGGCTTTTTAATCAATTTGCATCTTGTTTATAATATTCAGCAGGCTTATATGGCTTTGACTGCCGGAGCAAACTACGTATGTGTGCTCGTAGGCAGGATGCAGGATCAGGGTCATGATGCCCTCGGTCTTGTCAAACAAATTGTCGATGTCATCAAAGAATACAAATACGATTGTAAGGTAATGTTCTCATCGGTAAGATATCCGGAGCACGTTAAAGATGCACTTACACTTGGGGCTCACAATATTACATTGCCCTGGAACATCATGAAAAAGCTGGCTGACAACCATTTGACAAAATTAGGTACTGATCAGTTTTTCCAGCATACCCGACTGATGACCATTCAGGTTAAAAGTGTTATTTCAGAATCAAATCCTATAGTGGCTATCGATTGCAAAGTTCTTGATGCACTGTTGAAAATGACAGATTCAGGAATGGGTGCAGTATCGGTAGTGACTAACGATGGCAAACTTACCGGTATTTTCACCGATGGGGATCTGCGTCGTCAGATGAGAAAACTGGGAGATCATATCAATACGGCAACTGTTGGAGAGTGCATGACTGCTAACCCGATTTCGATCGAAGGTGATGCTTTGCTGCAAAAAGCTGCAGATATTTTTAATGCCAATCAGGTGGATAATATTATCGTGACTGAGAACGGACTTCCAATTGGAATGCTGGATATTCAAGACATGGTCAAACTGGATTTAATCAACTAGTTATCGATAAATTGCGTCTGCCGTAAGGTCCGTTTTCCTGAACGCAGAGTATCGCAAAGTAGGTACAAAGAAGCGCAGAGTTAAAAAATTAAACTCTGCGCTTTTTTGACTTCAAAATTGCAGTTTTTGCCTTTAAAATTTAATCGTTTTAAACCCCTGACGATGGATTTTACCTCTTTAGTACTGACACGTCAAAGCGACAGAAGTTACCTTAACAAGCCCGTTGAAACCAACAAACTGGATGTTATTCTGGAGTGCGCCAGACTTGCTCCTTCTGCATGTAATGCCCAGCCCTGGCATGTCATAGTTGTGGATAATCCCGAAATAAAAAAAAAGATTGCTGATGCCACCTCCGAAAAGCTGTTGGGGATGAATCACTTCACCAATCAGGCGCCGGTACATCTGGTAATTGTTGAAGAAAGTGCCAATTTTACTTCTGGTTTTGGAAGCTGGGTAAAACGGAAGCACTTTCCGCTGATTGACATTGGAATTATTGCAGAACATATTTGCCTCGCAGCAGCATCCGAAGGGCTTGGAAGTTGTATGATCGGCTGGTTTGATGAAGCCAAAATAAAAGAATTGCTCGGGGTACCCTCCTCAAAACGGGTGCAATTGATCATTACACTTGGTTATCCTGCTCAAAAAACGAGGGTGAAAAATCGCAAACCGATTGAAAACATCGTTTCATTCAATGGATACTAAGACAGATACACTGCTGGCAGGCTTGGAAACGCTGTCACAATAGTACATTGCCAATTTAATGTTTGATTAATTCCCCGATAACACTGCCCGAAACAGATGAAGGAGGCGCAATACCCAGAAAAGCTGCAATGGTAGGCACAACATCAGTGGCACTGGTTCGGCGAAGTGTCGTTCCTTTTGTGATTCCAGCACCATACCATACCAAAGGAACCTGACTGTTATCGGTATAATCAACATTACTGAACTTCTCTTTAGGCTGCCAGCCATCCTCGTATTTGATAAGAACATCGCCTGATCGCTTACTGTGATAATTGTTTTGAAAAGGTGCAAGTGGTCCTCCCGGAAAATTATTCGCTTCAATTTCAAGTCCGGCCTTGGCATAGGCAATTCCTTCAAACTGATTTAAAAATGAGGCCACAGTCGCTTGCATTTCCAGAAGATTTATCTTTTTCTTTTCAATCATTTCATGATCAAGGTAAATCTGCTGATTGGTAAATAATTCAATCCAGTTTGCATTACCGTATTTAATATTCAGATACGATTTCAGCAATGCCACAGCGCTCTCGGGATTAAAGATACCAGCCGTAAAGTGGTACTTTTCTTTCAGATATTCAGCAGGATACGAAATACTGGTCAGTCCTGTCAGATAAACTAAAATATTATCTGTTCCAAATCCGGTTTCGGCGTACTTCAATAATTCAGCAATGTCCTTGTCCAGGCGAAGGTAAGTATCTTCCATTTCGACAGAGAAAGGACCAAATGAATTCCTTTCGTAATCCATTGAGGAGAAAACAACGGTAAGAATGTCCGGAATCAGATCATAACCCAGTTGTTCTTTTGGAATCATCTGAAGCGCAAAATCCTTTAGCATCGTATTTCCCCATGGAGTTGCTTTTAATATTTTATAGCTTCCTCCTGATTCTCTTTTTAATTTGCTAATGTCATAAGGGAACGTTGTGTATTTCCCTGAGAAACCAGTTTCTTTAAGGTGCGAATCTGAAATGCTTTCGGTATAAGAGATCGGCTCTTTCAGCGTTGTCCAATCCGATCCCACATAGTTATCCGCCATTTTCAGACTGTTATAGTCAAATGCCCACTTGGGAAAAGTTTCGACATAATAAGAGCTTGAAATCATCTTACCTGAAGTTTTATCCAGCCAGTATGCACCATTGGCGGCATGTCCCGCAGCAAGAACAGCTGAACCATCATTTAAGGCAATGCTAAATATCCTGGATTTTCCGTTTGAGATCAACTTTAACTGGTCTCCAAGCGTTGGTGTCATCAGATTTTTTGCGGAACGCTCCCCTTCTTTCGAGTCTGATCCCACTGTAGTATAAAAATCATCGCCAATAGCAGAAACTTCTTTTTTTTTCAACCGGTCGATCCAATTATCATTCACAATGCCATGCCGGGAAGGATCGGTTCCTGTGGAGAGTGTTGCCATATTCACAGATGGCCGCTGAACCAAATTGACATAGTGATGATTGGCACAAATAAATCCTCCGGAATACAACCGTTGAAAGCCGCCATCACCAAATTTATCCCAGTAGCGCTCAATGTAATCGGGGTTAAAATCTTCGATTGCTATTCCAACAACCAGTCGGGGCGCATTAGCAGATATAGTTGTATGACCTTGAGCCAGAAGAAATAACGGGAAATAGAATCCAAAGACAAGGGTAAAAAACTTTTTCAACATCAGGTAATTTTATGGCTTTATTAATATTATTAAATCAGATTTAAAATTTTAAAATTGCGCTACCAATTTTTAAAAGGGCAAACGGCAAGACTGGAGTTAAAATACCGAAAATCACCGGTGACCTCCTCCCCGATCCAAGGTGGAATCACAAATTCTTCATCTTCAGATAATATCTCAATCTCTGCTAATATCAATCCTTTGTTTTGTCCTTCGAATTCATCAATTTCCCAAATTTTACCACCATACAAAACTTTGGTTCTGTATTTTTCGATTACAGGTATAGTGCATAATTTAAGCATTTCCTTTGCATCGGTCGAGGGAACGGGATACTCAAACTCTGCCCGGCTAAAACCATTTGATTTTCC
Organism: uncultured Mariniphaga sp.; assembly: GCA_964355145.1. GTDB lineage: Bacteria > Bacteroidota > Bacteroidia > Bacteroidales > Prolixibacteraceae > JAAFHB01. The sequence continues at coordinate 28,230 of CAYHDA010000016.1, forward strand.
TTTTATTGTCAAATAGCCGTTATCCCCGGCAATCCGAACACGGACTGTCCTTATATTATCGGAAACAAGATATCCCTGGACATAATGTACCGGAACACCTAAAGAGCGCCAGTTGTCATTTGTCACGATATATTTACGTTCAATTTCTATTCCCATAACACTCAAATCTAATGTGACTTAAATTTAATTTCTAAAAATATTTCGACTTTACATCCGAATAATTTAACACGATAAAACTATTCAAATTTTTGATACAAAAAAAGAAGCCGGATCCGGAACAAAATGAAACAGTATTAAATTTTCTTACTTTTACTTCAAAATATTTAAATATGATTCCCGTCAAAGAAGTGTGTGTTGAATCTTATCAGGAGGCAGCAGCAGCCACCATAGCAGGTGCAACAAGAATAGAGTTATGCGATAATTTGAATTGCGGAGGCACTACTCCCTCTTATGGAACTATCCGTCAAATAATTAAAAAATCACCTGTTCCAGTGATGGTAATGATCCGGCCACGCGGAGGGGACTTTGTTTACACGCAGGACGAATTTGAGATTATGTGCAGTGACATTGCAATTTGTCACCAGCTTGGAGCCTACGGAGTAGTTTTTGGCCTTCTTAATCATGAGAATGTCATTGATCTTGAAAGAACCGCCAAACTTGCCAGTCTGGCAAGGCCGATGCAAGTCACTTTTCACAAGGCAATTGACTCAACAACCGATATACTGCAATCAGTCAAAGAATTAAAAGTAATAGGAATCGATCACATTCTCACTTCAGGTGGTAAAGCCACAGCATTGGAAGGAAGGGAAACACTAAAAAAAATGATTGAAATTGCCGGAAAATCGATGAAAATTATCGTTGCAGGGAAAGTTACATCCGAAAATTTCGATGAAGTATGCAAACAAATTCCATCCGATGAGTATCATGGAAGAAGACTGGTTATTTTTTGATCCGCATTGAATAAA
>CAYHDA010000017.1:0-28426 GCA_964355145.1 uncultured Mariniphaga sp.
TAGAAACCAATTAAAACTGATCAGACCCTCAAGGTTTTGGAAACCAATTAAAATGAATAGACCCTCAAGGTTTTGGAAACCTTGAGGGTCTTGTTGATATTAACCTTTAAATCAAAATTTATTTAACAGGCGTATTTTTCAAAACTTCAATTAAAAAATCCCAGAATTTCAAGACGGAAGGGATATTCACACGCTCATCGGGCGAGTGTGGAGAACGCATTGTCGGACCGAAAGAGATCATATCCCAATTAGGATATACGGCACCTAATATACCGCATTCCAAACCGGCATGAATTCCCATAACTGCAGGCGTTCTTCCAAACTTCTGCAGATAAATCTCCTTCATATGCGCAAGTATCTGAGAGTCCATATTAGGTTTCCAACCCGGATAACCTCCGTCGAACGAAACCATGGCACCACCAAGGGCAAAAACGCTGTCGACTTGCTCAACCAGATCATCTTTTGCTGAATCGACAGAACTGCGCAAAAGGCATTTGACAAAAATCACCCCTTTTTGAGACCTGATCGTCGAGAGATTTGTGGAAGTCTCAACCATCCCTGGCATACCGTCACTCATGCGGATAACGCCGTTGGGACATGCATAAACTGAGTCGATAAGATCGTCCTGAACCCGCTCTTCAATCATTGATTTCGGCAATTCAGTTTCAACCATTTCAAAACTAAGCGTCGGTTCGACAGCTCCAAGTTCAAATTGGTAAATCGATTCGTACTGATTTACAGCTTTCTTTAGCTGGGCAATATTTTCATCCGGAACGAGAACCACAGCCCAGGCCTCGCGGGGAATAGCATTTCGCATTCCCCCGCCACTAATTGCGGCAAGACGAACATCAAGTTCGCGGGTTACATATTTCAAGAAACGGATTACCAGTTTATTGGCATTCCCTCTGCCAAGGTTAATATCCAATCCAGAATGACCACCTTTTAATCCGGAGATCACCAGTTTAAAAGAAGAAACACCTTCAGGAACGATAACTTCATCGTATTCAAATTCGATATCGGCATTGATACCACCCGCACAACCCACATACAATTCACCTTCCTCTTCAGAATCCATATTGAGAAGGATATCTCCTTTCAACCAATTTGGCTGCAATCCAAGTGCACCAGTCATTCCAGTCTCTTCGTCGCAAGTGAATAATGCCTCAATCGGTCCGTGTACAAGATCCTTCGAAGCGAGTACTGCCATGGCACAGGCAACGCCAATTCCATTATCGGCGCCGAGGGTGGTTCCACGGGCACGAACCCATTCACCATCAACCCATGCATCGATAGGATCCTTCTCAAAATCGTGAGTAGTACCATTATTTTTTTGCGGCACCATATCCAGATGACCCTGAAATACAATACCTTTCCGATTTTCCATTCCTGGAGTTGCGGGTTTGCGAATGAGAATATTACCGACACTGTCTTTTTCGGTAACCAGTCCCAGACTTTTTCCGAAACTCATCATAAACGCTTGAATTTTCTCCTCTTTTTTAGAAGGACGCGGAACCTGGGTGAGTTTATAAAAGTTTTCCCAGACTGTTTTGGGTTCGAGGTTAAGAATTTCCTGTGACATATTTTTTTATATTTGAATTAGATTTTTAGTGCTTTGAACTTGAGGGAAACTCAAGACCGTACCCTTGTTTTTTATCAGCTTTCTTAAGCAATGCTGCCAGGAAGATGGATATAATCCCGCAAACCACCAGCATCATAATCGGAATCGTATAATCATAGGTCATTTTACCGGCACGAATTGCAACAAGATTATCATGATTGACTAAGTCGAGAACTGCACCGATGCCCCAGAAAAACAGGCCAAGACCCCAGTTCTGAACTGTAAACATGGTTGCATAAGCGGTACCCAAACGTTTTTCAGGAACAATTTTTGCCACTGAAGGCCACATTGCAGCAGGAACAAGTGCAAAAGCAATACCCAGACTTACTAAAGCCGCATATCCGAGTGTTACGCTGTTTGACAATGAAAGCGAAAGATGAGCGAAAATCAGCAAACACGATCCGAGCATCATAAGTGATGCTGCTTTTCCCTTTTTGTCGACGATATTTCCGAATATCGGGGTAAAGACGATGGTACCCAGAGGAATCAGCGATGCTGTTTTGGATCCGTTATGAAGCCAGACCTGAAGGATATCCCAAAAATTATAGATGATAATTCCAAAAACAGTTACCAAAGTAAAAGTGAAAATTTTGCGGGTTGTCAGATTGGAAATTCGTGACGGCACAATTGAAAATGCCAGTGCGAAAACAAACAGGATCAGATAGACTGCAACAATTCCCATTGCTTCACTTCCAAAAATCATAACAGATCCTTCTGCCGGTAATTTAGCTGTAAATCCGAATTTATTGATCAGCATATCAGGCGCATACTGAATAAACGGAAAAACTGCAGCATAAAAAGTCACACAAAGCAATGTGATATAAATAAATGATTTATCCGTTATTAATTTAATGAAATCTGAGAGGTGAAACTCCTCATCCTCTTCAGGAGTGCTGCCGGGTAAAATATTTCCTTTTGCCTGACGGTCGATGCGGACATCAAAGAACGAATAAATAACAAACATAAGAAATGAAAGCGCGATCAAAGTGGCGGCAAAAGTAACGGCTGGCGAAAAACGACCGCCGCCAATATCAAGCGATGAAGCCATCCCAAGCGCAGTTCCCAGCCGGCCAAAACCTATATTAATCGCCATGGCCAGCGCCATCTCATAACCTTTAAACCATTTAACGATCGTTCGGGTCGCCAAAACACATAAAATCTCGAGTCCCGATCCAAACATAATCCTTCCGACAATCATCATCGTAAGAATTGTACTTTTTTCGTGACCGAAAAATCCTGCGGCTGCCAGTGCCGTTGTCGCTGCTCCAATAGTTGCCAGAACACCAAACACATAACCGGTCATCCTTATCCCCCATTTATCAAGAATAAAGCCTCCAACCAGAATCATTCCGAACATGTTCGCGATAGTAGTCAACCCTATTATGCGGCCAAATTCTTCGCTCGAAAAGCCCATTTCCGACTCCATGATTCCTTTCAGCCCCGACATAAAATCCTGAAACCAATAGGTCGAAAATGTCAAGCCTGAAATTAAAATAAGTACAAACCAACGCATTGCAGCAGAATCGCGTGAGGTTCTGTTGGTAACTATTGTCATAAAAGTTAAATTATTAAGTTTTTAATTTGATTTTAGCGGCGCAATATAGGTAAAAATGAAGGATTATGTATTGGTCGAAAATCATGAAAAATAATTCCTGATTTTCCTTCTTCCTTAATTCCCAATACGCTGAATTGCACCTGTTACAGCATGAATATCAATCGAATACTCACCATTGACCAGTCCGTCCGGGAGAGGTGATGTTACCCCAAACTGCGCCATTGAAAGGCGTGCCTGAGCGAGAACGTCACTCCCATTCAACAACCGGACGACAACAAGTCCGGGAATCTTGTAAAACAGACCATTGGACGAGGTCTCTCCGGCTGCAAGAGCAGCCTTCTGGTCGCTGTTACGGGTAAGATCCTGATTGGGATCCAACTCCAGCATAATAGGTTTTCCGGACACATTATTTTCAGGCAGGACACCTGAAGCCGGTGAAAACCTGAATGCCACTAAAGCCTTGCCTGATTTGGCTTCCGGAACCACTTCGAATACATATTTATGGGTCGCTTTGTAAGATTTCCCAATAAAAAGACCTTCGTATTCAGTAATTATTTTGTCCAGTTCTTCCACTGTTACCTGATATGCTTTCCCATCAGGAGGAAGTCTTTCATAAGAGGCCGCCAGAATGAGCGCTTTACGTTTCCGTAGTTTTATGATATCGTGAGCAGCTTCAGCAGCCTTTTCCTCGAATGATTTTACTTTGTCGCCGGATTGCTGTGTAGAGTCTTTGCCGACAAGAAATGAATGCATCGACATTTCGGACCAAATTTCGCGGGGAATCTCCACAGCCGGGGTAAATGATGAAGTGTATAACTTGCCCGCCTCTGCCTTTGCGGGGCTGTTAATTCCAATAAGAACACCTTGGTCCGACAAGCTGAGCAAGGAAGCTGCAACGCCAACTGCTTTATGAACTTCAACAGGATCAGGCTCTCCAAATGTGGTTAATTTCAGATCAGTAATTTTCCAGTATTCGCCATCCGCAGTGGCAGCATTTTTTACACCTAAATATTTTTGAGCAAAATCACAAAAAGGACCATGGAAAAACTTTTCCTGCGATGCCTCTGCCAGAATACGAATTCCTGTTCTGGGAAGGGAATAAACCACGCCTCCTGTAATAACAGACAACTCACCGGCGGGCTTTTTTTTATCATCCTTTCGTTGCGCAGTAAGCGTTCCGGCAAACAGGATGATAGATAATAACATAATTGTGGTGCTTTTCATTATTTTAATTTTTAGTTATTGCTCGTATCTTTTGATGTTTCAAAATTGATTCTTTTTTTTGGCTTTCCCAAAATTGGGTTCACTTTTAAGTAGTGTAAATGCTTTACCGAGGTGTTCTGTCAGATCGCTGGCAAGAATTGACTCCTCTGATGAACCGGAAAGCGCCAAATCGCCCGACAGACCGTGCAGATATACACCCAGAAGTGCGGCTTCACGGGGAGAATATTCTTGAGCAATCAGGCCGGTGAGGATACCAGTCAGAACATCACCGCTGCCACCGGTAGCCATTCCCGGATTACCTGTACTGTTAAACCAGCAACTGCCGTCAGGAAAAGCAATGGCCGTATACGCCCCTTTGAGAATCAAAATAATCCGATGATTGCGCGCAAAATTCCGGGCAAGCTCCACTCGTTCATAATCAGTCTCTGAATGGCCGGCTAATCGATCAAATTCAACCGGATGAGGAGTCAAAACAGAATCAGCAGGAATGAGTTTTATCATTTCGGGATAGCCGGAGAGCAGATTAAGAGCGTCGGCATCAATGACCAAAGGAACCTGGCAATTCGCTAGCAACAAGGCAAAAGCATCTGCGGTTTCGTCTGCCTTTCCTATACCGGGTCCAATTCCGATCGATTTAAAATTGGAAAGCAATGGGATAGAGGAAATAAAATTTTCTGATTCATCAATGCTAACCATCGCCTCAGGTGCCGCAATCTGAAGTATCTGAATTCCTGTTCGGGGTGCATGAACTGTCAGTAAACCAACGCCTGACCTAAGACATCCTTTAGCTGCAAGTATAGCAGCACCCATTTTCCCTTGGCTTCCCGCAATCAGCAATGCGTGCCCGTATGTTCCCTTGTGCGAAAATTTTCCCCGTGGATTCAGAATTGAAGCAATCGTACCGCGATCTGAATAATACCATTGAGTTTCGGTTTGGTCAATACTTTGCGGATGCAATCCAATCGAAAGAACTTCCCATTGGCCCGTAAACCGTTCATTTTCTTTAAAAAACAGACTCAATTTCGGACTCTGAAAAGTAAGTGTAAAAGATGCCTGTACAATTGATTCCGGATCATTTCCGTGATTGTTCTCTCCCATTAAACCAGAGGGAAGATCGATTGAGATTATAGGAATCCCCGAATTATTCAAATATTTCACCAATCGGGCAGAGAAACCCGAAAGGGGACGTGAAAGTCCGGAACCAAATAATCCGTCAATCAGTAAATCATAACTTAATAATTCAGGAAGCTCATCTTGCTCATTCCAATTTAGCGTGATAATTTTCGTCCGATCTTTCAACCGATCGAGATTTGTTAAAAACCCAGCCGAAAAATTTCTATCGGAACCGGGAATAAAGACATCTGCATTAAAATTTGCGGATACCAGCATCCGTGCAACAGCAAGAGCATCGCCGCCATTGTTACCCGGTCCTGCAAAAACCGCGATCCGCCAGGTGACTTTGTAGCGGGATATTATCCAATCAGCTACCTGCCTCGAAGCCCGTTCCATAAGATCAACAGGTTCGACAGGCTCATTTGCAATGGTATACTGATCGATTTCTGCAATTTGAGCGGTAGTGAAAACTTTCATTCAGTGATTTTTTACTTCTTTCAAATTTACGAAGAAATCGCCTCGTGGCAAAACAAAGTTCGAATGCAGCTTAATAAATGCGCAAGAGACTTATTAAACATGATTTTATGCAGTATTCTGACACCGGAAAAGTTCGCTATATTTGTCGCAATCAAATTAACAATAAAACATATTAAACAATACCACCATGTTAAAAGGACATCCTAAAGGACTCGTAGTATTAGCATTTGCCAATATGGGCGAACGCTTTGGCTATTATACAATGCTCGCGATACTTGCATTATATATGCAATCAAAATTCGGCCTTTCATCCTCTACGACTAGTATTATTTATGGAACATTCCTGTCGATGGTTTATTTTCTCCCTTTATTAGGTGGTTTTATTGCCGATAAAGTGCTGGGATATGGAAGGACAATATTGCTCGGCATTATCATCATGTTTTCAGGGTATTTACTTCTGGCAATGCCAACTGATGCCAATAATATCGGGTACTACATTATGTTTGGTGCTTTGGGATTAATCTCGATAGGCACCGGCCTGTTTAAGGGAAATCTTCAGGCTTTGGTGGGCAGTCTTTACGAATCCGATGAGTATAAAGGAAAGCGCGATATCGCATTTTCAATCTTTTATATGTTCATCAACATAGGTGCTTTCTTTGCACCGAGTGCAGCCAACAGTATTAATAATGCTGTTTTAGCCAAAGAACACTTTACTTATGACGCATCAGTACCAAAGAGTTATGTAGCATTAAATGATAAGGTAGTTGACAAAAAAATCTTCTTTGCCAATGTATTCAAAGACAGCAAACAGAATCTGGCGACTCAAAAGGACAGTATTCAGGCTATTGAAAAAGCAAAGAAAAAACAAGGTGTTCTGTTTCAGGAGGACCGGGATAAAGCATTGTTCAAATTGAAGGCATCGGGACTAAATCAATTAACAAATGCTGGCTTGCTTACCGATCCTGCCCAGACGCTTTCATTAAAGGATTACAGACTTCTCGACAGTAAAAGGCTCGAAGATAAAACTGCAAAAGCAGCAATAAGGGAAAGGATTAATTCAATTGCCATCACAGATCCAAAATTATATGGTGATCCGCAAAATCCTGATGCGTTTGCTGCCAACTTCGGTAAACAATATGTAGTTAAATCACTGACAAAATCATACAATCTGGCCTTTGCTATCGCTTGTCTTAGTTTGATTATTTCCGTGCTTGTATTTCTAGGTTTCAGAAAAACCTGGAAAGCGGTCGATGTTACGCACAAACAGAAGCTTAAACAAGCTGAAACCGACGGTGTAAAAGCCGACATGGTGATATTGTCTCCGAAACAGGTAAAAGAGCGTGTGATCGCTTTGTTATTGGTATTCTTTGTGGTAATTTTCTTCTGGATGTCGTTCCACCAGAACGGTTTATGTATGACCTTTTTTGCCCGCGACTATACTGAAAGCATGATTTCGCCGTTGATGAATATGGTATTTTCGTTACTGGCTTTGTTACCTTTTATTCTTTTTACTTACGGAATTTATCATGCGACTATGGGCTTGTTTGGAGGTAAGCAAAATCCCGGACAAGGAATAATTCTTTCGGCTGTAGGCTTATCTGGTCTGTTGGCTTATTATTTTATTGTTGTAAAAGATTCAATGGATCTGGTTCCAATTACGCCGCAGATTTTCCAGCAGTTTAATCCCCTTTTCATTGTTCTTCTGACTCCGGTAGCTGTAGCATTTTTCACTTATCTTGGTAATAAAGGGAAGGAGCCATCTGCACCACGAAAAATTGGATATGGAATGTTAATGGCGACTGTTGGATTTGTTGTATTGATGGTCGCTTCAATTGGTCTGCCGGCTCCATCTGATATTCAGGGAGTTTCAAACGTATTGGTTTCTCCGTCGTGGTTGATTGGAACCTATTTGATTTTAACCCTGGCCGAATTATTCCTTAGCCCAATGGGTCTTTCTTTTGTCGCAAAAGTTGCTCCGCCCCAATACAAAGGGATGATGCAGGGAGGCTGGCTGGCTGCAACGGCAATAGGCAACTATCTTGTTGGTATTTTGGGTATGTTCTGGGATGAACTTCCATTGTACGCTTTTTGGGGAGTATTGGTAATTTGCTGTCTTCTTTCTGCTATGTTTATGTTCACGATATTAAAAAGGCTTGAAAAGGCAACAAATTAATCAGTGTATGAACAAAAAAGAAGCCATTGCATTAATTCATTCACAAACCGAAGGAGTCCCTTTTGAAGCGCTGGAATATTTAATGGAGCTCCCTTATGATGAAGATATTGAAAATAAAATAATCTTTCATCTTGAAAATGCGTATGATGAAAGAATAGCAATGCTGAACAAAAGCTTTCCAAATCTGCCATTGTGGTATGCTATTCTTGCTGAAGTACATTCTTCACTACGAATTGTCCCCTCGGTGATTAACCTTTTTACAACTCCCGACTCTCCCGACTGGGATCTTCTGGATGAGCAAGGCTTATATCTGGTTGGAATGCTTTCGAAACGTTACCCTGAAACGGTTGTAATTTTTCTGGATGCAATCGAAAAACAAGTGGCAAAAAGAAGCAATGCACCCTATCTTTTTCTTTATGACTGCATTTATTTCTCCAAAGATGAATTACATGGCGCTCAGATTTCCCGCTTGTTGAGTCACCCTGCCACAGGATGGAAGCCATTATTGGCAGTTCATGTGGCCGAGTCACGGATCTTTTCGTGTCGCAATGATGTGAAGAATCTTCACGAGCAATTTCTTTCCTTCACCCAAAAGGGCACGAATGAAAATCTAATCCGGGAGGAGCTTCAGTTTGCGCTAGAATTATTTGACGATGAGAACCATCAGCCTGGTTGCTATTATCTGCAGCGGGCTGACTGGAATACCCATTATAAAAATGCGGAACAACTCTTCGCAGAGGAAAATCCTATGCTTTCAGATATTTTCAACAACGTGGGACGCAATGACCTTTGCCCTTGTGGTTCAGGTAAAAAATATAAAAGCTGCTGTTTAAAAAATTAAATCCTTTGTCAACACTACAGTTGCAAATTCCCCGGTTAGGCTGGCTAATGCGGTTTTATGAATGAGCTCTGCGGAATAAACTGATCCGTCAAAACCTGTCTTGCAAAAAGTTGCCGTTGCGTCATCGACCACAAAGGTTTCAAAACCATAATTGGCCGCCATTCTGACTGTTGTTGACACACAATGATCGGTGGTCAATCCGGCAATTACCACTTTTTTAACACCTTCAATATCAAGTAGTTGCCTTAAGTCAGTGCCAATAAAAGCGCTGTTCACATTTTTCCGGATAATCGGTTCTCCTTTCGTCGGAGCTACAATATCCATAAATTCATTTCCCGGAGCGCCCTCAGCAAGTGGGGAAGCCGGATTCGAAGAACAGTGCTTAATATGGAAAAGGGGTAAAGAATGCTTTCTCCAAAACCCGAGCAACAGTGACGCATTAATTTCAGCATCCGGGTTGTTCCGTTCTCCTCCCCACCAGGCTTGGTCTTCGAAAGCTTTCTGTAAATCAATCAGTATTAAGGCTGGCTTATCCTTCGGCAGTATGAACATAAGTAAGTAATTGTCAATTAGTATTGTTTTCCGTCAGACGGATCATGATCCTTATTGCTTTTTTCACTGATCAGCCAAGGCTCAATGACCCGTTTTAGTGTTGCTTCTCCCTGAATAAAGGAGAGGAAAATACCATAATTTGTGACCGGTATTTCTCTTGCTTTTAATTCGCGAAGACGAGCCACCATGCGCTGACCGGAGATCATACACCCCCCGCAATGAATCACCAGCTTATAATTCACCAAACCCGTTTGATCAACAAATTCCCTTCCAAAGGCATGATCGACAATTACACCGGGATAAAACTTCTTAAGTAGTCCGGGAATCTGAACAGTTCCAATATCTTCCTTTATCCGGGAGTGATTGCAGGCTTCAGCAATTAAGATTCGGTCACCTGTCTTTAAGGTTTCAATTTCTCTCACCCCGCGAACAAAGTCGTTAAGTCTGCCGCGGCTCATATAGTTTATCATCATTACCGAAAAGGTAGTTAACGCCATATCGTCAGGCGCCCATTCTTTCATAATATCCATTGCCTGAGAATCGGTAATGATGGCTTTGGGTTTTTGGGAGAAATTATTTATAAATGTGTGCCACCTTTGCTTTTCTAAAGGGTCATTTGCCCGCGCTTTGGTAAGATCCATCCGATACGAAACCGGGAAAGCCCACTTTCGGGTGATATATTCTTCGGCCATCGCCTGTGGTCGTAAATATCTTCCTGAAGGAGTCTCTTCATCCATCGGAATATTCAGAATATAGAATTCACTCTTCTGAACAAAAGGCAGTAATTCAACCGTCACATTTTTAGGAATATAATTCGTCAGAATAGCTTCTATTAAAGGCTGACGACAAAGAACATCAAGGGCATTAATTATGATATTATGGTAATCGAACAATTCACTGACCGACAAATCGACCTTAGCGATGTAGTTTTTGTCGTTATCCGAGAAAAGATTATAAACAACAATCATTTGTTTATCGAGCCGGATTACCTCCTGAACAATTAATTTTTCTGTCCGAAAATCTGAAGTGGAGGGATCAATAACAAGCAAAATAAGATCAGCTTCATTCAGGGCATCAAGAACTTTTTTCCGTTTTTTGGTGCCAAGCTCATCAGTTTCATCGAACCCCGCTGTGTCCATAATCTTCACCGGACCAAGTCCATGAATTTCGGCAAGAGTAATTTTGGTATCCGCGGTAGTGCCGGGTGTCGGATCAACAATTGAGGTTTCCTGTTGTGTAAGAAGATTCATCAAGGAGCTTTTCCCTGAATTCATCTTACCAAAAATTCCAATAATATCGCGTGGTATCATTTTCGCAGTTGTTACTACTGTAAAATAAACAAAAAATTGCCGATTTGTACTATCATTTAATTGTCCCGATTTTCTTATTATTTTTGTAGGATAAAAACATCCGAGATGGAAAAAATTGCAATATTTCCTGGTTCTTTCGACCCTTTCACCCTGGGACATGAATCGATCGTCAAACGCGCTTTGCCTTTGTTCGATCAGATTATCATTATGATTGGGTACAACTCGGATAAGAAACCCTATTATCCATTGGCAAAACGAAAAGAATGGATCAAACGGGTATTCGAAAACGAACCAAAAATAAAGGTGGGAAAATTCGACGGACTTACTGTAGACTATTGTGAAAGAGTCCACGCACAATATATTTTACGTGGTTTGCGAACATCCTCAGATTTCGAATACGAGAGAGCTATTGCCCAGATAAACAGCAAAATGCACCCAACCGTGGAGACAGTTTTCTTGTTGACTACACCTGAAACAACAGCAATCTCATCTACGATAGTGCGGGATATCCTTCGCCACCGGGGAGATGCCAGTCTTTTTCTTCCGGCATGTCTCGATATTTCAGAGTTCTACGACGACGATTCGACTATCTGATTAAAATGCAATCAGTCATAATTTCTCTGCTACTCTTTTTAACCGCTGCTCAGCTTTGCGGTCAAGGTGTGGTTCTTTCCGGAAAAGCAGCCGACTACAGTACAAAAGAGCTTACTTTTTATACGATACCTGATCCTGTTCTTCACCGGCAGCTGGAGTTAGCCACTGTCAAAATTGCTGCCGACGGAACATTTTCTGCTGCGCTTTCTATTGACCACACCGTTGAAATTTATGTCGATCTCGAAAAGTACTGCGGAACCATGGTTATTGAACCGGGGAAAAATTACAAAATTGCACTTCCGCCATTTTCCCTGCGAACAGCCGATGAAGCACATAGTGCCTATTTTAAAGCAGCACCCTATTGGTTGGGAATGCCGGATGGGGACAACTCGGATCTTAATTTTACCGTGCGTTCTTTTATTACTGACTATAATTTTGAAACAGTCAAAAACACGGTTACAATCTACCGGCAAAAGTCGAAGGAGATCGTCACTCAAATTCAGGAACGATTAGAAAAAAAGTATTCATCCAATCAGAATGAATACTTCAGAATATTAAAAAGGTATTATTTCGCAGAGCTGGAATATGTTGTAAATCAAAATACACCTGAATTTGTCATCCAAAAATATTTTATAAACAAGCCAATACATCTTGCTCATCCTATTTATCAAAGAGCATTTGAAACTTTATTTACCGATTTTCTCAGGAAACAATCACAAAATATCAAAAACAGAAAAATCATTAACCTTATCAATTCCGGCAATTATTTGGATCTGGTTCTGTTTTTCACCAATAAAGGTTATCAAAAAGAATTTGCAGAACTTGTCGTTCTGAAGGGATTATACGATGGTTTTTACACAGGCAGTTTTTTGAAACAAGGCATTATCAAGGCAATCGAAACAGCGCAAACAGCAATATTATCCCCAGAGCTGCAATCAATAGCTCAAGAAATCAAAAGCAAATTGACGCTGCTGTCTGTAGGGTCAAAAGCACCTGCTATAAAACTGTATAATTTAAAGAATGAGCTTGTCACCCTTGATCAGTTTCGTGGAAAATATGTCTGTCTCTCCTTTTTCAAAAGCACAAGTTCCGATTGTAAAACGGAGCTTGATTCGATTGTGGCAATTCAAAAAAGGTTAAAGCAAGTGCTTTATTGTGTTTCTGTTTCATTGGATGCCGACTTCAATAATGCCTCAAAACTTTGGGCTAAAGAAAAATATTCCTGGGAATTACTGAATGGTTCAAAACAAAACCAATTGATTATCAACTATAAAGCTTCAATACCCCCCGTTTTCTACTTAATTGCCCCCGATGGTACGCTACAACTCGCCCCTGCCCCTTCACCATCGCAGGGATTTGAACCGTTGTTTTTAAAACTGCTCAGAGCATCCAATTTTCATCGGCAACGTAATTAACGTTTTATTTACGTTTGAAGACTAATTGAATCATTTCCAAGCCGAAAATCTTTTTACTTTTGCATAAAATAAATGTCTGAAATAAAATGGAAAACGAACAAATAGAGGTTGCAAAACGCCTGCTGGCTATCGATACAATTAAAATTCAACCCGACATCCCTTTTACGTGGGCATCAGGATGGAAATCGCCAATCTACTGTGACAATCGCAAAGTACTCTCTTTTCCGGAAACCAGAACGTTTATCTGCAGTCAGTTTGTAAAACTGATCCGCGAAAAATATCCTGAGGCAGAAGCAATTGCGGGAGTTGCAACTGGCGCCATTGCGCATGGAGTATTAGTAGCTGAAGCGCTGCAACTGCCGTTTATTTATGTCAGATCCAAACCAAAGGGACATGGATTGGAAAATCTGATTGAAGGAGATATTCAACCCGGCACAAAAGTAGTGATCATTGAAGATCTGATTTCAACAGGAGGAAGTTCACTGAGTGCAGCTGAAGCAGTCCGTAACTATGGTGCTGAAGTTCTTGGAATGCTTGCCATCTTCACTTATAATTTCCCGATTGCGACAAAGAATTTCCAGGAAGCCAACATCGAGCTCACCACACTAAGCAATTACAATTTATTGCTAAAACTGGCTTACGATTCAGGTGAAATTACAGACGAACAGCTTGAAAGTCTTAATAACTGGAGAAAGAGCCCTGAAACCTGGGGAAGATAGAATGAGATGTCCCTTCGGCTTCGCCCAGTGACCTTTAACTCTTAATTCGTAATTCATAATTTATAATTGCCCTTTCAACCTAAATACGCTTAAAATTTAATATGGGAACCGAAAAATATATCAGTGAGATAAAAGTAATTCCGGCGCTACAGGAGACAGTTTATACCCGTCTGTCAAATCTCAATAATTTTGAGCAGCTTTTTAATCCTGAAAGAATCGCAGAGATCAAAAAACAACACCCTAATGCCCCTGATATAAAACTTGATAACTTTCGGGCCACGGAAGACGAATGTAGTTTTTCGATTAGTCCTGTGGGTAATATTGGCGTTCAAATCATTGAACGCGAACCTTCAAAACTAATTAAGCTAACCGGCAGTCAATCGGTTCCGTTTCAGTTTAATTGCTGGGTTCAGCTTCTGCCGCATGACAATTCCAATTGCAAAGTGAGAATTACTTTGCATGCAGAATTAAATCCAATGATTAAAATGCTCGTTGACAAACACTTAAAAGAAGGGGTTGATCGTATTGCAGATGCCTTGACTAAAATACCCTATTAATTTAATGTTCAATGATTAATGGTCTCCGTCATCTGATGGATCAATGTTCGTCTCAAA
Source organism: uncultured Mariniphaga sp. (assembly GCA_964355145.1). Taxonomy (GTDB): domain Bacteria; phylum Bacteroidota; class Bacteroidia; order Bacteroidales; family Prolixibacteraceae; genus JAAFHB01. The sequence goes on from CAYHDA010000017.1 coordinate 14,206, forward strand.
TGCGACTTCCTTGAATTGATATTTATTAACCTTTCCTGATCTGGTTTCTATCATTAAGCGTCCAATCTGATCAACACCAAGCAACTTACCTTCAAAGCGTCCATTTTCATCAGAATAGAAGGACCAAACGTCTCGCTGAAAAAGCATATCAGAATAATCCTTATCAATCTGACTAAATTTTCCATTGCGAAGCTGGCTATATCGGGCATCTATTTTAGTACATAATTTAGTCAGCGATTCTTTGAGATTGTATTCTTTACCGGTAATTCCGCTTAAAGAAACAGGATTAGGCGCATCAGTGACAAACAATTGCTGATTGACATTCAGGCCAATCCCTACGATGCAAGACGATATAATATTAGCCCGGATCGAATTTTCGATCAGTATTCCGGCTGCTTTTCCTTGACCGATATAAATGTCATTTGGCCATTTTATGGAAACGTGATCTGTCAGCTCATTTAAAAAATCAGCAATTCCAAGAGAAATGGCTTTTGAAATCTCGAACTGTTTTGCGATTTCAAGAAAATCAGGATAAAGAAGTATGCTGAAGGTTAAATTCCGGCCTGGTTCGCTCTCCCATTTATTTCCGGACTGTCCCCGACCGTCAAACTGACTGTCTGCTACAAAAACAATTCCCTCCTGCAGACGTTTTGTCAGTAACTGAGTTGCGGCATAGTTATTGGTCGAATCAGTTTCATGGATTCGCTGAATCGTTGATCCTATAATTTCGTTCATTTTAATCCGATAATTTAGAGAGATCAAAGTAAAAACTAAAAATCCATAAGATTACCACTTCATTTCTTTATTTATCTATCGGACAAAAAAATTATCTTTGTACTTTAAATTTCCAATATGGTTATTTCTGCCAGTAAAATTGGCTCTATGGATTTAATTGATGCGATCATTGAGGGTATTCAACGCAAGAAGGGACTTGATATCGTAAACATTGATCTTCAAATACTTAACAATACAGAGTGCGATCATTACATCATTTGCCATGGAACGTCGAATACCCATGTAGATGCCATTGCTCATTCAGTAGAAGATACTGTTGAAGAATTAAAAAATGAACCAGCATGGCATCGCGATGGTTATACACATGCGCAGTGGATTTTACTCGACTATGCAAATATAATGGTCCATGTTTTTCAGGAACCTTTTCGTAAGTTGTACGATCTTGAAAGTTTATGGGCTGACGGAAGAATTTATAATATTGATGCTGACATTTAATTGATTATGGCTGAGAAAGAAACAAAAAACGGCAACGGGAATAATATCCCGCGTGGAGCTAAGAAACCGGCAGGACCAGGAGCAAAGCTTACGCCAAAGTTTAATCCGATATACATTTATGGGATTTTAGTGATTGCTTTTATTGCGATCCAATATTTTACCACAGGCGGAACACCGGTGGAAACGAGCTGGCAAGAAGTAAAAAACACGATGCTTAAAAATGGTGACGTAGAAAAAATCGTTGTCGTTAATAAATCACAATCCGATATTTATCTCAAAGAGAGTTCTTACGAGAAATATAAAAGTAAATTTACCCAAGGTTTTGGAGCGCCGGCTAAACTTGGACCACATTTTTTCTTCACAATCGGATCGGTTGATGTATTTGAAAAAAACCTCGAAAGTGCAATTGCTGAATTTGGAGAGAGTTCAAAAGTTACTTTAACCTATGAAATTCGTCACGACTATTTTAGTGAAATTCTAAGCTGGTTATTTGTTCCTCTTTTACTTCTTGGTGTTTGGATTTATATTTTCCGGAGAATGAGCAAAGGTGGCGGCGGAGGTGGCAACATCTTTAATGTCGGAAAATCACAAGCTAAAATATTTGATAAGGAATCGCGCGTAAGTACCACATTTAAGGAGGTTGCCGGATTGGCTGAAGCCAAACAGGAGATCGAAGAGATTGTACAATTTCTAAAAAATCCGGAACGATACACCAAACTCGGGGGTAAAATACCAAAAGGGGCATTATTAGTCGGTCCTCCTGGAACGGGCAAGACTCTGTTGGCCAAAGCAGTAGCAGGAGAAGCAGACGTTCCGTTTTTCTCCATGTCAGGATCCGACTTTGTAGAAATGTTTGTGGGCGTGGGTGCTTCCCGTGTGCGTGATCTTTTCAAACAAGCAAAAGAAAAAGCTCCATGTATCGTTTTTATTGATGAGATTGATGCGATAGGACGTGCCAGAGGTAGAAATCCTAATATGGGATCAAACGACGAGCGCGAAAATACTTTAAATCAATTACTTACAGAAATGGATGGATTTGACACCAACTCTGGAGTGATTATTTTAGGCGCCACTAACCGTGCTGACATCCTCGATCGGGCTCTAATGCGCGCCGGACGGTTCGACCGTCAGATTCATGTCGAATTGCCTGATGTTATCGATCGCAAAGAGATTTTCATGGTTCATCTGAGGCCGCTTGCCTTATCTGACGATGTAAATGTTGTTTTCCTCGCAAAACAAACACCGGGATTTTCGGGTGCCGATATTGCAAATGTTTGTAATGAAGCCGCATTGATAGCTGCCCGCAAACAAAAAACCAAAGTTGAAAAACAGGATTTTCTGGATGCCGTTGACCGTATCGTCGGAGGACTGGAAAAAAAGAATAAAATTATTACCGCTGACGAAAAAGCGATTATTGCTTACCATGAAGCGGGTCATGCAACTGTCAGCTGGATGCTTGAGCACGCTCATCCGCTGGTTAAAGTTACCATTGTACCACGAGGAAAAGCTTTGGGAGCCGCTTGGTATCTTCCTGAAGAACGCCAAATTACGACCCGTGATCAGATGCTCGACGAAGTGTGTGCCACTTTGGGAGGAAGAGCAGCCGAGGAGGTTGTCTTTTCTAAAATATCATCGGGAGCACAAAACGACCTTGAGAAAGTGACCAAAACAGCCTATTCAATGGTTTGCTATTTTGGAATGAGCGAAAAAGTGGGAAATGTAAGTTACTACGACTCTTCCGGTCAGAGCGATTACAGCTTCAACAAACCATACAGTGAAAAAACTGCGGAACTGATTGACTCCGAAATTAAAGAACTGATCTCTGATGCGTTTATCAGGGCAAAAGATATCTTGCGGAAGAATGCTGCCGGACATAAACAATTGGCAGAATTACTTCTCGAACGTGAAGTTATCTTTACAGAGGATCTGGAAAATATCTTTGGAGTACGTCCGTGGGGCAAGAAAAAAGAGGAAGAGGTTCCAGTGAACGAGATTGAAGTACAAGTACCTGATAGCATTGAAGAAACTAAGGCATAATAGCATCCGAAACATTAAAAAAGGTCGAATTTGAAAGAGTTTTATACCCGCAGCGTTTGGGGAATCCTTTTCGCAACTGTATTAACAGGATCTATCCTTATCGGATCATATACATTTGCATCACTTTTTTTAGTTCTGTCGGGTTTTGCCCTCCGTGAGTTCTATGCGCTGTGCCGCAAAGCAGGGTATTCACCTCAGGTTTATTCAGGATTAGTAAGCGGTGCAGCAATTTTTGTGTTATCTTACTTTGTAGCTCAGAAATCGCTCACGTTCAACACTTTCAATTATCTGCTTCCCTTAATCTATGCCATTCCGGTTTATGAGCTTTTCCGAAAAAAGAAAGAGCCTTTAGCAAATATTGCGCTTACCGGCTTTGGAATTATTTTTGTCTCTATCCCATTTTCGCTGCTTAACTTTCTCGCATTTCACAATGCCCAAGGTATGCCGGTCTATGATTATGCATTGCTAATCAGTTTGTTTGTATTTATATGGACCGGAGACTCAGGAGCCTATATTTTCGGAGTGCGTTTTGGACGCCATCGTTTGTTTGAAAGGATCTCGCCTAAAAAATCATGGGAGGGACTGGTCGGAGGTGTGATCACCGCCATTTTCGCCGCATGGGTACTTTCCATAATATTTCCGTACTATCAATTTTCTGTATTGGCCGCTATGGCTTTCCTTGTTGTTATTTCAGGGACTCTTGGCGATCTGATTGAATCGATGATCAAACGCAGCATTGGCGTTAAAGATTCAGGACGGTTTATGCCTGCACATGGGGGTCTCCTCGACCGGTTTGACAGTATATTGCTGGCTTCTCCATTAATTTATTTTGTGATCCAATTTTTTCAGTGATAATTATTTGTTTAGATTTGTACCATACATAGTTTAAACTTATGAGAATTCACAAAGAAGGGTTTCTGGTTATCGCGGTAGCATTTATAATCTGGCTTGCACTCAATATAGGTATTGGAATGACAGATGAGCTTTATTTCCGGAGCTTTACATTCCTTGCAACAACATCAATTCTAATCTTCGTGATGCGGTTCTTCCGATATCCTGAACGATCAATTGAGTTGAAGCCGAAGAGCGTTTTATCTCCTGCCGACGGTCAAATTGTAGCTATTGAAGAAACCTATGAACCGGAATATTTTGCTGACCGGCGCCTTCAGGTTTCGGTTTTCATGTCTGTAAACAATGTCCATATCAATTGGATGCCAATTCCGGGAACTATTAAATATTTCAAGCACCACAGTGGTAAATTTATGGCTGCCTACTTGCCTAAATCATCCACCGAGAATGAAAGAGCAACTACCGTTATTGAGATGGAAGACGGAACTCAGATACTTGTACGGCAGATAGCAGGAGCCGTTGCTAAAAGGATCATTACTTATTCAAAAGTAAATGCAATTGTAAATCAACAACATGAGCTGGGATTTATCCGCTTTGGCTCGCGTGTTGATATTTTTCTCCCAATCGGAACTAAGGTAAATGTCGAATTGTGCCAGAATGTAATTGGAAGTCAGACAGTTATTGCAGACTTGTAAAATAGCTCCGACCAATGATCCGTAAGCATATCCCCAATTTTATTACTTGTTTAAATGTCGTATCCGGAACCCTTGCGGTTGTTTTTGCAGTAAAAGGAGAATTGACTGTTTCTGTAATTTTTATTTTTATAGCAGCACTTTTTGATTTTCTTGATGGTATGGCGGCCCGTCTGCTTAAGGCCTATTCTCCGTTGGGAAAGGAGCTTGATTCGTTGGCAGATATGATCTCATTCGGTGTTGCTCCAGGTATGCTGATGATGGTTATGCTGGAAAATGCGCTTTTCGGGGCAAATGTTCGCGCCGAAAGCTACGCTCAATTATCAGTATATGAAATAATCTGCATTGCCAGTTCATTAATGATCCCGGTATTTTCGGCACTCCGGCTGGCCAAATTCAATATCGATACACGTCAGACCGACTCCTTTATCGGATTACCTACTCCGGCAAATGCCATTTTCATTGCTGCCCTGGCACTTATTACAGGGCATGGCAATTATGAAATTCTGGATGCTTTTATTATGCAACCCATTGTTTTAGTAATAATTACAATAGCGATGTCGCTGCTATTAGTGTCTGAAATACCTATGTTTTCGCTGAAATTCAAAAATCTGTCATGGAAAGATAATCAGTTGAGATTTATCTTTATGTTCATTTCCATAATACTTATTATAGTTTTTAATAGTTACGGAATTGCAGCTTCAATAGTCAGTTTCATTCTTATTTCCCTCTTTGCAAGATTCAGAAAGTAATTGTCATTACGTTTTTATCGCAATATAAAAAAGTTTACTTTTGCATAGTTTAAAAATAAAATCATAACAATCGTGGATATTTTTGAAAAGTTTAAAAATGACAAGGGCAATCTGGGTCAATACCAGAAAGAGGCTCATGGTTATTTCTCATTTCCTAAATTAGAAGGTGAAATTGGATCCCGGATGAAATTCAGGGGAAAAGAGGTACTTAACTGGAGCCTCAATAACTATTGTGGTCTGGCAAACCATCCGGAGGTCCGCAAAGCCGATGCCCTGGCAGCAGCCCAGTATGGACTTGCTTATCCGATGGGAGCAAGAATGATGTCCGGACAAACCAGCATGCACGAAGAGTTGGAGCGGCAACTGGCCAGTTTTGTAAGTAAACCAGATGCTTACTTACTGAATTTCGGATACCAGGGAATGATATCCATTATTGATGCGATCTGTGGCCGCAATGATGTTATTGTGTATGATGCAGAAGCGCATGCCTGTATTCTCGACGGTGTGAGATTACATATGGGGAAACGCTTTGTTTTTCAGCACAACGATATGGAAAGCCTGCGGAAGCAATTGAATCATGCGACCCAATTAACCCAAAAAACGGGCGGAGGTATTCTGGTAATTACTGAAGGAGTATTTGGTATGGCCGGAGATCTTGGTAAACTGGATGAGATTGTCGCATTAAAAAACGACTTCAGCTTCAGGCTTCTTGTTGATGATGCCCACGGCTTTGGAACTATGGGTGCTACCGGTGCCGGAGTAGGAGAACACATGGGCGTACAAGATCAGATCGACATGTATTTTGGAACATTCGCAAAATCAATGGCAGGAATAGGCGCTTTCCTCGCCAGCAGTGAAGAAGTTTGCGACTTCCTTCGTTACAATATGCGCTCACAGATATTCGCGAAATCGCTTCCAATGGCCATGGTACTTGGATTACTCAAGCGGCTTGAACTGATCCGGACGGAACCTGAATTAAGGGAAAAACTCTGGATAATCGTGGAAGCCCTTCAATCGGGACTGAAAGCGGAGAACTTCGACCTCGGTGTTACCAATTCTCCTGTTACGCCTGTCTATCTCTCAGGAAGTGTTCCGGAAGGGACCAATGTGGTAATGGACCTTCGCGAAAACTACAATATATTTTGTTCAATTGTTGTCTATCCTGTTATTCCAAAAGGTCAGTTGCTGTTGCGGCTTATTCCTACATCGGTTCACACCATTGAAGATGTTGAATATACCATTAAAGCATTCTCTGAAGTACGGAAAAATCTCGAAGCCGGAAAATACGCGGGAACAAAATTCGCACAGATTTCTTAACAACCGGATTTGTCATTATACATAAAAAAAAATGCCTCTCATCACGGGAGGCATTTTTTATTTCAGGCAGATGTAAAAAAGTCTGAAGGCAGAAGAATTAACCCTTTTATTTTTGCAGTTAAAGTTGCTTGCTACCTATATAGTCCGTTCTTCTTCTCTTTCTGTCAGTGTCTTTCAGAAAGGTACCTCTCCGCATCGATGGCTGCTTTACAACCAGATCCGGCTGCGGTTACCGCTTGTCTGTAAACGTGATCCATTACATCACCACATGCAAAGACACCTTCAATATTTGTTTTTGAAGAATCACCGATCGTTTTAATATAGCCCACTTCATCTGTATTAATAAACGGTTTGAAAATAGATGAATTAGGAATATGTCCAATAGCGAGAAAGAATCCGTCAACGTTGATCTGAACTTCTGATTCATCGGCTTCTCCCTTATTTTTGATCAGGTTAACACCTTCGACGACTCCATCTCCGAACAAGCCCTTGGTTTGATGCTTCCATAAAATTTCAATATTCGGAGTTTTTATTGTCCGGTCCTGCATCACTTTCGAAGCTCTCAACACATCACGACGAACGATCAGGTACACTTTTCTGCACAACCCTGCAAGATAAATCGCTTCTTCACAAGCTGTGTCACCCCCTCCCACTACTGCGACATCTTTTCCACGATAGAAAAATCCATCGCAGGTGGCACAAGCAGAAACACCGGAACCTGCATATTTCTGCTCATCTTCGATTCCAAGGTATTGAGCAGTGGCGCCCGTGGCAATAATAACAGTATCAGCTTCAATTACTTTACCGCCATCAAATGTAACGCGGTGAACAGCACCCGAAAAATCAGAGGCTATGGCGATTCCCCAACGAATATCAGTACCGAATCTTAAAGCTTGCGATTTAAGATCTTCCATCATTTCAGGTCCGGTTATTCCTTTGGGATATCCGGGAAAATTCTCAACCTCTGTAGTGGTCGTTAATTGACCGCCGGGTTGCAGTCCTTCATACAATACCGGATTAAGGTTGGCCCGCGCTGCATAGATGGCGGCGGTAAATCCGGCAGGTCCTGATCCGATAATCAGACATTTCACGTGTTCTGATACTTCATCAGCACTTATTTTCATTGGCTGACTATCAGCGATATTCAAGGGTTTAAATAATTCCATTCGGGATTTTTTTATTATTCTTTCAAAGTTAATTAATTTTTCACAATGGCAATAATTGCTAGTATGAAACACCCATGAATCTGCGCTTCGCAAACACGAATAAAGATAACACAGGTGTTCCATCAGGCAATTAAAAAAACAAATTATCTTCTGATGAAATAATTCATAATTTTTGAACTACGAAATTAATACATCGCAGAAAATAAAACATCATTAACCGGCTTTTGTTTATGTATTCTGCAAAAACTTTGCGGTAATTTGCCATAGGATTTAAAGTATTCAATAAACATAATTGGTCCCTGACCCTTAATTTTAAGCCAGAACCCCCAATTTACACATTAAATTGAGTAAAAAATATTAATTTTACAGCTGTGTCAAAATAGGCATATTCAATTCGGGGTGTAGCGCAGCCTGGTAGCGTACTCGTCTGGGGGGCGAGGGGTCGCAAGTTCAAATCTTGTCACCCCGACGGATTGATAATCAAAGGGTTAGATCGAAGGGTCTGACCCTTGTTTTTTTGGTACAGTGCCGTTTTAGTGCCGTTTTCGATATAGATGCACTGCAAATAATCAGTTTTGAACCATCTGGCTTGAGTAAATTCAGAAAAGAATCACCTAAACGTCATTGAAACGCTTCTTTCTCATTGTATGCTTTTCGCCTACAATACATCGAATTTACGAATTACCGTTCTGCTATTTTCGCAACATCTTAATTATCATACGTCATTGATTTTTATTCCATTTAATTGGGGTTTAGAGACACCATAAATATGACAGTAATTACGGAAAAGACCTGGCATAATTGCTCCCCCACAACTTCGAACTGAAGAATCAAGATTGTAACAAGGACCTCTGCTAAAACTCTCAAAGTTCTCCGAACATATTCAACCACTTTCAGTTTTTATTGGCATCATAGATGTTCAAACTTATGGATGGCACGAAATCAATCTAACGATAATAAAAACAACAGGCCTATTAACAATAATTCCGTTATATACTAAATTGAATTTTGAAAATAAGATTGTTAATAGGTTGGAGGACATAAAATATTTAAGAAAAATTGAAGATAATAGTGAAGATACGGAAAAGGAATACAGAATGAAATACACCTCCGGAGAAGATTTGTTCCATTTTTGGTTTAATAGCCATTGGATATGTAGTTTTCAAGATATTTTGGATAACGAAACTTTCTTTGAGCCTACTCATATTGACTAATGTATTTTTTGCTTTGTTTCAGGGCGGACTCCTGATCTTCATAATCAGACGCCTTTTTTCATAGACTGATCATAATATATTGAACATGTAATAGTTACTTTGACTCAATCAAGTTTATATTCGTTAAGATTAGCATAAACAATAAACGTAATATCAATACTTAAAGTGTAACCTCAATCTTCAAAGCTAATTGTTAATAAATTTTGCTCATATTTTTGATTTTTAAAATTTAATCCCTAAAATTTCGATTAACTTTGCTGGACAGATTTATCCAGTAAGAAAACCTATGAGTACTCAGAATTCTTCAACTTATACCGGACATGAAACTTTTGCATGCAGAAGTTACTGGCTTAAAAAGGGTTATGACTTTCTTAAAGACAAAAATAATTTTAGTGCACCCGAATCTCCGTCGATTTTGGGCGTTGGTAAAAATATGGTTCGGTCAATTAAGTATTGGCTAAGGGCATTTGCACTTTATGAGGAGGATGAATTAACACCCTTAGCTACAAAAATATTTGATAATGAAAATGGCTGGGATCCTTATTTAGAGGATATTAACACAATTTGGTTACTACATTATTTTCTTGTGAAAAAAAGTTATGCCAAGATATACTCTGATTTTTTCAATGAGTTTAAGAAAAGACAAACGGAGTTTTCATTTGAAAATTTTGAGTATTTTTTGAAAAACAGGACATTAAATATCGCTGCAAACTCATTAGAATCAGATGTTTCTGTTCTAAAGAGCAACTATCTAAGATCAAATCGAAGTGGAAATGAAGTGGATGACACTTTTTCATTATTCCTTCAGGAACTCAATCTGATTGATCAAATCAGTGTTGGAACATTCCATTTCAATACGAGAAAGAAAAAGGCTTTAAGCAACAAAATATTCTTTTTCACGATCTTAGATAACTTCAAAGATCAAACATCAATTTCGTTTGATAGTTTAATGTCAGAATATAGCTGTCCAGGGAACATATTCTGTTTAACTCAAGAAGAGTTATTTTCAAGAATTTCGATGTTGACAAACGAAGAAGAGGGCGTTGTTTTTACTGAAGATGCTGGAGTTCGGGAATTGCAGATTAGCAAAGATAATTTTTCAAATACATACAAGGTCTTAGAGGATTATTATGATCGAAAATAAATTGAGTTTCTCGCCATCAGTAAATATTATTCGCGATAGCAATAAGGAGTTAAACTATATTGTTACAAAGAATTCTTCAAGAACAGCGAATCAGTTGATTTCTGACTTCAATAGCCACCTTCACTGCTTTAGTCTTATTGGTTCATATGGAACTGGAAAGTCGAGCTTTTTGTGGGCACTTGAAAAGGACTTAAAGAATGGCACAGAATATTTTTTCAAGATTAATGGTCAGTTTAATAATTTTAAAGAATTTGAAATAGTAAATATCGTTGGAAGTTATAGTCCAATCGAAGAGCTTTTCCAAAAGGCACTTGGACTTAATGGAAATTTAAGTCTTTCAAATTTGTTGCCGGAAATCGAGAATTTTGGCAATAAATGTAATGAATCAGGTAAATTTCTTGTGATTATCATCGATGAATTTGGCAAAATTCTTGAATATGCTGCCCAGAATGAGCCAGAGAAACGAATTTATTTCCTGCAAGAGCTGGCTGAATTAGTTAATGACCCTGAAAAAAACATGATTTTTATTAATGCATTGCATCAAAATTTCAATGCTTATTCAGGAGGTTTAAATAATGAACAGAAACAAGAATGGAATAAGGTACGTGGGCGGTTTATTGAACTTCCGTTTAATGAGCCCCTAGAACAATTACTTTTTTTAGCTGCTGAACACATTAAATTATGGCATTTTGACAGAAATAAAAATCCATATTATCAATCTGTAAATGATCGGGTTATTGCCTCAGGATTATTGCCAATCTCTGATGAATATGCCAATAAACTCTTTCCTGATTTAATCCCTTTAGATATTATTTCAGCGTGCATACTTACTAAAGCACTGCAAGACTATGGTCAAAATGAACGGTCATTATTCACTTTATTGGCTAAAAGGACTAAGGATTCCTTATATCATTCAGCAAAAGAAGGCGAAGAATTTAATATTATTAAAGTTTACGATTTCCTTCATTCAAGTTTTTATCCTCATATTTTCGATAAACATAATCGGGATAAAAATAAATGGGATAGAATAAAGATATCCTTGGAAAGAGTTAATCCCCATTTCTCCAACAATAAAATATTAGCAGAGAAAATCATCAAAATAATTGGGATTTTATCGATATATGGGAATAAGGGAGGAAGTCTTAACGAGGAATTTTTAAGTGTCTATCTAAATGATCCTATGGTTTTGAGTGTCTTAACTAAGTTGGTGAATTTAAAGATCATTCTATTCCGAAAACATTTGTCTTCCTATTCTTTGACCGAAGGAACAGATCTGGATTATTATGAGGCCATAGAAAATGCCGGATCAAAAGTTGAAGCAATTACAGATGTGGCCCACTTTTTAAATCAATATTATCTTTTACCTTGTATTAGTGCAAAAAAAATAAGCTATGAAAGGGGAACACCAAGGTATTTCAAGTTCATTTTGGTTAGCAGTTTAGAAGATGAGATTGCTGTTGGTGAGATTGATGGGTATATTTACTTGGTCTTTGATCAAGATCAATTCAATGAAGATTTCACGAGTCATTCGAAAAAATCATCGAATGCGAATGTTTTTGTAAACTTCCAGAATATTGCCGGCATAAAAAAAATAATATTTGAAATTCAAAAGGCAAACATCGTATTGCAAGAAATTGAAAACGACAAAGTTGCTGAATCAGAACTGAAAAATATTATAGAGGCACTTCGGATTCAACTAAATAATGAGGTGTTAGAGGGTATTTATTCTAATACGAATAAAACGCGATGGTTTTTTAATGGACAAGAAGAACTCATTGATTCTGAGAGGAAACTAAATAAACTTCTCTCCAAGGTTTGTGAAACTATTTTTTATAAAACTCCAATAATCAAGAATGAACTAATTAATAAACAAAAGATTAGCTCTGCAATTTCTACCGCCAGAAAAAAATACATCAAGGCACTTCTTAATAACTATAATTTAGAAGATTTAGGTTTCGAAACGACAAAATATCCTCCTGAAAAAACGATATATCAATCCCTTTTAAAATATTCAGGAATTCATTGCAAACTGGACAATGGTAATTACGGATTTCAAAGGCCTCAAGAAGAAAGCCTCCTTCCCCTATGGAAATTGTGCGAGGACTTTTTAAAAGAGGCTACAGGAGAAGAAAAAAATATTTCTCAGTTATTTGCTAAATTGAGAAAGCATCCTTTTAAACTTAAAGATGGACTAATTAACTTCTGGGTTCCAACATTTTTAATCATCAAGCGCGATGAATATGCCCTATTCAAAGACGGAAATTATATTCCTTTTCTCTCAGAAGAATTATTTGATTTACTCTATAAAAATCCAAGTATGTTTTCTCTCAAAACATATCCATTCGGTGGAGTAGAAATTTCAGTATTTAATAAGTATAGAGAACTTTTTGATATCAATTCTGAGAGTGAGATTACAAATCAAAATATTATTGAAACGATTAAACCATTTTTGCTTTTTTACAAAGGACTTCCTGAGTATGCCTTAAATACCGAAAGACTATCTCCGCCGGCAAAGGATTTTCGAAATGCTCTTGGAAACGCGACGGACCCGTTTTCTGCTTTTTTTAAGGAATTCCCTAAAACATTAGGATATAATGAGTTCAATATCAATAACGATTCTGAATTGATCGAACAATATATTTTATCGTTGCAAAAAGTTATCAGTGAACTAAGGAATGCCTACTATGAACTTATTGCTCGTTTTGAATTACAAATAAAGAAGATTTCAAACACTCCCAATAAGTCGGGACTTGAAATAAAAGAGCATTTAAACAACCAATTTAGCCTGATAAATATTGATAGACTCTCTGGGTCTCATAGAAAACTTTTAAGTCGATTCCGTATACCATATGAAAATAGTGGATTGTGGTTTGAATCTATATCAATGGCTATTTTAGATAAGCCACTTTCGAAATTGACTGATAAAGATGAGGATATTCTATATTCCTCTTTCGAAAAATTTTACCGTGACTTGGTCGACTTAATCCCTATATATCAACTTGCAAAACAAAAAAATGTAGATCCAGAGGAAGTGATTGGAATTAAGATCATTAGTTCCAAGGGTGAAGATAAAGTCTTCCAATCAATTATAAATAATAAGAACAAAAAAATTGCGGCTAAATTGAAAGAAAAAATCCTTTCTGAATTTGGAAATTTAAATTCTGCCGATAAAAAAGCTATACTTTTTGAACTAATTAATAATTTGATAGATGAAGAATCCTGAAGTAAGACATGTGTTAGGGATCTCGGGAGGGAAAGATAGTGCTGCATTAGCGCTGTATTTACACGACCGATATACAGCTGAAGAATTGCCTATCGAATATTATACTTGTGACACCGGGAGGGAACTAAATGAGACTTATACATTAATCAGGCAATTGGAAGGTGAACTTGGAGTTGAGATTAAAAAGTACACTTCCATAGACCACAAAATTGTGGCAGAGGATAGCCCATTTGATTTTTTTCTAAAGCAATATGGAGGGTATCTTCCATCGCAAAATGCCCGCTGGTGTACCAAAAAGATGAAATTAGAACCATTTGAAAAGGAGATAGGTGATGCTCCGGTGATCTCATATGTAGGTATCAGAGGAGATGAGGATCGTGAAGGTTATGTTTCGACCAAAGAAAACATACAATCAATTTTTCCTTTCCGTAGAAACATCTGGAGCCTTGATGTAACGATAAAAGTTCTTAACAATGCCAATATTGAACAAATCAATGCATACTATCAAAATCATTTGGTAGACAATCCGAATAAAAGCAAAATACTGGAAATAGTGAATACTCCTGTTAGTAAGACATTTCAACTGAAGCACAAATT